>JACQJP010000016.1 GCA_016204975.1 Elusimicrobiota bacterium
AAACCCGCGACCCCTACCTGGCTCGAATCAATAAAAACCGGTGGCGGGATAGATTCTTTGGAACCAACTAAGCGATGCCGACTACTCCTTCGGGGACATTTTTAGATGAGTTGACACGGGGGCTTTGGGCCCAAAAGTTGAAGAAAAAGGACCTACTCAAAAATAGGACAAAGGACCCAAAACCGTCTGGGTCCAATAACCCCCGACACAGGGACCGAAGGACCCTCCCTTTCTCCCCTCCCCCGGGCTACAATAAAAGCGCCTTATGCCCGCCAAAATTTTCGCGGCTCTGCTCGCCTTGACTTTGGCCGTTTTCCCCGGGCTCTCCCCCGCCGCGCAATCGGTCAAAACGTCCGCCTCCCGCGCCGCCAGGACCGCCGCGCCCGCACTTCCCGTCCCGGCCAACCCTGCTTTCGTGAAACTCCGGCTGGCTTTTCAAAACCTTGCGGAGCAAAACACCTTTCCGCCAGACCTCGCGCGCGAACTTTCCCGCCGAACTCCCCGCAGCGTCCTGCTTCAAAGCCTGGAAGTCCTGACCCGCTACGATCGCCTGCGGATCAAGGAAAGCCGGGAGCTCGCGATCCAAGCCATGGAGATTTTAGACCGCCTTCCGGAAAAAGAGAAGATGAGTGCGGTGATCGAGATGTCGCGCGCCATGGAGACGGTTTTCACCGAGTTGGAGCGGGAGGGAAACGGGAGCCGAATCTCAAACTCCCAAGAGGCGGCCGGTCAAACCGTGGAAAAAACGAAACAAAACCCGGACTTCTCCGGGCTCTCCGGCCGCTTCCCGGAAATCTCCGCCTTCCCGGGCCGTCATCGGGCCGGGCGTCTCCAATACGACCCCGCAAAGAACCGCCCATGGACCAACGGGAAAGAAGTCCCGCGCATGGGGCGGACCGTTTCTCAGCGCCCGGAAAATCCGGCCGTTTGGGGACTCGTCTGGCTGCCGGCCCTTTTGCTCTACGCCGCGCCGGAGAGCCGGCTCTCTCACCCGGCTCTTTTCGCGAGCGCGGGAACGTTCCTTCTTCTGGCCGCTTCCCTGGCAAGGGCAAAGATCAGCGCCCCCTCTCGATTTTGGTCCTCACTTACCTTCGCGGGAGGAGCCGCCGGCGCTCTCGCCGCTTTATCTTTAAAAAACGGGGGGGTTCTCACGGGAAATCTCGGATGGTTGGTTTTGGCAGCCGGTATTCTTTCCGCGGAGATAGCCGTCAATCCCTCAGCCCTCTCGCTTCAATCCTACCGAGGCATCTTGAAAAAACTCCCGGGAAGCCTGCTGCCAAAAAGCACCCCGCGCGCCCTGCCGGGGACGATGCCCAAGCTGTGGCTGCCGCTTTCCGCCGCCGTCCTGACGATTTTCAGCGCGCAGATACTTTATGCGCTCCTTGGGTTCGAAGCTCAATCCGGACTATTGACTCACCAGATCCGAATCCTGGTGGGAAGCCTGGGTCTGCTCTGGATGGCGCTGGAATGGAGGCAGAGGGCCCCGGACTGGAACCTGCGGCAGATCGTCAAAAGCGCTTATGCCCTGCTGAAAAAAGCGGCCTTGTGGATTTTCCCGTTCGTGCTATGGGGCCTTTTCACTCAATCTCAGGACCCCGTCCCAGCGGTGATCGCGCAATTGGGAGGGTTTCAAAAGACCCTTCTTCTGATGCCCTTCATCGTTGCCTTTGAAGAAACGGTTTTTCGCCTGGGTCTTTTCGCCGGGCTACTCCAAATCTCCCGCAAACGCATCGGCCCTTCGCACCGGAGCTTCTACTTCGCCGCGATCCTCTCCAGCTCCCTTTTTGCCGGGATGCACCTCTTTCATCTGGGCCTTCCGCTGAGCATAGGAGTGGCCGTTTTTGCCTACTTCAAAGCCCTCTCCTACTACGAAACCGGCTCCCTGGCGGTTCCCTTCACGGCCCACCTGATGGTGAACATCCCCGCGGTCCTGGTCCGCTTGCTGGCTCAACTTTTAGGCTTGGGGGGGTTGTGGTGAATCTCCAGGGAAAAAACAGCACCTTTCACTGTTCAAGATGCTGGAGAACATGAGGATGCCGTGCTCGGTGAAGGCGCGGGGCCGGAACTTGATGTGCTGGCCCCGCTTTAAGGTCACAATTTGTGACCTTAAACGCTCTGACATGACGCGGGACCACCAAATCCGCGTTTCTTCCCAGGTGAGATGAAAACTCATTGGCACTAAGTCAAGAGGCGCTTTGAGTGGGAGGAGTTTGTCGTCGTTAAAAATCTTGCGCCCACCAGGAGTCGAACCTGGGTCTCAGCCTTCGCAGGGCTGCACTCTATCCACTGAGCTATGGGCGCAAGGCTCATGCCGGCCTGAGCGTAGGCCGGCACCGCGCAGAGATTTTACAAAGTTTCCAGACTAGGGGATGAGCGGCAAACGTCTTTTTTTTCTCATTGGAACCGCAATCGTCCTGGGGGCCCTGTGCCGGGCATTCGTGGTGGGGGGGATATCCATCGCCACCGCCTCGATGGAACCGACCTTAACGCCAGGAACCTACTTATTTGCGGAGAAGGTTTCTTACCTCTTGCGTTCCCCTAGGCGGGGGGAGGTGGTGGTCTTGAGGCCTCCGGTGGAGTCCGAAAGGGAGGTGGTCAAGCGGATCATCGCGGTCGGAGGGGACACCATAGAAATCCGAAAAAAGAAGGTTTTCCTCAACGACCGGCCCCTGACAGAGCCTTATGCGCGTTATACCCGCCCTCAGGAAATTTTAATGGGGGACAACCTGGGCCCCTGGCAGGTGCCGGAGGGTTATGTGTTTGTCATGGGGGATAACCGCGATTGGTCCAAGGACAGCCGGGACTGGCGAGTCCCACGGACGCAGGAGCCCCTTCCCTTTGTCCCCCTGCGCAACATCCGAGCCCGCGTACTCTTTTTTTAATTCAAAGGCTAGAACTGAAAATTAAAGCTGAGGCGGTGAGCATTCCCGAGCTCGCCGAAGGGGGTCATGGCATAATCCAGTTGGGTTCCGAATAATTTGAGACCCATCCCGGCTCCCAATCCCGCCAAGGAGCTGGGCCCGGAAGCGGGACCTTGGCCCAGGGCAGCCAAATACCCTCCCCGCAGGGACAAGGCCGGCAAAAATTGGTACTCGGTTCCGATGCCGAGGTTGGTTTCCTGATCATAGATCAAGCGTTTTAGGTCCAGGGCCATATGGAGCCCTGGAACAATCCGATAGGCCAATCCCACCGTGGCGGATAGGGGCAACGGATCCCTTTGGCTGATAAACTTCATCCCCGGCCCCAGGTTTTGGAGGGTCATTCCTACGGAAAGCGGCCAGTTGCCCAATTTGTGGATTGCTCCCAGATCCAGGGCAAAGCTGTTGGCCGTGTCCCGGCCGATCCTGCTGTGCAGGAGTTTGACGCCCGCACCGAAACTGGAATATCCGTCCAAGGCCTTGCTATAAGCCAAGCTGAAGGCTTGATCCACGGCATTAAACCCGCCCGTTGCCTCCCGATTGGCTCCCCGACCTTCAAGGCTCCCCTGGCCCAAACGGTATATCCCCAAGCCCCAAGCTCCACTTGGGGTGGGATATCCGAAGCCTAGAAAATCGTAGCGGGTGCCCAGCAACCATTCCGCATGGGTGAAACCCAACTCCCTTCCGCGCATCGCCGCCAACCCGGCCGGGTTCCAGTAGAGCGCGTGGACATCCTCCACGGACGCGGTATGCGCCGAACCCATTCCCACCGCCCGCGCTCCCACGGCGATATTTAAGAAATCCGCTCCGCTCTTCACCCCAGCCTCCAGCCAGTAGGTTGGGACGCAGAGGAAAACGAAGGCCAATACCAGGCAGTAGGGATGCTCCAAGACCCAGGTAAATCCCAAATCAATCCATCCCGGCTGGATTTTCTGGTTGACGTATCGCGCTCTCATCTCACCACCGCAAACTTCCCAGTCTTCCGGAGTGGGCCAACTCCACTTTTGGAGACCTCAATGACATAGAGGTAAACCCCGCTTGGAACATGTTCCTTCCAGGCGTACTCATAGGCCTCCTGCGGCCCTTGGCCGTCGTCCAACAAAGAGGGAGCTCCCGTCAAGCTGGCCTCATGGGCCAACTGCCCGGAGAGGGTAAAAATCTGAATGCGCACGCGGTCCGCCGCACCCACCTCAATATGCAAGACAGGGGAGGCCCCCCCTCGAGCGGGATTGGGATAGACATACACCTCTCCCAGCTTAAAATCGGAACCGGCCTGGGGGGTCGCTCCTCCCATCACCTGGAACAGGGAAAAGTGGGTAGCCCGAGCTCGCACCCGATGCCCCACGGTATCCACCTCGGAGGGTAAGCCCTCCCAGAGGTTCCCCCCCTCGTTCCAGTAATAGACCGCCAGGGTGTCTTCCCTCACGCCGGAGGCAATCTCGGCAGGATCATAGGGAAAGCTCAAGGTCAAAGGCTCCTCAAAGCGCGCGCCATGCGGGCCAAACTCCACGGCCTCCGCAACGGCCACCAATCCCTTTGCAGCGCGGGCCCTTTGGCGAGCCTCTTGTCCGGGAGCCTGCCCGTCCAGTCTCCGGATGGAGAGCAGAAGGTCGGGATTGCCCGGAAAAGCCTTGGGAGGAATCTCCACCTCAATGCCTTCCGGAGATTTCCGAATTCCTCCGCGATGCATCCGGACGGCCTGTGGAGACTTCTGAATGGCGTGGATAGCGTTTTCGCCCGAAAAGGTACGGCCATCCGCCATGGAGCCTTCCAAGCGCAGGGTGATCTCCCCCTCCGCAACGGCAGCGGAGACGGCGGTGCGGTCGAACTTCACCATCCAATCGGAGATGCCGTTTCCATTGGCATCCCCCAAACTGCGTGGCTTCGGTTCTGCCCAGATGGGGGCGATGGCCTGGCCGTTGACCGAGGTAAAACGGATGGAATCGGCAAGAATCTGGGGGGCCTCCCCACCCGGCAACTCCACGGTGGCCGTAATCCATTGCCCCTGGCTGCTGAGATTGAGAGTATCGGGATCCAAATCCACCGCCGCCAGCAGCTCCGAGGAGAGCGGCAGCACATAGACGGATTTTTGTGGGGCGTCAATATAGGTGGTGCCCCCTCCCAAGGCATAGACAAAATTTCCATCGGATGCGGAGGCCAAGGCCAAAAGGCCCTGTGGAAGCGCAGCCAGCTCATTCCAAACCCCCAGCGTTCCATCTTCCCCCACGGAAGCAAAGTAAATGCCATTCCACACCCGTTGGCCGTCAAACCCGCCCATCGAGTAAATGATACTACCCACAGCCTGGGCCCTGAACAACGTCAGCCCCAGGGGAAGGGAGGACTGAGCCTCCCAAGCGCCCAAACTCCCATCTCCCAAAATGGAAGCCCTATAGACCCCTGCAGAAACATTTCCATTCGGCAGACCCTGACCGGTGAAAAGCGATCCCCCCTGCGTGCCTCCGATCAGATAAAGTCTGGAACCTACTGCGACTGCCTGATGCCCAAAGAGCTTGGCCGGCAAGGGAGGCGCGCTATGCCATTCGCCTAAGGAGCGGTCCGGCTGGATCTCGCTCCAAAATACAGAATCCACGGCCCCGACGCCGTTGGCAATCCCTCCCAAAACATAGATTCGGTTGCCATGTACCGTCCCCGCATGCGCCATGAGCTGTTTGGGAAGGGAAGTCGCGCTTTGCCAGTTGCCGAGGCTCCCATCCGGCTGCACGCTCGCATAATAGACGGTGTTGCGGGGGCCGAAGAGATTGGTCCCTCCCATCACATAGATCGTTCCCTGCTGGGCGGCGGAAAGGTGCAATCCCAAACCGACAAACTCAGGCAGCGCCGTGGCCACCTCCCAGGCTCCCAGATGTCCGGAAGGTCCAATCACAGCGCTGTAGTAGGTGTTGTTGATAAACCCTCCCTGCCCCTTCAGGCCACCCACATCGCTGATTCCTCCCGCCACATAGATGCGGTTCCCCCACACCGCCGCGGAGTGTGCCAAAAGGGCCTGAGGCAAAGGCGTGGTCGAAAAAATCTCCGCCCACAGGACCGCACCGGTCGCCATCCACCACAAGGTCCCCAGCATCGCCATTTTTCGCATCCCTGGTCGCCTGATCGCCATAGGAATCCCCTTTCCTACCAAAAAAAACCGGGTCGCCGAAGAATCCGCCTTTCTAGGAACTCTCCGTTCCTAGAAGACCCTTCGGCAACCCGGCCGGCCTAGAGCAAGCGAAACGACTAAAGAAGCTGTTGCACCCCCTCGGCAGCTCGGCAGGCTTAGATTCGGCGCCTCTCTTTAGCCCCGTGGCTTTGCGACCCCGGATTTCTCCGGCTCCGACGCAGCGTCGGAGGACCCACCCGAAGTGGGCCGTGTGCCTTTATCGCACCTATTAGTTTAACAGGAAATTTCCGGGTGTCAAGGGAAATCACTGGGGCCGAGAAAGGATTGACAGCCTTCCCCTCTCCTGTTACATACAAATTGCCTTTGAAACCCTATTAAAATGCTTCTTTTTGCCATTTTGCTATGGAGGGTCCTCCTGCCCACGGCACCGCTCCATGCATCGGGAGATGCCGGCCAACCGGGAAGCTTCCTACGGCAGGGGGTAGGAGCCCGCCCCCTGGCCCTGGGAGGGGCCTTCGCCGCCATCGCGGACGATGCCTCCTCGATTTACTGGAACCCTGCCGGCCTAGCGCAGCTAAAAAAGCCGGAGCTGACCGCCACCCACCTGATCCTCTTTGAAGACACCAGCTACGACTTCGTGGCCGCCGCCCACCCCCTGCCCACCCGGCCGGGCTCGAGGATCCGGGGAACCCTCGGCCTCGGCTGGATCCGGCAATCCAGCGGAAACTTTGAAAAGCGCTCCAACCCATTTGACTCCCCCACCGAATTCTCCATCCAAGAGAACGCCTATCAACTCTCCTGGGGACAGTCTTTCTCAGAAATCATTCCCCTGGGTTTTCCCCTCGCCTTGGGGTTGAGCCTGAAGGGGATCCATCAAAAAATTGATACCGCCTCCGGCTCCGGTTTCGGCGTAGATCTAGGGATTCTGACCCGGCCCCACCCCCGGCTCTCCTTCGGCGCCTTGATCCAAAACTTGGCCCGCCCCAAGGTCACCCTGCTTTCCCGTCCCACCCGATTTCCCTTAGGCCTGGACCTCTCCTCCACCTACGCGCATCCCTTCCCGCAACAAAAAATCCGGATCCTCCTGGCCGCGCGCACCTCCAAATACGGAGAGGCCCGATGGAAACCCTCCGGAGGTCTGGAGATCGAATGGGCCGACAAGGCTTCCCTACGGGCCGGCCACCGACCCCGAGGAACCTCCGCCGGCCTGGGCTGGCGATTTGGAAACTATCAGCTGGATTACTCTACCCTCTTAAGCGAGTTGGGGCTGAGCCATCACGCCTCGCTGATCCTGCGCTTTGGAAAAACCCAGGAGGAACTGGCCGCCGAAATCCGGCGCGGGATCCAGCAGTTCAACCAAGACGAAGCCAGACGCCTTTCGGAAAGCTACGCCCTACAGGCGGATCACTTCCTAAAGGAAGGGAACTTTCCCCAAGCCATTCGCCACCTGGAAATCGCCACCCTCTGGAACCCGGAAAACCCCGCCCTCTCCTCTCGTCTGGAACGCGCCCGGAAACTCATGGAGCAGCAGGTGGGGAAGCTGAAACCGACCCTACAGGTCCTGGAGAAGACCCTCCAAGAATTCCCATCGCCTCCGAAAGCTCCGGCAGAAATACCCCGCGCGGAGAAACCAATCCCAATCAGCCCGGAGCGCCGCAAGCGGGCCGAAAAACTCTACTACCAAGCTGTGGATGCGTACCTGAAGGCGGACTATCCGAAGGCCAAAGGGCTTTTGGAGGAGACCCTGGAGATCAATCCCTTAAGCGTGGGCACCCGACAACTTCTGGAGAAGATCGAATTAGTGACTGAAGGCTTGCCTTAAAATGAAGAAGTTGGGAATTTTATTTTTTCTACTTTGGAACTTGAGCGCCCGGGCGCAGGCAGCGGAAATTCCAGGGCGGGACTTCGGCGGGGCGGATCTGATCCCCGCTGAAGGGGACGTTCTGGTGGGGACCTTCACCAACGTGGGGCTTTTCGAGGTGGGCGTGGGAACGACCGTCTCCGTGAAAAGCGGAATGCCCCTGGTCCTCTACGCCTCGACCATCTCCATCTCCGGAAAACTCAACGGAGACGCCCGGGCTCAAAACCGAGGCAACGGCGGTCCCCCGGGATCTGCGGGGGCGGCAGGCTCCGGGGCCGGCTCCGGAGGAGGCGCCGCCACCAGCCAGGGGGGAGGCGGTGGAGGCCATGGGGACGCCGATGGAGACTCGGTCAGCGGGGGAGTGGGAGGTTTGGGTGGCGGAGGCGGAACGGGAGGCGCCTCGCACGGCTCCACCGGCACGGTCAGCTCTCCCCTCTCTCCCGACGACATCCGTCCCGGCGGAGGAGGGGGCGGGGGAGGAGGCGGAGGTGACGCCGGAGGAGACGGAGGAGACGGCGGCGCCTCCATCTACCTCGAGGCCTCCTTCCTGACCATCTCCGGAACGGTCACCGTCAACGGGGGAACTGGAGGCGCGGGGACCAACCTCGCCAACTGCATCAACAATCCAGGAGGAGGAGGGGGAGGCGCCGGCGGAGGCATCCTCCTGCGTTCCCCCCGAAGCCTCAATCTCTCCGGGGGATTCCTGCGCGCCACAGGGGGCTCCGGCGGCGACGCCGTTTGCAACGGGGCCGTTCCTCCTCATCCAGGAGGAGGAGGCGGGGGAGGAAGAATAAAGATTTTCTCTCGCCAATCTTCCCTGAGCGCGGTCCTTCTCTCCACCTCAGCCGGCCGAGGAGGAGAAAGCTTCTCCTCCGGAAGCAACGGCTTCGCCGCCGACGGCTCCTCCGGTACCGTCAGTTTTGGAACCGTCGCCTCCTCCCCGACTGCCTTCTCGCTCCAGGCCGTCTACGTCACCTCCGCCGCCTGGAACTGGAATAGCTCGGTCAACTGGGGGGATGCCCCATCCGACTCTAGGCAGTTTCGACTCTATGAATCCACTGCCGCCACCCCGCTCGAGGGCTTTTTTAAAATCTCCACCCCCTCCTTCAGCACCAGCGTCACGGAAGAAAGTCTCGCTCCCAACACCACCCAAGCCCGCTTTCTCACCGCCCAGACCCAATGGGGAGACAGCCTTCCCTCTCTCACCGTTTCCACCCACACCCTAGCCAACCGACCCGGTACAGCCAGCCCTGCCTTCAGCGCGGTCCAGACCGCTCAATTGACCGCCCAGTGGTCCGCAGGGACCCCGGCCAATCCCTCCTACACCCTCTATGAAATCCACCGGTCCAGTCGTTCCAACTTCATTCCCGCAGACTCAAGTTTCATCGTGGGAACCTCCTCTATTCCCCTCTCCCTCTCCCCCAACACCACCTATCAATTCCGGGTACGGGCCATCAACCTGAACAATATCCCCACGGAATTCGGCCCCACCTTCTCCACCTCCACCCTGGCGGCCATCCCACAAAACCCGACCTTCAGCGGCCTCTTCATCTCCAGCCTCACTCTCTCATGGCAAAACGGCGGCAACCCCGATCCCACCCTCTATACGGCCCAACTTTCCACAGACAGCTTCAACACCCTGGTGGACTCCTCCCAAACCGTCAGCCTGAGCGCCACCTTCTTCAACCTCGATCCCGGCACCCAGTATCAGACGCGGGTGCGTGCCCAAAACCACGGCGCCATCCCCACCGACTTCACCCTCATCCTCTCCACTACCCCCGGCTCAAACGACCCCAATCCGCCTTCCCGACCCGGCCGGCCTCAGCCGGATCGGCTCTTTTCCTACGACGGCTCGGCCACCTTCTCCTGGTCCGCCTCCCAAAGCCCCTCCGGGGTTTTGGACTACTTCCTGGAGGTAGGCACCGCTCCGGGAACCAGCGACTTTTTCAGCGGCAACGTGGGGTTGACCCTTTCTCAAACCTTGAGCGGCCTCCAAAGCGCAAAGACCTACTACGCCCGCGTCCGTTCCCGCAACAACGCGGGAACCTTCAGCGAGTTTTCGGAGGCGAGCCCCGGGGTGGCCGTCTGGATCCTTCAGGAGGTCCCGGCCTTCTCCAAACCCTACAACTGGCCCAATCCCTTTGACCCTCAAGCACAACCCACCCAGATCGGATTCTTCCTCAGGGAACCGGCTCGAGTGACGCTCAAGATATTCACCCTGCAGGGGGACCTGGTCCATGAGCGCTCCGAGCAGGTCTCTGCCGCCGGAAACCAGGTCTGGCCCTGGAGCGGCAGAAACGATCTGGGAAGCATCGTCGCTCCCGGAGGCTACATCGCTCTGATCCTGAAACATTACCCGGGTGGGGCCGAAAAGCAAAAATTCAAAATTGCTATATTGTACTAGCACGATGGGCCCCCCGGGGGGGCCCCGGCTGGTACCCGAAGCTCTGCGAAGGGTGCTGGTCCCCCGCTCCTTCCATGAAGTTTCACTCGGTGGCCTTTAAAATCTCCCTTCTGGTTTCTCTTCTAATTTTGGCCGCCATCCTGTTTATGGCCCGCATGATCCTAAAAACCACCGAAGAGGCCCTGGTTCACGAGATGCGGGTCCGGGCCCAGTTCTTCGCCCGCTCCTGCCGGGAGGCCCTTTTTCCCAAGGTGGATCCCTTCCAACTCCACTTCAACACCCAGGAGATCCTCAAGGAAAAGGCGGTGGTCTATGCGGAGATCTTGGATCCCATGGGCAAAATCCTCTCCCACTCCGAACCCCGATGGGTCGGAGAAGCAGAGGAGAGTCCCGCGGGCAGAAGAGCTCTAGCCTCCACAGAAACGCTCCTTCAGAAATACAGCGCTCCTGGACAAAGCGAGCCATACTATGACCTGGCCATCCCGGTCTTTGCCGGAGCGCGCCGAGCGGGCACGGTGCGGCTGGGATTTACCCAAGGCTCCATCCGAGGCGCCCTCTTTCAGCAAAAGGCAAAAATCTTTGGGATCGCCCTGATCAGCCTGATCCTGGCCATCCTGGGAACGACAGGGGCGGTAGGATGGATCATGCGCCCCCTGCCCAGGCTGGCCAGCGCCGCGGAGGAGGTCGGGCGAGGGAAACTGGATGTGGAGGTCTCCTGGAGAAGCCGCGACGAGATCGGGCGCCTGACCAAAGCCTTCAACCAGATGATCAAGGGCCTGAAGGAACGGGACTTTATCCGGCAGGTCTTCGGACGCTACGTCTCACCGGAGATCGCGGAGACGGTGCTCAAGGGGAATCTTTCCCTGGGAGGAGAAAGGCGTTTCATCTCGGTTTTGTTTTCGGATATTCGAAACTTCACCCACTTCTCGGAGAAACTCCCTCCGGAAGAGGTGGTGCTTTTCCTGAATGAATACTTTTCCCGGATGATGGAGGTGGCAGAAAAATACCACGGCACCGTAGACAAATTCATCGGGGACGCCCTCTTCGTCATGTTCGGAGCCCCCCTGCCACTGGAAGATCACGCCGTCCGGGCCGTGCAGACGGCCCAGGAGATGGTTCGGGAGGTGGAGCGTTTAAGCTGCGAAAGAACGCAAGCGGGAAAAGAGCCCGTCCGAATCGGCGTCGCCATCCACTCCGGGATCGCCCTGGCGGGAAACATCGGCAGCTCCCACCGCGCGGAGTACACCGTCATCGGGGATACGGTGAACCTCGCCTCCCATCTGGAGGGCTTAAACAAACGCCTGGGAACCTCCGTCCTGGTCTCCTCAGAAACCTACCGCTTGGTGCAGGGACGCTTCCCATTAAAACCACTGGGGGCCCACCGCGTGCGCGGCCGGGAGGAAACCGTGGAGGTCTACCAACTGGAGTGCTAGCCCGCCCTTTCCCCCCACCGGAGCTTTTCCCGCAAAACCTCGAAGGTGCTTCGGGCGGGATGCGCCAGCAGTTTCAAGGGCCTTTCAAAGCGGCGGACACGGATGCAGTCCCCCACCCGAAGCCTTAGAGATTCCTGGCCGTCAAAAGATAAAATCGTAGTTCCGCTCTCCTTGCCGGGCCGGGAGACCACGGTGATACGAAGCTCCTCTTTTCCGGGAACGACCAGTGGGCGGTGGGTCAGGGTGTGCGGGCAAATGGGGAGCAGCAACAACACATCCAACTCCGGATGCACTATGGGCCCCCCGGAAGCCAGCGCGTAGGCGGTCGAGCCGGTGGGGCTGGAGACGATGACCCCGTCTCCGTAATAAGAGGCGATCGCGCTTCCGGAAATAGAGGCCTTCAGCTCCACCGGGCGGGCCTCCTCGCCGCTTCGAATTACGCAATCGTTTAAGGCCAGGGCCCGGGACCGTTTGGGTCTTCCCCGGGAATCCTCCACCGCCGCCTGGAGCATCCAGCGCTCCTGGACCGGATACTCCCAGCGCAAAACCCGGCCCAGCTCCGAGGCGCAGCGGCGCGGCTCCAAAACCGTCAGGAAACCGAAATCCCCGGCATGCAGTCCCAGAAGCGGCACCCCCAGTGGCGCCGCCATCCGAGCCGCCTGCAGAACGGTTCCATCTCCCCCAACCGAAATTAAAAGTTCCGGGAAAGGGCGCAGGCCTTGGAGCTGCGCAAAAGACTTCACGGTGCTTACACGAACCTTGCGCTTCTCGAACGCCCGGGCCACCTCCGAGGCCCACCCGCGCGCCTGCGGCTTGTGGAGATTGACAAAAAGCGCAACGGAACGAACCATGGTTTAAGATTTTCCCGATCCTCAGTTGGAAATTCTCATTGTATCATATTGCCTTGGGGGGCCCCGGAGGCCTTCCTGAGAACTCAAAATCCATCTCCGGTCTCCACAGCGAAGTTCCAAAGAAACAGGGTCCCCGGCGGGGTGGCCGCTCCAACCGGAAAAATCAGAAAGCCTCAATCGGCAGGAGCCGGCCTCCCACTCAAAATCCGGCCACAAAAACCCCCCGGCGGCCCCTTCCGGAAGAGCGGAGAAAAAACCGGAAAGGCCGGGATCCCAGGAGGGCACGGTCCGCCACTCCCGCACGCGGGGCAAAATCCTCTTCGGGGACGCCCGGACCACCGCTAGGCCGTCTGCACGGCGCAGGCGGCGGCTCAAGCGGTAGTCCTTCCAGACCTCTTCCGAAAGGCCTCCATCCACCACCCAACGCCTCTTGCCATCCGGACTGCCTGCCACCGCCCAGCCTTCCCGATCTTGGAGGTACTCGAACTGTTTGGGGATCGGAGCCTTTCGATCCAGAACCCATCCCCCCAGTCCAAAGGCTCCTGAGGACAGGCAGAGCATCCAAAAAGTCCTGTGGCTCCGCCAGCACCCTCCGCGGTGCTCCGGGTACGGCGGCCCGCCAGAGGCGGGACTGCTCCGCCAGCCGGTCAGGGCGAGAAAACCGCAATAAAAAGATAGCCAGCCTAAAAAATTCCAGGAAAACAGGGTGACCGAGCTGCCGGGAAGGGAGGCGAACCAGCGCGTGAGAAACCAGAAGATATCCAGCGCGAGCTGCAAGGCCTGCGCCCCCAGGCTACAGAACCACGGCAGCGGGAAGAGACTCAAGAGGTAAAAAACGAAACCGGCCCCCAACAAAATAGCTGCCAGGGGAACCAATATCAGATTGGAGACCACCGCCACTGTGGAGAGGCGGTGGAAATAGTGGACCAGGAGCGGAGTCAGCGCCAGCTGCGCCGCCAGGCTGACGAAAAAGAGCATCCCAACGGAATATCCCAGCACGCTGGGCTTCCCTGAAGCCCCGGCGGGTACCCGAAGCGCTGCGGAGGGTGCCAGCACGCTCTCCTTTAGAAGGGTGCCCCAGCGAGGGACAGCGACCAGGATGCCCAGGGTGGCCACATAGGACATCTGAAAGCCGGCCTGAAAGAGGCTCAGAGGCTCCACTAAAAGTATCAAAAATCCGGAAAGGACCAATCCCTGAAAGGCTCCGGAATCCCGCGCCAAAAAGTATCCCAGAATCCCAAAAACGGCCATGCTGTAGGCGCGCAAGAGAGGCGCATCCGCCCCCGCCACCAGGGTGTAACCCCCGGAAAGCACCACCGCCCAGCCCAACCGAACCGGAAGTCGCAACCCCAGCATACGTCCCACCCATAGACACAGTCCGATGACAAAGGCCACATTGGATCCGGAGGCAACCAAAAGATGCATCACCCCGGCGTCTTGGAAGGCCTCGCGCACCTCCTGCAATGTCGCCAGCCGCTCCCCCAACACGATCCCGGCCAGGATGGCCGCCTGCGGCTGGGAGAACCGCGCCTCAAAGGTCTTCAGTATCTTCTGCCGCAAGGCATCCGCATACCGCAAAACGAAAAACAGATCCTTTCCCAATTTCTGCGCGGGGTAAGAGGGAACCACCCCCAAAACGGAATAGATTCTTCTTCGGGCCAGATACCTGGAAAAGTCCCACTGGCCGGGGTAGGCGGCGGGGGCGGGTCTTTGGAAAAGGCCCGCCAAGCTCCACCTCTCGCCCCGTTGCACCTCCGGGCTTTCCGGCCAGCGCACCCAGATGCGGCCCCTCGCCGGCCGGCCATTGAAACGGTCCAGCTCCAGGACAAATTGACTCAGGGATCCCCGCCACTGGGGAACCGAGAGGACACGCCCCTCCAGCGCAGCCACCCTAGGGGAAACGCCAGACGCCTCTTCGGAGGCAGAAGGCACGTCCCAAAATCCCCGGGCGTCTAAAAAGAGAACGAGACCGATATAGGCCAGCAGGCACAGAAAGAGCGGCCTTTTGAGGTGAGACAATTGCACCGTACTGATCTTGGGCTACGAACGGCAGGCAAAGGCAATCGCTTGCTGCAAATCCTGGGTGAGATCGGAGGCATCCTCAATTCCCACCGAGAGGCGGATAAGACCCTCGGTCAAACCGTTGCGCAGTCTTTCCTTTCTGGGAATCGAGGCATGGGTCATGGTCACCGGGTGGCAAATCAGAGACTCCACCCCTCCCAAACTCTCCGCTAACGTCCAAAGGCGAATCGCGGAGAAAAAACGCCGCGCGCCGGCCGCTCCTCCCTGAAGCTCAAAGGAAACCATTCCCCCAAAATCCCGCATCTGCTTTCTGGCCACCTCGTGTCCGGGATGGTCCGGCAGCCCCGGGTAATAGACCTTCCGCACCTTGGGGTGCCGGAGCAGAAACTCCGCAATTTCTCCGGCATTGGCGCAGTGCCGCTCCATGCGCACCGCCAGGGTCTTGACCCCGCGCAGCACTAAGTAGCAGTCCAGAGGCCCCGGCACCGCCCCCACCGCCTTTTGGTGAAACCGGACGCGCTCGGCCACCTCCGGCCGGCTGGTGAGGACCGCCCCTCCCACCACGTCGGAATGCCCTCCGAGGTATTTGGTGACCGAATGCACCACGACCGCCGCCCCGCAATCCAACGGCCTTTGGAGATAGGGCGTGGCAAAGGTGTTGTCCGCCACCAGCAAAATCCTTCTTTTGCGGGCCACCTCCGCGACCGCCTGGATATCGGTCAAATAGAGGAGCGGATTGGAAGGCGTTTCGATCCAGATCATGCGGGTGCGCCGAGTCAACGTCCGCTGAATCGCCCGGAGATTGGGTTCCACAAAGGAAAAGGAAAGGCCGAACTTCTCAAAAACCTGCCGGAAGAGGCGATAGCTTCCCCCGTAAAGATCCCGACAGGAAATCACATGATCCCCGGGACCGAGCAGATGCAAAACCGCATCCTCAGCCGCCAGCCCGCTGGCAAAGCAAATCCCATCGCGGGCGTTTTCCAAAGCGGCGAGGTTTTTCTCAAGTGCTGCGCGCGTGGGATGGGAGGCCCGGGAGTAATCGTAGCCTTTATGCTTTCCAGGAGCCTGCTGGGCGTAGGTGGAGGTCAGGTAGACGGGGACATTCACCGCGCCGGTGGCCGCCTCAGGCTCCTGGCCGGCGTGAATGGCTATGGTGGAAAACTCAGGAGCCATTCTTTTTCTTTTCAGCCAACTCTGCCAGCGCGTGGACGATGTCGTATTTGGTAATGATGTCAAACCTCTGCGACCCCAACTGAACCAAAACCGCGGGCTGATCCGTCCGTATCATTTGGGTGATGGACTCTATCCGAGCCTGGACCTCCACCACCGGCAAGGGAGGCTGCATGACCTCTCGAACGATCATCTCCGCCACGGGCTTGCCCTCCAAAACCAGATGCAGAATCTCATCTTCGTAGACGGCCCCTACCGGAACCCCATTCTCAAAAACCGGGATCTGGGAGATGTCATGGTCCCGGATCTTCTTCAAAGCATCCAGGACCCCCTCTTTGGGGTCGGCGGCAATCAAGGAGCGCGGACCCCGAAAATGCCGACGGGCCTCCAGAATGTCCGAGGCGTACAATCGAGTCTGAGAATCAAAATACTGGTTCTCGCGCATCCACTCCTCGTTGTAGATCTTGCTAAGGTAGCGCATGCCGGTGTCCGGCAACAGGATCACCACCCAATCCTTTTCCGTAAGCTGTCGGGCCAACTCCAGGGCCGCCCAGACGGCAGAGCCTGAGGAGCCCCCCGCCAAAATCCCCTCTCGGGAGGCCAAACGGCGGGTCAGGACAAAGGAGTCGCGATCCGTCACCCGCATGACCTCATCCACGACGGAAAAATCCATGGTGCCGGGCAGGAAATCCTCCCCGATGCCTTCCACTTTATAAGGCGCCGCCTTTCCCATCTCGCCGGTCCGGAAGTGCTCAAAATAGACGGAGCCTTCCGGATCCACTCCCACCACCCGGACCTTCGGGTTTTTCTCCTTCAAAAATTTTCCCACCCCGCTGATCGTTCCCCCGGTGCCCATGCCGCAGACAAAATGGGTGATCCTTCCTTGCGTGTCCTCCCAGATTTCAGGGCCGGTGGTATGGTAATGCGCCAGGGGGTTTTCCGGGTTGGCGTACTGGTTGGGATAAAAGGCGTTGGGAATCTCCCGGGCCAGTTTCTTGGCCACGCAGTAGTAGCTCCTGGGATCCTCCGGCTCCACCGCGGTCGGGCAGACGATGACCTCCGCCCCCAAGGCCTTCAGGAGGTTGATCTTCTCCCGGGACTGCTTATCGGTGATGGTAAAGACCAGCTTATACCCCTTCAAGGCCGCTACCAGCGCCAAACCGATGCCGGTATTGCCGGAGGTTCCCTCGATGATCGTCCCTCCGGGCCTGAGCCTCCCCTCCTGCTCCGCCTGCGCCACCATCCGCACTGCAATCCGGTCCTTGACGCTTCCGCCGGGATTTAAGAACTCCGCTTTTACCCAAATCGAAGGCTTGAGCTCCCTTCCCAGACGCTGCAGCCGAATCAACGGAGTACGCCCGACGGCCTCCAGGATATTTTGAAAAAGCATCAAAATTCCCTCCTGCCTTCGAAGGCGGAGGTCAAGGTTCCCTCATCCAGATAATCCAGATCGGCCCCCAAGGGGATTCCCCTGGCGATCTTGGTGACCTTGACAGGATAGGACCGCAACTGCTGGGCTAGGTAAAGCGCCGTAGCTTCCCCCTCCATATCCGGATCCATCGCCAGCACCACCTCGCGAATCCTTCCGTCGGAGCGCTTGAGGCGCTCCAGAAGGGACTCCGCTCGAATATCCTTGGGCGCCACACCCTCCAAGGGAGAAAGCGTTCCATGCAGCACATGGTACAATCCCCGATAGCTTCTGGATTTCTCCACCGCGACCAAATCCCCAGGCTGTTCCACCACGCAAATGGTATGTGGCTCGCGGGCGCCGTCCCGGCAGATATCGCACAAAGGCTCCTCCGAAAGGTAATGGCACTCCCGGCAGAAACGAATATTTCGGCGGGCCTCCTCCAGAGAGGCGACCAGTTCCCGGGTCTCCTCCGGCGGTCGCCGAAGCAAATGGAGAGAAATCCGCTCCGCCTGCTTGGGACCAATCCCCGGAAGGCGCTTTAGGTTGGAAATCAAGCGATCTAAGGATCTCACCCCATTACCTCCGCGCTACCTCTGCTCTCCTGTCTCCGAAGAACTCCGCCTCACCTCTCCGGGAAAAATCTTCAGGACCTTCTCCACCTCGGGATCTAAAGGAGCCCTCTCCTCTAACGGCGCCCAGCTATCCTCCTCAATGACCTCCCCAAGCTCCTGTGCAGCCCCCTGCGCAGAGCTGTGGGGACCCGCCGGGGCCCCAGAGGGGCCCAGCGTGCTGGCCCCCTTCGCCGAACTCCGGTGACCCGCCGGCTCCTCCCCCGGACCAGACTCCAGATGTAAAATCACAGGCCTTTCCGTCAGCTTGCTTAAAACCTCCAGCATCCACGCCTCGTGCCGTTTCACTCCCGTCAGATGAAAGGCATTGGAAAAACAGATCGTCCATTGGGAGCCGTCCGGAGAGACGCGATACGAGGCGGACTCCAGATAATCAGCCAGAGCAGGTCGCGGAGACCGGACCTGTTTTAGAAAACGCCTCCACAGCTCCCCCGCATCCCAAGAAGCGCTCGGAGGCGCAGAGGTTTTCCGGGGGGCAGGCCTTACGGCCGCCGAGGTGTCCGCGGCAGATTCCGAATCGTTCGAAGGGCTTGTCGCCTGAGAGCTCTGGGAAGCCAGGGACTCTAAACGAGCCAGGATCTGGTCCAGATCCACCGGATCCTGAATCAAATGAAACAGGGTGAGCTCCAGAGCCAAGCGGGGAGACGCGGAGTGACGCATTTCTTCCAAACAGCGGGTGAGCCTCCTCAAAACAAACAAATAAGCCCGGGGAGAGGCGGAAGCAGCCAAATCCTTTTCTCCCGCCTCTGACGGGTCCCCCGTCAAACCCATGGACTCCAAAAAAAGCTGTCGAATCGCATCCCGAGCCTCCTGGGCTAAACGCAGGGGATCCACGCCCTCCTCCTCCATCGTTGCCAGGCTCTTCCACACCGCGTCGGAAGCCCTCCTTAAAATAGCCTGGACAAGCCCCTGCACCAACTCCTGAGGCAAAACTCCCAAAAGCTCCTGGACCTGGACCTGGGTCAATCGGCCTTCCGAGAAAGAGAGCGCCTGATCCAGAATGCTCAACGCATCGCGCAGCGAACCGCCGGCGGCCCGCGCGATGAAACCCAAAGCCCCGCCCTCTGCCTGCACCTTCTCCCGATGGAGAACCTGTTCCAACAACCTCTCCATCTGTTCCGGGACCAGAGGCCGGAACTGAAACCTCTGGCAACGCGAAAAGATGGTCGCCGGAATCTTGTGCACCTCGGTCGTCGCCAAAATGAAAACGACGTGCGCCGGTGGCTCCTCCAAGGTCTTTAAGAGCGCATTGAAGGCACTGGCGGAAAGCATGTGGACCTCATCCACAATAAAAATCTTGTAACGGTCCCTCGCCGGGGCCAAAGCCACCGTCTGGATGATCGCCTCCCGCACATGGTCCACCCCGGTGTGAGAAGCCGCGTCCATCTCCAGGGTATCCAGGGAATTCCCCCGGGCAATCTCCTCGCAAGAAACGCAGCGGGCGCAGGGGGTCGGGGTGAGTCCCTGGCGACAGTTCAAGGATTTCGCCAGGATACGGGCCGCGGTGGTTTTGCCGACACCCCGTGGCCCATAAAAAAGGTAGGCATGGGCCAGGCGACCAGAAGAAACCGCGTTCTGCAGCGTCTGCACCACCGCCTCCTGGCCGACGATCTCCTGGAATGTCTGCGGCCGGTACTTGCGCGCTAGAACCTGATAGGACATGGTTTTAAAAGCGCTCGGGGCGGCGCAGCGCCCGGAAGGGGAGGGATTCGAACCCTCGAGTACCTTGCGGCACTACACGCTCTCCAGGCGTGCCGTTTCAACCGCTCACGCACCCTTCCCAAATAACTGTTTTCTCCTTGTTTTTGAAGTCTTTTAACAACAAATTTCTACCAAGACTCGCACCCTCAAAAACTGCCTTTGGGGGAACATTGGGGGAAGAAATCTGAAAATCCAGGGACAAAATGGCCTCTTTGCGGCCGCGGGTCAAGTGCTGGTACTGGGACACGCTGTTGATGGACCGCCAGCCTCCCAGGTGCATCAAGGCGAACAGATCCCCCGTCTTTTCCATAAAACGGGTCGCCCAGGTGTGCCGGAGATCATGGAAGCGCACGCGCCCGAGCCCGGCCTTCTTCCGGGCTTTCCTCAAATTGGATTCCAGAATCTCGACCGTCAAACCGCCGAACACCTGGCCCTTCTTTTGAGAGCTCCCCATGACCCGCTTGGCCACCGGATGCAGGGGGACCGCCCGGGGCTCGCGGGTCTTGGGCTGAAACGTCCCGTCCAACCCAACGGAACCTGCCCTCTGGATGACGATCTCCGAGGGAACGCCCTCCGCCTGCCTGACCATTCTCCAGTCCAGGTTTAAGAGCTCGCCGCGGCGAAGCCCCGTGTGCAAAGCGAACACGGCGGCCCGGGCCGCCAGAACGGGCAGGTTCTCCAAAAGCTCCTGGATCTCATCATCAGCCAGGACGCGCCCCACCTCGACCGCAGCCGGCATCCGGATTTCCGCGGCGGGGTTTTCCCGGAGAAGCTTCAACCGGCAGGCGTAGCCGAAAGCGGCCCGAAGGGCCCTCAGGCGCATCCGGACCGTGTTGGGAGAGAACTTCTTCAAGAGAGCGATCTTCCATTTTTCAATGACCTGAGGGGCCACGGCGCCCAGGGGCATATCCCCCACCGCCTCCGCAAAAGAACGGAGGGCGGGCCCGTCAAAATTGTTGACGGTGTTTTCCGCCTTGTGCGTGCGGCAATAGTCCAGATACTCCTTGACGAAATCGGGCCAGGTCTTCTTTAAGTTCGTCCCTGAAAGCCCGAGCTTGCCGGACCAAAGCTCCGCTTCCTTCTTCGATTTGAACTCTTCGGCATAGCGTTTGGACGGCCCGCATTTCTCCGACTGACGGATTCCGCCGGCCTGCCAGACGACGCGGTAGGTCACACCCTTCTCTTTTGATCTTTTTTCTATCCAGACAGAGGGCATGGGGATTGGATCGGAGCAATCACCGAACGCGAAAGAAGATATTCTAGCATTTTTGAGATTTCTTATCCTTTTCTCATCAACCGCTCCTCCGCCTCCGGAGACATGACTCTTTGCAACCTCAGCCATTTCTCCAGGTCCTCCTTGAGCCAAAGCGTGCGGTTCCCGATCTTCACAAACGGGATTTTGTAGCGCGCGCGGAGCTCCCACAGGAAGGAGACGCTTATGTTAAGAAAGCCAGCGGCAGATTTCGCGTCAAGGACGACCGACTCTTCCATGTTTTGCACTCCCTTTATCCAAACCTACCCCTCCCACTCTCTGGGGATTCCCGCCCGCCGTCCACCCGACCACCCCCACACCAACCCTATCCACTACTTCTGTCGTTGTGGGGGGGTGGTCGGGGGGCGACGACCGCAAAGCGGACGACGAGGCGGGCGGGAATCTACCTGGAAAATCAACGCTTTTCACCGGTTTGGAATCTATGGACATCTCTTAAAGGTGATAGCTTCGGCTATCAGTTTTATTTTCTCTCCGGAGCCTCGATCTATCGAGTTTCGGGAGGCAGGTGAGGGAAAAGCCCCTCTGGTTTTGAGCGACTGGCCACCGCGCCACCCCAATGGCCCCTCACTCTATAATTCCCGCGAGGAGGCCGAATCCGAAGCGGACCGTTCTTTCACACTGAAATTGCTGCATTTTCCAAATCTCCTCCGCGTGATGGCCCCTCAAAAAAGGGGGGTGTTTGTTCCATGTTCACCCCCATCCCCCTGGGCCAAGCGCAGGTGCTGGAAGCCAACAATGTGGAAGCCTCGGGAGTCTTCACCTTCGTGACCACGGGGGGCGGTTTGACCGCGGTGGACGTCTTCAACCCGTTGAACCCCAAGGTCATCGGTTCCGTGGGTTTGGGGGGCTCCTCGGCGGACCTAGCGGTCTCGGGGAACCCGGTCTATTACGCTGATTCCCGGCCTGTTTGCCTTGCTTTCCTGACGACTGCGTGTTAGACTAAGAGTAAATTTATCCCATGAAGCAACGCGTGTACATAGACACCTCTGTGATTGGAGGATGTTTGGATGAAGAGTTTACCGAGTGGTCAAATGCCCTGTTCAAAGAATTTCGAGATGGCAAAAAGACTGCCGTGATATCCGATTTAACCCGGCTTGAGCTCCAAGAAGCGCCGGAAAAGGTTCAAAACGTGCTGACATCCATGCCGACCGATCTACTTGAAAATGTCTCCTTGAGCCTGGAAGCTCAGACGTTGGCGGCCCGTTACATCGAGGAGAAGATTGTCACCGCAAAACATATGGTCGACGCCCGGCACATCGCCATCGCCACCATAGAACGCGTGGACGTCCTGGCAAGTTGGAACTTTGAGGAAATCGTAAATTTAAATCGCATTCGCGCGTTTAACGCAGTGAACCTTAGAATGGGATATCCGATCCTCGAAATTCGAAGTCCCAGGGAGATCGCATATGAGAAAGACGTTTGATTGCGTGAAACTTCAACGCGAAGTCAGGGAAAAGCTGAACGCTCAATACCCCACTTCCCAGGAATCAGAGCTGTTGCATGAGCTAAAAATAAAGTTCGGAAATCTCCGCAAGCACGCCACCTTGCGTTAAAGTTCTGTCGGATCTCACCAGAGCCGGCTGAATCTCAAAAAAGGCCGCCCTCCTCTTATGTCTTACTGCCGATTTTCAGAAGGGGACGTTTATCTTTATGGCAGCGGGGATACGGATTACGCTGAAACCGTCAACATAATCCCGCGATCCAAAATTCCCGAGAGGCCTGCCCGCGAGTTGCGGAATGTGGGATGTTAGGTGGAGGCATTGAATTTTTTCCCGGACGCTTCCTCCACCCAAGATTCGAAGTCCGTTATGTACTGGGACCCACGCTCAGAGCTCAGGGCTCCCGCGAGGGATTTGTCTATGACACGAGCTCGTTGTTTTATACCTTCGCCCTATCTACCTCTTGGTAAAGTTTAATTCTCGCAAGTCCTTGACCGAGCTTCTTGGCGAACGCCCCTAGCTTTGATACGATTGTTCCTGCCATCTTATCCATGGCTGCCTGATCCTCCCTTGGTTTGAGATTCTCGGCGTTATGGGGATTTTAGCTAAGTTTCGGGGATCAGGCATTTCTTTACCCCTAAATACCTAAAAATTTTTGGGAAAGGTTGAGGAAGGCTAATCCTTGAAATTTAGATTTCTTGGGGCTACGCTTAGGGTAACGATCCAAGCATAGAAGCCTCTGAAAAGGGCAACTCCGATGTTGAGTCGGGGACGCAAAGCTACAGCTATCCTAGGGCTGAGCTGCCAGAGGTGAGAGGAGTTCTTGCATGCTGCCGATTGCCCTTGGAAAGGGGTGTCGGCATTGTTTTTAGCAACGATGAACTATCGTCTGGCAATATCTATTCTGGTCGGGCTTGTGGGCTGTGTTGTCAGAGCTGAGGCAGTCCCTCAGCTTTCTTGGGGAGTTGACGGGATCGTTGTTAGCTCCGCAACCAACCAACAGTTATCGCCCTCGTTCGCTGTGTCTAACTCGTCCAGTATCATTTTCGTATGGGAAGATTTACGTTTCTATACCGGTGGTCCCAATGGCAGCAATGATCGGTTGTTTGCTCAAAAGATATCTACTGGTGGTGCAAAGCTATGGAATCCTGACGGACTGGAGGTCACCACCAGTTCCAGCGTGTTACAAGGGCCTTTGGTTGTTCCTGATGGTTCGGATGGAGCTATTATTATCTGGACGGGTCAGGACTTCGTTGACCTTAACGAGGATATATACGCTCAGCGCATAGATTCTTCTGGAAACAAACTCTGGGGGACGTTTGGAGTCGCTGTGGCTACAGGCAGTGCGCGACAAACCCTTGAGGGAGTGGCTGTGCCCGATGGGAATGGGGGAGCAATTCTTTTGTTCAGTGCAGATGCATTGTACGCACAAAGGATAAATAGCGCAGGGAATATCGTATGGCAATCAAGCGGGGTCTTGATCACCTCTGCCACCTTCACCTGGGCAACCCTGGCCCCGGACGGCACAGGGGGGAGCATCATTGTCTTGGATGCAGGAGCAAATCCCAATAGGGATATTTTTGCACAGAGAGTAAGCTCTGACGGCGTAAAGATGTGGGGAGCAAACGGCCTGCCCGTTGCCGCGTTATCAGGAGACCAGGGTAGCTCTCGCGTCACGCTGTCGGATGATGAGCAGTTTGCTCTCATCACATGGCTTGATTCCAGAGACGATACGGGAGACATCTACGCTCAAAAGGTGAATATCGGTGCTGGTTCTCTTATGTGGACAACCAATGGCGTTGCTGTCTGTGCCTGCAACGGTGGGCAATTTGCGCCGGTCGTGGTTGATGATGGTTCTGGCGGACTTATTGTTTTATGGAGGGATGATAGAAACGGAAACCTGGATATATTCGCTCAACGACTGAATTCATCTGGGCAATCTCTTTGGCAGGATGGAGGAGTACCGATTGTGACAACAACGGGTACCCAGGAATTAATCAACGCCGCAAGCGTCGCATCGGACGGGAGTGGAGGTGCAGTCATTGTTTGGAGACACGTCCCCGGACCTTCAGATTGGGATATTTTCGCACAAAGGATTGATAGTTTGGGGAATAGGTTGTGGGGAACTGACGGCGTAACAATAACCGACCAACCTGGGCAACAGTTTTCTGGGCAGCTTCAGAGGGTCGGCAATAGTTTTGTTGTGGTGTGGGAAGATGGTGATATTTTCGCACAGCGCATAGTGGACATCCCCGGCCCCGAGGCCCCCTCTAATCTTTCCGCTACTTCCTTGACCGGCCGCCGCATCCGCTTGGACTGGACTGTTTCCCCTTCCACCAACGTCTCCCACTACAACATCTACTACGACAGCGGGACGGGCGTCATAGACTACGCGGTTCGGTTGTCCAGCGTCTCCGCCTCGTCCTCCACATTCACCACCGACCCCCTGGTAGCCGGAGTCACCTACAAATTCGGCGTCCGGACCGTGGATGACAACAACGTGGAGGAACTCAATACCAACGTCGTCGCCTCCGCAACTGCTTTGGATTCTGTCTCTTCCGCTGTCCAGGCCGCTATCAAGGTCCCTCAATCAGGACGCAAGGTGACCGGCAACCGCTTGACCGTGGTGGCCGAGATCGTTCAAGGCAATCTCTCCAGCGTCAAAAGCGTCAGGTTCCAGTACCGCAACGCTATCTCCACAAGCAATCCCTGGGTGGACATCGTGGCCGCTACGACCCAACACCCCAACCCGGATTTAGAATCCCCTTACTTCGTCCATTGGGACGTCTCCTCCTTTGCAGAGGGAAACTACGAGCTGCGGGCTGTAGCCACCAATACCTCCGACGGCTCCGATCCCAGCCCTCCCACCATCTTCATCACCATAGACCACGCCGATCCTGAATCGGAGGAAATAGTCTCCGGCTCCGGCATCCGCAAGCGCCAAAGGGTCAACGGCACCGTACCCAACACCGTCCAGGTGGGCGATCCCCAATCCGCCGTGGTGACCAACGTAACCGTTCCCGCAAACGCTTTAAGCTCTTCCTCCACCACCTTGCGCCTTCTGACGGCTCCCTCCAGTCTCCCTCAGGTTCCCGGAAGCCTCACTTCCCCCGACATCTTCACCGAGATCACCCTGGAAAACGGCCAAACCACCCTATCCAACAGCCAACAGGCCACCATAACAATAGACTACCCGGATGCAAACGGGGACGGCCTGGTGGATGACAGCGGCCTCAAGGAGGATCGCCTGGCTCTATACCGCTTCAACACGGGAACCAACCGATGGGACAAGCTCGCCGGCTCGGTGGATACATTGAGCAAGAGGATAACCGCCCAGACCCCCGGATTCAGCGTATTTGGACTGTTTGCCCCCGCCGCGGCCGATCTATCCGATGTCTTGGTCTACCCCGTCCCCTGGGTGCCCAATGACGGCAAGGACGACAACGGAAAACCTTTTAATCCCTCAGACTCCACAAGCGGCATCATATTCGACAATCTGACCCCCAACCTGAAGATCGAGGTGTTCACGGTGACAGGGGAGCGGGTGTGGGAAAGATCGCCCAACGGGTCCTCGGGCAGGGTGCAGTGGGACGTGAAGAATAGCTCCGGGAGGGAGGTGGCCTCTGGAGGCTATTTTGCGGTCATTACAGATACCTCTACGGGAAATAAGGTGACGCGCAAGATCGCGGTGATCCGTTAAGTGTGATGAAGAAATTCGCATTATTGTTTGTGCCTTTTATCCTGGCCCCGCCTCCTCTATGGGCGGGTGGCACGGAAGGGGCCACCCCTTTCAACTTCTTGTTCTTAGATGCCAACGCCCGGCCCGTGGCTCTGGGCGGAGCCTACGCCGCCCTGGCCACGGACGCCAACGCCCTGCTTTACAACCCCGCCGGGCTTGCCAACATTGCACACCATGAGATCACCTTCATGCACACCGAGCACTTCCAGGGCGTCACCCAGGAATATGGAGCCCTGGCTATAAAAGGGGATCCCCTGGGTCTTCCTGGATCCGGGTTCGGCCTAATGGTCAACACCCTGGGGTTTGGAGACATCCGGCGCACGACCCTCTCCAACCCCAGGGGGACAGGGCTGGGGGATTTCGGCATCCGGGACTGGGCCCTGTCATTTGGATATGCTCAGAGATTCTGGCAGGACAGGATCAGCCTGGGTATCGCCGCCAAGTACATCCGGGAGGAGATTGACGATATAACGGCCCAAACTGGAGCGGCGGATATAGGGGTCCTCACAAACCTAGAGGCCTATGGGTTTCCTGTAAGCTTGGGATTGTCCATCCAGAATCTGGGAGCCATGGTCAAGTTTCAGTCCAAGAAGGAGGACCTTCCCCTAAACGTCACACTGGGAGCGGCCTACCGGGTACTGGAGCAGGGACTTTTCTTGCTGGATCTCAACCAGCCCAAGGACGGGGATATCACCGTCCACGCCGGAGCGGAATACACTTTTTTGAAGACGGCGGCGCTCCGCTTGGGATATAACGGACGCAACGACGCCGACACAGGTATTACAGCGGGAGGGGGAGTGCTTCTGGAGAGATTCTCATTGGACTACGCCTTCGTTCCCTTCGGAGACCTTGGAGATTCCCACCGGATCAGTCTTTCCTACCGTTGGTAGTACGCCGAGGATGTCCCGAGCATAGTTGAAAAGAGTTGAGGCCTGCCCCTGCCCCTTCGGCCTTCCTGCCCTTCGATCAGCGGGGGGCCGACCTGTTCTTCCAAGTAATATCCGCCCGTGCCCCTTTCGTAACGGTCCGACTTTCCTGATTTTTTGCGCACCATGCAGGGAAGATTTTGTAGAATCTGCGCTCCTGCTTTTGTCACTTTTTCTGCTGACTCGTCGGCGGATTCAAGGTACGAAGGGATGCTCATATTGTTGTGCCCCGTTTGAAAACTGGACAGGTGGTATAATACACAGGGAGGCGTAATGGAGAGCACAGCAATGCCTGTCTCAAAGAAT
>JACQJP010000019.1 GCA_016204975.1 Elusimicrobiota bacterium
ACCCGCGACCCCTACCTGGCTCGAATCAATAAAAACCGGTGGCGGGATAGATTCTTTGGAACCAACTAAGCGATGCCGACTACTCCTTCGGGGACATTTTTAGATGAGTTGACACGGGGCACGCATTAAATTAAGCGTACCCGCCCTCCATCAAACTTCTTCTAGATGGAGGAAACCTGCCCATGCCGAAGACGCCAATTTTGTAAAATCCCTCTCCGATGGTTGGCCCGCTAGCTCTTTTGGTTCTCTTGGCCTCTTTAGCCTTCCCAGTTCAGTCCGAGATTCACTACCAGGTCATCCTGAACAAGAACAAAACGCTGGATTTCATCGGATCCTATCCGGGAGGCGGCCTCCAGGAGGTTCTCTTCCAAATTGCCACGGACAATCCCCCAGAAGGAGGACGCGACTTCAAAGACAATGTCGAAGCTGTCCGAGCTAAAGATGCGGATGGCCGATTTCTTAAAGTACACCATCCGGTGCCGCGGGAATGGGTGGTGGTTAACAAGGGTCGTGACTTTACACTTAAATACCGCGTGCGTTGCGGTAAGGACTTCTTGAGAGGAAAATGCGATACCGGGGACCCGACTCTACTGAAAGACTGGGCGCTTCTCTTGGGGTGGACCTATCATCTCAATCCCAAAGAGGACAAACTCCAGGAGCTTCCGGTTCTCGCAAGGGTTTCTGGTTTTTACCCCAATACCACTACGAGTTGGGATCAATCTAAGCCGCTGGGATCCACTGATCATTTCGATAAAACTCTGGTCATCGCTGGAGACTTTAGGTTTCAGAAAATTACCATCGCAGGAAGAGCGGTTACGGTAGCCATCCAGGGAACTCGCTGGACCCTTCCCCAGGCAGACATCGCAACTCTCCTTGAGCGGATTCTAAAGGCTCATGTTCAGTGGACGGGACTTTTCCCGGTATCGCATCTACTCATAGCTTGGGTGGAGGATGCTTCCGGCCTAGGGGCAGGTACCGCAGTCAGACAGGGAGTTCTGATTCATATGGATCCGGAGGCAGAGCTCTTCAAAGAAGAGCGGCCTCGCTTGGCTACGATTGCACATGAGTTATTCCATCTCTGGAATCCACAATACATGCATCCTGACTGGAGTCTACCGGAAGGACACGCCAAATGGGTCTCCGAAGGTTTCACAACCTATTACGCGGTCATGACCCTATATCGGGAGGGACTTCTGGAAAACCGCTACGTGCTGCATTGGCTCAACCGTTGGGTCAGAGAATACCTCAGCAACCCTGCGGCACTGACGGCGACAATCAGGGACTTTGAGGAAAAGCTCTACCTGGGAGACCGACGCTATGAAACTCTGTCCTATTCAAAAGGAGCTGTGGTCGCCTGGCTATGGGACTTGGAGATCCGGCGGCTCTCCAAGGACAAGCATAGTTTAGACGACCTTATGAAACAGCTCATGAGGTTGTACTCCCCAGAAAAGTCTGGCTACGACAACACCAAGCTTCAGAAGGTTTTGGAGGGGCTGACCAGAACGTCGTGGGAGGACTTTTTCCGCGAACATATCCTGGGGACTAAAGAGCTGCCCATCGCGAAGATCGGGCATGGATCCGGGCTTAGGTTTGAGGAGACAGATCTCACAGATTTCGACCTTGGCTTCCGGCACGACACTCCTGAGCTTGGTGTTCAGTCACGGATTATGGCGGTCTTACCTGGGTCCAACGCTGAGAGGGCGGGGCTTAAAGCTGGGGACAGAGTCGTCGACATTGACATGGCATTCGATTCAGAGCGGAAGGCTTCCTTAACGGTCACGCGCGGGAATAAAAATATCGAGGTCTCGTATTATCCCGCCCGCCTCCTCGGACGCACCGTGCCGCAGCTTGTGGAAGGCAAAGTGAACCTCGCGCGATTGGCAAAGTTTAAGTGATGCGGGATCTTTTCGCAGCGCCCCGCAACCATTTATGGAGCCTGGATCATGGTGATTCAGCCTTTCTTCATTCACTTTATATGCTATGGAAATTCTAGGCGGCAAGAGCCTTTGGGCACTCTAACGGACACGGGTATACGGAACATTCAAAATCTGTGTTTTAATGCGGATCCAGGGTTTCACTAACGTCAATATCGGGCCCCCGCAAATTTTGCCTTCGAAAAAACATAAGCCTCTCAAGCATTTTCGAGAGGCTTTTTGTTTTACCCACCATGGGGGGAGGACAATTTGTATTATTTGATCTGCAAAAAGGGATTTGGTGAAAAAATATATCCCGACAAAGACATCATTTCTGTTTTCAGTTGCCTGGGTTGCGTTTAATAATTGGATTCCCGCTTGCTCCGCCGCTAATTCTTCTCTAGCTCGCGGTGCGGCCCCATTCCTTAGGGTTGGGGTTGGGGCCCGCCCCTCCGCACTGGGTCATGCTTATGTCGCGATTGCCAATGACTCCCAAGCCATTTATTTTAATCCGGCCGGACTTGCCTTTTTCAGAAGTCGGAAACTGGGAACCTTGTTCTCTCCACAATCCAACGATCAGACGCTTTGGTCTCTGGATTATGCGAATCCCCTGGGCGCTTGGGGGGCCCTGGGAGTAGGTCTTATGATGCAGGAAATAAAGGCGATAGAAGCCCGTCAGAATGAATTTGATCTGCCTTCCATCATCAACAGCAGGGAAGGGGCTGTGCTTTTATCTTACGGGTATCCTCTTGCCAGAAATTTTGCTTTGGGAGCCACCGTAAAGTATTTGTTTCATACATTCACCAACCTTTCAGATAACGCCAGGGGCTATGGGCTGGATCTGGGAGTCCTTGGCAACCTGCCTGCCTTCCCCCGTCTGACTCTGGGCGCAAGCGCCCAGAACGTGGTTGGACAGGTCCGGTGGAGCACCGGCAGGAAAGACCCCCTCTTATTCATTGGGAAAGTGGGCTTCGCCTATCGGTTCTCTCCCAGGTTGATGGTCACCTCCGATTTGGATATCGGGGACAGCCTTCCTGCGACTATCCACGGCGGGGCAGAGTTTGGTTATTCTAATGTGCGGCTTATGGCAGGCTTCAACCAGGATCATCCGACGTTTGGTTTTGGGGCGATGGCTCGGGCCTCCTCAGTGGTATTAAGGCTTGATTACGCCTTTGAGCTCGATCCGAAAGGTCTCAATGACGTTAATCGCTTCAGTTTGAGTTTGGTGTTCTAGGTCATGGAGATATTTTTTCTATTCTTGGCGTTGTTTCACGCCATCCCCGCGCTGGCGGATAGTGTCGCTATCCGCACGGCCAGCCAGATTCCCGACAGCGCCCTCAGCATTGATTTTGAGGCGTTTGAACAGGACCCGCTGGGTTCCGCGTTGACCGCCAGCATCGTTCAAGCTTATGCCCAAAACGGAGTCAAGTGGGCACGGGTTCGCCCAACGTGGGCGCAAATCGAGATGAGTCCGGGGGTTTATCAATTTGCCGGCACGGACAATTTGGTCAATCTGCTGCGCGCCAAGGACATGAAAATCCTCATGCTTCTAGATGGAGCCAGCGGCGGCAGCCAGTCTCTGTACGGGGGCGGCAATGCCCCCACAACGGCCAATGGAGCCATGACGCCCTGGCTCAACTATGTGCAGCAGATGGTGCAAAGGTATTTGGGATCTGTTTCCACATGGGAAATCTGGAATGAACCCAATCTGTCCTGGAAACCAGCCGTCAATGCCTCCGACTATGCTGACTTGGCGCAGCAGACGGCGGCGCGAATACGCTCGCTACAGCCCTCCGCCTATATCTTGCTCGGGGGAACCTCTCTCGTTGATCCGGCATATTTGCAGACCGTCTTGCCTATAGCCGGTAACCAGATCAACGCGATCTCCATCCACCCTTATCGCCAGTATCCGGAGCAGGCGCAGGACGTTTTTGTGGCCAACTCCATAGTTCTTGTGCCTCCCGATGGAGTGAAACCGTACCCTGCGTTCGCCAATACCGGAGCGGCGTCCTACCGGGAGGAAATTGGACAACTGCGCAACCTGCTTTCCAATCTGGGCTTTCCAAGCCTTGACATTTGGAGCACCGAAACAGGCTATCCCTCGCAAAACGAAACATTGGGCTTGTGGCCGGGGAGCCCAACCCAGCAGACCAAGCATCTGGCGCGCCACTTTCTGTTGAACTTAAATCTGGGTATTGCGCGCAGCACCTGGTTTCTTGCCTTGGACCGCCTCAGCATATACGGCAATTTTCTCGTCTCTCCCACATCCCCATGGGTGGACGATTATCGGAATTTACCCAACATAAACAGCGAGGCGCGGTTTGCAACATTCAGCCCGGCGCATCTCCAACCATCTGCTTCTATCAACGTAGCTGCAAATAGTTTTACCAGCAGCTCCAATATTTCGGTCACCGGAACCACCATCACGACCACCTCTCCTTTTCCCGACAATTTCGCGCAGTACTCCATCACACTGCCGCAGGCCGGAAATTACACCGTTTCGTTGCACATGGGCAGCACCAGCACCACCAAGGCCGGGCTGACCGCCTGCTCAATCAATAACAGCTCTGTAACTTTCTCCGGAGGCAAGTCCTACAACTTTCTTGCCAATAACAGTCTCTCCGCCATTCTTCAAGGCAGCTCTGATTTTTCGCCGTTTTATTACTCTCCCTGTGTTCACTTTGGACCGGACGTCGTGTATTATCCGGTGATCTCCAACATGTCTGGGACCATTCCTCTGACGCTGCAGCTCCAGGATGCGGGAACGAAAATCGATGAAATACGCATCGCTCCCCTTGGGGCATTGATTCAGAAGCCGGCCTTCGTTCCCCTAAAAACTATAGCCGCAATCTTTGATGACCGCGTGGGAGTGGCGGGCAATTATTCCGCCGATTTTCGGAACGTAGATATGACGGCTTCCGAGTGGACTAGCTTTCAGTCCGCGGCCTTCCTCAGCCAGGGGCAGATCCCCCTCATCGCCTATTGGGTGGGCCTGGCCGCTGCCGACAGCTTTCCGAACCGCTCGGTGGAGGTCCATCTGCCTACGAACCTGGCGGACCCCATCCTGATCGATCCCTTAGATGGAACGTGGACGCGAGTGGGACCAGGAGGAAGCGCCGCTTCACTGACGCTTCGGGTGCAAGATTACCCATTGATACTGACCAGCTTATCCGTCTTAGCAAAAAGCTCCGCGCAGATACTATTGGCCGAGGAGACCTATAATTATCCAAACCCCGTCCGAGGAGACAAGACATTTCTCAGATTCTATCTGACGCAGGCAAGCGACGTGACGATCGAAATCTATACCCCCGCCCATGAGCGGATCCACTCCACCAAGATAAGCGGCATAGCAGGGCGTAATGTTTACCCATGGGGCTTAGGGAGCGTTGCCAACGGCGTCTATTTCTGGAAAATTTCCGTGTCCGACCAGTCCCTGGTCAAAAAAATACTCGTGCTGCGTTGATGCGTCGAATTGACTACGCTTTCATAAATCCCTACAATAGAAGGGAAGACTTTTAACATCGGACAAGGGTCCAGGAACTGCCTTGTTTCTGGAGGACCTTGGATGGTCGGGCCGCCATCCGCGAGAGAGCGGAAGCGGCTTTTGAATTTATTATGCGTATTACACTAAGACTCATCGTCTCTCTTATCAGCGTTGTGGCTTCGGTGGCCTTTTTTTCTGCCTATCTACAGGTCGGACATGAGCAAGAAAAGCAGCAGGAGGAGTTGGAGCGCAGATCGCGCCTTCTGGCGGAAAGTCTCCAGGAAACCATAGAGCCCATTATGAAGAGGGGGGCTTCCAGCAATCTTCAGCGGATAGTAGAGAGGTTCGGCAACCGCGAGAGGTTGGCCGGAGTGGCCGTCTACGACACGAAGGGAAATTCCCTGGCCATCACGTCCAGCCTCGCCTCGGCCCTGCCCGTGGCCCCTCAAGCGGTCACAGAATCCCTCAAAAAAAGCGTTGACGTCGGTGCTTTTGACACCATCCATAAAAAAGAGATGCATCTCTATGCCCTGCCCCTTCGCGCTCGAGGAAAGACAGTAGGAGCATTGACCCTTTTCCATGATGCGACCTATATACAAACTCATCTCTCCCAGATATGGCGGCGCACGTTTTTTCGCATCATTGTCCAAATGGTCCTTATCGCAATCGTTACCCTGCTCATCGTTCGCTGGAGCTTCGTCGGACCCATCGCCCAGATAGCCGAATGGATGAAGCAGCTTCGCTCCGGCGAAAGCGTCCGGCCCCTCTTCCTGCCCAAGGAAAACCTTTTCGCCCCCCTGACACGGGAGGCCACAACCCTAGCCAGACATCTCTCCACCGCCAAATCTGCGGTTGAAGAGGAGGCCAAGCTGAGACAAACCGCGGAATCCCTTTGGACCCCGGACAGGCTCAAAGAACATATCCGGACCAAACTGCATGGGAGGCCCCTATTCGTCCTCTCCAACCGGGAACCCTATATGCACCTCCATCGCGACAGAAGGATAGAGGCCATCGTTCCTGCGGGAGGCCTGGTGACTGCCCTGGAGCCCATCTTGAGGGCCTGCGGGGGAACCTGGATCGCTCACGGGGCTGGGGATGCGGACTGGGAGGTCGTGGACGAAGCGGGAAGGATCAAGGTGCCACCCGATGATCCCAGGTATGTCTTAAAACGTGTAGCCTTAAGCAAGGAAGAGGAGACCGGCTACTACTACGGATTTTCCAACGAGGGGCTTTGGCCTCTGTGCCATATAGCACACAATAGGCCTGTCTTTAGGCCTGAGGACTGGGAGCATTACCAGAAGGTCAATTTGAAGTTTGTCCAAGCCGCACTGGAGGAGCTCGAAAATGTGGAGGAGCCTTGCGTGTTGGTGCAGGATTATCATTTTGCGCTCTTTCCCAGGCTTCTCAAGGAAAGGCGTCCGGACGCCAGGATCGCTCTCTTCTGGCACATCCCTTGGCCCAATCCCGAGGCCTTCGGCATCTGTCCCTGGCAAAGGGAGATCCTCTATGGGATGCTGGGCGCGGACTTGATCGGATTTCACACCCAATTCCACTGCAACAACTTCCTGGACACGGTGGATCGCGCTTTGGAATCCCGGATCGACTGGGAGCGTTTTGCGGTGCAGAAGGGCAGACACACTACCCTGGTCAAGCCCTTTCCTATCAGCGTTGCCTTCCCCTCTGTTTTTCAGGACATTCCTGCTGAGGACGGCCCTGGCCCGGACCGGGGTGCCCTGCTCAAGGAATTAGGCCTGAAGGTCAAATATCTGGGCGTGGGCGTCGAACGCATGGATTATACGAAGGGAGTCCTCGAGCGTTTCCGCGCCATCGAGCGCTTTCTGGAGAAGCATACCCGTTACCAGAAGGAATTCACCTTTGTGCAACTCGGGGCTCCCAGCCGGGCGCACATCAGGCGCTACCACGACTTCCTAGCTGAGGTAGAGGCGGAAGCGGAGCGCATCAACTGGAAATTCAAGCTCAAGGAATGGCGGCCCATCATATTCTTGAAAAAGCACCACAGCCACCAGGAAATCCTTCCCTATTACCGGAACGCGGACTTCTGCATGGTCACCTCTCTCCATGACGGAATGAACTTGGTGGCGAAGGAGTTCGTGGCCTCGCGGGAGGATGAAGGCGGGGTCTTGATTTTGAGCCAGTTCGCCGGCGCCTCCCGGGAATTGAGGGACGCGCTCATCGTCAATCCCTACGATGCGGAACAAACGGCGGAGGCCATCCGATACGCCCTGGAAATGGATTCAGAGGAGAGGTTCGCACGGATGCGCCGCATGAGAGAGACGGTCCGGGAGCATAACATCTACCGCTGGGCCGGGAACCTGATTACAGAGCTTATTCAGATCCGGCTGGAGCAACAACCGGTGGAAAGGATTACGTAATCTTGCCGACCATTCTGTTTGTCTGCGTCCATAATGCCTGCCGAAGCCAGATTGCAGAGACGCTCTGCAGGAAGATGGCTCCGGGCTGGACCGCGGCCAGCGCGGGATCTAACCCCTCTACTCAAGTGGATTCTAAGGCCATGGAAATCTTGAGGCAGCATGGGCTGGCCATGAGCACCCCTGAACCCAGGGGTTTCCAAGAACTTCCTCCCCTTGAGTGGGACTACGTGGTGGGAATGGGTTGCGGCGACAAATGTCCCTCTAATCTAAGAGCCAAGCGGTTCATCCAATGGGACATACCGGATCCGGAAGACGGCCCGAAGGATCTCTATCAAGCGCTGTATGATGACCTTGAGGGGCGAATTAAAAATCTTATCCAGGAGTTCTCGCGGTGATCCCGAAGGCCGATGAACCTTTCCACTTTTTTTCTCGCTTAAGCCTTAACGTGATGACAGGGATCAAGGCCGGAAATCTCCGGGAACTCCTGGAGCATCTCAAGGCTGTTCCCGAATCCGTGATTTACCAGCAGACCCACCGTTTTCTCCAGCAGCACCAATTCCTGGTCCCCGAGCCCCCGAACGATTTTGCCTACTGGGTGACCCACATGCTTCAAGATGAAAAGCTGGGGGAATGCCTTGCGGCTATTGACACGGTCCGTTTCAACTCCCTCGAAGAATTGCGTCAGGCGCTAGTTTCAGCTATTGAGAAGCATCTTGCTAAAACAAACCACTCGCGGCCAGCCCCGGAGGGCAAGGAATTCCATTTCATGAGTGCCATCCGTTTTTCCGTTCCCACCCCCTACTTTGCCCGCGACCTTGCGGAGTTCGCATCCTGTCTCAAAAAGGTCAGCATCTCAAGCCTTTACCTGCATGTCTTCGAGGCCAAGCTCCGGCCGCCCCTAGGGGTGAATGACTTCTCGCATTGGTTCAGGACCCAATTGGGAGAGACCAAGCTGGCTAAGCAGGTGGAACGGTTGGACCCCTACACTCAAACTCTGGAGGGTCTGCGCTCCAAGATACTGGGTCTGGCACAAAGTAGGCTGGAGGAACTCTCGCGTGCCGCGGCTTGAGGAATATCGCGGTATCGTCGGCCCCGATACCCTTGAGGAGCTCCACCTTCTGGCGCGCGCTTTGGACGGGAAAACGGTTCTTCACATCAATTCCACCGCCATGGGAGGAGGAGTAGCGGAAATTTTGAGTCGCATGGTTCCCTTTCTTCAAGAGTTGGGCATCCATACCCGGTGGGAGGTGATAAAGGGGGGCGAGGCCTTTTATGCGGTGACCAAGAAGTTCCACAATGCGCTGCATGGAGACGATCAAGGGGTCACGTCCAGAGATTATCAAATCTACGAAGACACCTTGGATGAAAACCTGTCCATGATGGATCTGGGCGCGGATATGCTGTTTATCCACGATCCGCAGCCGGCGGCCCTGGTAAAAAAGCGGCGGGAGATGGATGGCCGCTGGATATGGCGTTGCCACATCGACCTCTCTCAACCCAGCCCTCAGGTCTGGGATTTCCTAAAGCCTTACGTGGAGCAGTATGACGCCAGCGTCTTTTCCGCCCCCGCCTTTGCCCAAAAGCTGCCCATCCCCCAGTTTCTCATCCCGCCATCCATAGATCCATTGAGCGACAAAAACAGGGACTTGGCCCCGGAAGAAATTACGCTGGTTCTGGAGCGTCTGAGAATTCCCACAGATAAACCATTAGTGACTCAGGTCTCACGCTTTGACCGTCTCAAGGACCCGTTGGGCGTGATCGAGGCGTTCCACAAGGTCCGATCTTACGCGGATGCCAGACTCCTTTTGGTAGGTGGGCCTGCGGACGACGATCCAGAAAGCTCTCTTGTGATGGAAGAAGCGAGAGAAAGGGCTAAGGGGGACCCGGATATCTTGATCTTATGCCTCCCCCCTACCAGTCATATTGAAATCAACGCAATCCAGAGAGCATCCGCAGTTATCCTTCAAAAATCCATCCGAGAAGGCTTTGGACTCACGGTCACCGAAGCGTTATGGAAGGGGAAACCGGTCATCGCTTCGGCTGTGGGAGGGATTTCTCTTCAGATCACGCATAAATATTCAGGGATGCTGACTCACTCCATTGATGGCACCGCCCATGCACTCAAACAGCTTTTAAGCGAGCCGGAGTACGGGAGATGGCTGGGCGGAAATGGCAAGGAACATATTCGGCAGAATTTCCTCCTGACGAGACACCTGAGGGATTATCTTCTTTTATTTCTTTTTCTCTCGCATGGACAATCCGATTTCATCCACTTACCGGATCAGCCCGCAGCAGCAAATCCATGAAGGGAGAATTTGCCGGCTTTTCATAAAAGTTGTATCTTGAAAAGCGTGACTGCAAGACATCCGGCCGACCTCGAATCTCTCCTTGAGGCTGTGCGCCCTTTTCGAGATCGCGTAGCTTCGCACTCTGTCTATGAATCTCTAAAGACCCCGGAGCGGGTTCGCCTGTTCATGGAAAATCATGTCTTTGCAGTGTGGGATTTTATGTCCCTCGTGAAATCCCTGCAGGCGGCTCTCACCTGCACCGCGGTGCCCTGGGTACCGCAAGGAGATGCCGTCTCCAGACGCCTTATCAACGAAATTACTTTGGATGAGGAAAGTGATGAAGATGGAAGAGGCGGATACGCCAGTCACTTTGAACTGTATCTTCAGGCGATGGAGCAATGCGGCGCCGATACCCTGCCCATCCGAGATTTCCTCAAGAAAATTCAGGAGAGTACCTCCGTTTTGGAAGCTCTCCGCCTCTGTCCTGTCCCCCAGGCCGCCAGGTCATTCGTGCAAACCACATGGGGAATTATGAAGTCCGGCTATCCCCATAGGATCGCCGCCGCCTTCGCCATAGGGCGCGAGGAAATCGTGCCGGAGATGTTTCAGATCGTCATTAGAAACATCCACGAGCGTTTTCCCGGCCAGATGGAGCGCTTGGCCTACTATTTGAAACGGCACATCAATATTGACAAAGAACGCCACTGGCCTATGGCCATGAGGATGTTGGAAGTGCTGTGCGGTCGGGATAAAAACAGGTGGCTGGAGGCGGCCGAAGCGGCCCGAACCGCCCTCAAGGCCAGGATTCAACTTTGGGACGGTGTTCAGCGGCGCATCGATTTATTGCGTCTTCGGGAGCCGATTCCTGTTCTATGTTGAACGCCGTAATGGAAGGGTGCAACCGGTCCCTCCTGCTCTTGGGGGTGCTACTGGCCGCCGGCTGCGCGGCCCTTAGGCCCTTGCCGTTCGCGCAGCGTCCCCTTGTCGCCGTGATGCCGTTCTCCTACGCAGCCCAGCCGCCGGAACTGGCGAAAAGCGCGGAGGGCCTCGCCGACTCTGTGGCGGGGAGTCTTGTGCGCACCGAGCGGCTGCGGTTGGTGGAACGCCACAGGGTTGACGCCGTCTTGGCTGAACTCCGGCACGGGATGACGGGGGCTGTGGACAGCGCAACGGCGGCCAAGGTCGGAAAGCAACTCGGGGCCGAGGCGGTCCTCATCGGCGTCGTAACCTCAATTGCAGTTCTGGAGGAAAGCCGCAGCGTGATCATCGCGACCAAGGCTGACCGCTGGGTCGAAGTGACGGTTGAGGCGCGCCTGGTGGCAGTGGACACTGGGGAGCTTCTTTCCGCCGCCAAGGCGGTGGGCAAGGCTACCAGCAAGCAGCGGCAGGCTTTCGGAGGCAAGATGGGGGAGTTTGCGTCTCCCGAAGCTCTCGTCCAGAAGGCCCTGCAGGATATAGGAGAGGATTTGGCCCAGGACCTCGCCCGAGGTGTTCGCCCGCGGGCGAAGCGATGAATGGATTCGCCTTGTGCTCAGAAGATTGATCGTCATGAAGTTCGGAGGAACCTCCGTGGCGGACGCGGACAAGATCCGTCGCTGCGCCGAGAGGGTGCTTCGGCGCCGCCGTCAGGGGTATGGGGTGATTGCGGTGGTTTCTGCTCCTGGGGAGATGACGGACGATCTTTTGGAGTTGGCCCAGGGGGTGGGGGAAAATCCGGACGCCCGGGAGATGGATGTGCTTTTGGCGACTGGAGAACAGATTGGGATTGCTCTTTTTTCGATGGCCCTAAAGCGCGTGGGGCAGGAGGCCATCTCCCTGACCGGCCCGCAGGCCGGAATCTACGCCGACTCCAGTCATACCCAGGCCCGCATTTTAAAGATCCAAACCGGCCGCATCCGCGAGGAGTTGGGCCGGGGGCGGGCGGTGGTGGTGGCCGGTTTTCAGGGGTTAAATCCGCGGCAGGAAGTGGCCACTTTGGGGCGTGGGGGTTCGGACCTGACGGCGGTGGCTTTGGCGGCCGCCTTCCGGGCGAAGTTTTGTGAGATATTCACGGATGTCAAGGGGGTCTATACGGCCGATCCTCGAGTGGTGTCTCAGGCCAGGCTTTTGAGGTCTGTGTCTCAGGAGGAGATGCTGGAGATGGCGGCCTCCGGTGCCCAGGTCCTGCAGACGCGCGCGGTGGAGGTGGCTAGAAAGTTTCGGGTGCCGATTTTAGTGCGGGCCACCTTTCAGAATCATCCTGGAACCTGGATTTATCCTGACCGGACCGACCGGAACCAAAGAGTCGGTCGGTTTTTTTTACGGCGCAGACGCGCGGGAAAGGAGGAGACGATGGAAGAAGCGGTGATTTCCGCGGTGACCTGGACGCAGGATTTGGTCAAGATCACCGCGGTGGACGTTCCGGATCGGCCGGGTGTGGCGGCACGGCTTTTGAAGTATCTGGCGGAAGGCAATGTTCCGGTAGATATGATTCTTCAGTCCGGGACCGCCCGAGGGGTCAACAATATCTCTCTGACCATGGCTCGGCAGGATTTCGAGAAAACCAAGGGAAGCGTTCAGGCGGCGGCTCGGCGGGTTTCCGCAAAGAGGGTGCTGTGTGAGGAGGGATTCGGCAAGGTATCGGTGGTGGGCATGGGGATGCGGCAACATGCTTGGGTGGCCGCGCGGATGTTTGAGGTGTTGGCCAAGCTGAAGGTCAATATTGAAATGATTGCCACCTCAGAAATCCGCCTTTCCTGCATCATCGCGGAAAAAAAGGCCCAGGAGGCGGTCCGTGCCTTGCATCGTGTCTTCTGCGTTCCAAGGCGCTAGCTCCCCTAGGGGGTGGTGGATGGGAGGAGAGGTTCTAACTGAAGGAGCACCTTTTTGATGGAGGCTCGATGCTCGCTGGCGGGATTTTCCTTGAGGAAAGAAAATAGTTTTTGCCGGATGGTTTTTGGATCGGAGCCTTCCAAAGCCTCCTCCAAATTTTTTAAGAGCTCGTCCTCCTGGAGTTTCTGCCGGGAGCTTTTTTCCTTCTGCTTTTTTCCTTTCCAGTAAAGAGATTTTTTCGCCCCCTCCTGTTTTTCACCCCGCACGGCCAAGACTGCGGCCCGTCTCTGCATCCTCTGCGGATTTTCCACCCTGGAGAGCTCCAGCGTCTCACGGAGTTCTTTCAACCATTGTTTCCATTCCGGATTTTTCTCCGCCTCTTGGAGGGGTTCGTCTTTTTCTTTTGCGGGAGGGCCCTGCTCCGCCGAGACGGGAGCAAGGCTGCAGAGAATAAGAAGAATAGTGGCGACCGATAATTTTCTCATTTTTTAAATCCTCCTTCTAAAATTTTTTCCTCTGCCTGGGCCTTCAGGGAAGGATCTAGTTTTTGAGCTTTTTCCAGGAGATCTTTGGCCTGCTTTTTGGAAGCGGCATCTCCCTTAGCCATCAGAAGCTGGGCATGGTTCAAGAGGATTCCGGCATCGTGCGGGTCCGTTTGGAATGCCTTTTGGTAATCGCTCTCCGCCGCGGCTGGATTTTTTTGGAGAAACAGGATGTTGCCTCGGTTGTTGAGGGCTGCGGCGTGGTTTTCTTGGTAGCTGAGAATACGGTTGAAGAGCATCCTGGCTTGGTCTAGGTTTTTATGTTCCGCCTCCAGGATGCCCAGCTGCAGCAGGGCCTCCAAGTCCCTTTCGTTTTGGATCAGAGCTTGTTGATGGTGTTGTTTGAGGAGGCGGTATCTGGACTGCAGCAAGGTCTCGAGCGCCTTTTCGTGGCGCTTTTGGATCTCGAGGTAGGGTGGGGGAGAGGCGGACCAATGCGTCGGAGGAAGCGTCGCGGGTCGGTATTGGCTCCAGGCGGCGTAGGTCTGGAGGAGTTGGACCTGGTCATCTTTTTTAAAACGAAGGTACCGGTGAAGGCCGTGCTGCAGGGCTTCGTAGAAGGAGGAACCCAAGAGGGTCGTCTCCAGAGGTACCCAGAGGCCTCCTTGGTAAGCGATGAGTTCTTCGGGAGGTAGGCCCGCCTCCAGGGGATCGGAGACGCCGGCTTCCCACATCAGGGAAAGGTGGCCCGGGGTGTCCACCAGCAGGGTGGGGACATTGAAGCTTTCTAAAAGAGCGGCGAAGAGGGCCACCAGATCGTCGCAGTCTCCGCTTTTTCGCCTCAGGGTCTCGCGTGGAAATTGCAGATAGTCCTCCGGATGGTCTGGGTCGGTGGACATTTTTTCGTAAGGGTTGCGGGGATCCGGGAGGTAGGTCATGCCGTAGGTGCTCAAGGCGTTCCAAATATCCAGGGCGATCAGGAGGTGGGGGGGTAGGGGTGGCGGCTCCTCCCTGGCCTGACGTGCCTGAAGTACCGCCAGGCGGCCAAAATCCATGAGCGGCGGGTCTTTGGGGGTGATGAAATTTCCGATGCGCTCGGTGGCGTCCCAGCGGATCGCGTTTCGGGCCTGGATCTGCAGGGGGTGGGTGAGGGTCTGGACCCTTTCGGCGCCCGAGTCGTAGTAGGTGATTTTCAGCTCCGCTTGGATGGGAGTGTCTTCCGTGACCTCCAGGATTTTGTTGTTCAGGGTGGCCTTGAGGGGAATCTCCAGGCTGGCCTGGGGTGGGGCAGACGCCAAGAGGGTTTCTGTGGGGAAGTCCATAAAATCTTTGAGGGTGAAGCTGACCTTGACGTTTTGGTAGGGAAGCGCCGTGGCGTTTCGGATCTGCAGTAGGCCGACGGGGTGGTCGGTGTAGTGTTTGTAGTTGGCCGCAAAGATTTCTCCAAGCTCTATTTTGGAGATTTCGAAGGCGGACTGGTTGGAGGGGCCGAAGACGCCGACCGTGAGAGTTTCCGAAAAGACTCCGAGCTCCGCCTTTTCGGTCTCCGCAGCCAGGCGGTAGTAGTGGGTAGCGAAGGGGGTGGGGGAAAGATCTCTGAACTCCACCTCCGAGGTGGCTGCGATCTCCTGAAAGGGTCCGCCGGGATTTTGTGCTCGGTGGAGATGGTAGCGGCGAACCGTGCGGTCCGGAGACTTTTCCCAACGCAACAGCACGGTCCCGGCCTCCGCATTGGCGGACAGGGTGCCGGGGGAGGGGAGGGTCTGGATTTCAAAAAACCGGAGATCTTTGGATCCGGAATCCGCCAAGGCCAGGCGGTCGCCCCGGATGGCGATTCGTTGTGGGCGGGCCAGCCGCTGGGGACCTTCGCCGCAGCTTAGGAAATTCGTCAGCCAGTCTCCTTTTGGGGTGAAGACGGCGATCCGGCAGGCTCCGGGGTCTAAGACGTAGACGTAGCCGTTGGCATCCACGTCTATGGAGAGGGGTTTTTGGAGAGTTTGGGAGGGATAGGGGGAGGGACCCCAGCTATTGAGGAAATTTCCGGAAGGGTCCGTCCGAATGATCTGTTTTCCCTGAGGATCCGCGATGTAGAGAAAGCCGGCGGGGTCCCACGCCAAGGCGACGGGTTCTTGGAGGTTGACCGGCCCCAGCCGGGGTCCGAAGGCAGAGAGCCATTTGCCATCCGGGCCGAAGACCTGGATGCGCCGGTTGCCGGTATCGGCCACGTAGAGTTTTCCCTCCTCGGTCTTTCGTACGTCTTGGGGAGAGTCGAGGTGGCCTTCCTTCTTTCTTTCGGAACCCAGCCAGCCGGCGGCGGATTCCCCCAGTGTCGCCAGCACAACTCCGCCCGAGCTTAAGTGCACCGCCCGATGGCCTTTGGATTCCGCGACCCAGAGATCCCCCTCTTGTTCCAGCAAGAATTCCCGGAGTCCTTGGTGAACCCTTTGGAGAGGGCCTTTCAGAAAGATTCGGGTGCGCGGATTCGGAGACAGCGGCCTCTTTTTTTGGATATTTTGAATCTCGAGGCGTTGGATTCTATGGTTGTCCGAGTCGGCCACAAAAAGGATTCGTGGTGTGGCGGCCCAGAGTCCTGAGGGTTTTTTGAGCTGGCCCAGGCCTTCTCCCTTGCGTCCGTAGGTGCCTCGGATGAGGCCTTTGGGATCTATCTCCAGGATGCGGTTCTCTTTGGCGTCTGTGACGTAGAGGAATCCATACTCATCCACGGCCAACCCCTCGCCTTGAATTCCCCATTGGGCGAGGAAGCGCCCCTCGGCATCAAATTTTTGGATCCGGCGGTTGCCCTTTTCTAGAATGTAAAGCTGGTCGGCGGGATCCACCGCCAGGTCGATGGGATCCTTCAGCTCTCCGCGCTCGGAGCCTTTTCGCCCCCAATGATAGAGGAAGAGGCCCTCCGGGGTGAAAACCTGGATGCGGTGATTTCCGGTGTCCGCCACATAGACCCGGCCATCTGAGGCGACCGCTGCGGCGTGCGGCTTTCGGAAGTCCCCCTCTGCCTTTCCTTTTTTGCCGAAAGAAAAAAGAAATTCTCCGTGGGAATCGAAAACCTGGATGCGGTGGTTGTCGGAATCCACCACATAGACCCATCCGCGGGGAGAGACGGAAACGCCACGGGGGGCCTTGAAGGATCCCGGGCCCGTTCCCTTGGAATCCAGGGTTTTGAGGGGTGAGCCGGCGGGGTCCAGGATCAGGAGGGCATGTCCTTTGGGATGGGTGACATAGAAAGCCCCGCTGGAGGAAACCGCGACGTCATAGGGAAGGGTGTTTTTTCCCAGCGCGATCGCCTCCACAGCTTGGGCCGATTCAAACGCCCCGGGGAAGGATGGAGCAAACGTCATCAAAAGGAAAAGGCTCAGGGAGAAGCGTTTCGGCGGCATTATTTTTTTCCCAGCGCTTCGCGCAGAAGCTGGTTCACCTGTTGGGGATTGGCTTTTCCGCTCGTCTTTTTCATGACCGATCCTACCAAAGCCGAAAGGGCCTGTTCCTTTCCGGCCCGAAAATCCTCCGCCGCTTGATGATTCTCGAAGAGGGCCTGTCGAATGAGCGGGGTCAGAGAATTTGAGTCCGAGATGATTCCAACATTTTGAATCCAGGCCTCTGCCGTTTTTCGAGCGGTCGCAGGATCCTCCTGGAGGAGCGCCTTTTCCTTTTTCTGGAAGGCTGCCTCCAGGATGTCTTTGATGATTTTTTGAGGAAGATTTCTCTCGGTGCGCAGAAGGATGAGGGCGGCCAAAAACTCCGGACCGACCGGGCTGGACTCGATCTCCAAATTTTCCGCATGGAGTTTTCCCAGGAGCTCGTTGACCAGCGAGTTGGAGAAATCCCGGACAAGGGTGGAGTGGTCCGGGGCCTTTGGGGCGGGAGCCTTGAGGTGTTGGGCCCCGCGTTCGAAGAAGTCCGCCAGGGGTTTGGTGAGGGTCAACACCTGGGCCTCCGGCTCCGAGAGGAGGTACTCCGTCTGCAGGCGGTTTTTTCTGGAGGCGGGAAGCTCCGGCAGGGAGCTGCGGACCTCCTCGATTTTTTTGGGGTTGAGTTGCAGGGGAGGAAGGTCGGGGTCTGGGAAGTACCGGTAGTCGTGGGCCTCTTCCTTCGAGCGCATGGATTCGGTGAGCCCTCCCTGCGCGTTCCAGAGCCTGGTTTCCTGAAGGATGCGCGCGCCTGTCCGGAGCATTTGGCTTTGCCGTTCGATTTCGTGTTGGATGGCGTCTTTGACGGATCGAAAGGAGTTGAGGTTTTTGATTTCCACCTTGGTTCCCAGCCGGGAGCTGCTTTCCGATACGGAGAGGTTGACGTCGCAGCGCAGCTCCCCCTTTTCCATGTCGCAACGCGAGACCTCGAGATACTGCATCGCCGACTTAAGCGCGGTCAGGTAACGAAAGGCTTCCTCAGCGCCGGTTAAGTCCGGCTCCGAGACGATCTCGATCAAGGGGATGCCGCTGCGGTTAAAGTCCACCAGGGAATACTCCAGCGCCTCTCGGCCCACCGTATGCAGAAGTTTTCCGGCGTCTTCCTCCAGGTGCAGGCGTGTGATGCGGATCTTCTTGGTTGGGGAGCCCGGGATCTCCCAAAGGCCCTTTTCCGCCAGAGGAGATTCATACTGGGAGATTTGGTAGTTTTTGGGAAGGTCCGGGTAAAAGTAGTTTTTTCTGGCAAAGACGCTGGTGGGATGGACCTGGCACTGAAGGGCCAGGGCGGCGCGCAGGGCTAACTCCACCGCCCCCGCGTTTAGGACGGGTAGAGCGCCGGGCTGTCCGGTGCAGACGGGACAGATGGAGGAGTTGGGAGGTTCCCCGAAGACCTTGGCCGAACAGCTGCAGAAGAGCTTGCTGCGGGTCGCCAGCTGGATGTGAACCTCCAGGCCGATGGTGGGAAGATAACCCGGTTTGGCGAGGATCATCGGCGGTGTTCTCCTGCCTTTGAGTTTGAAAAGGACCGGACCTCTTCGATGAGCTTTAAATCGCTGGGATAACGCAGCAGATTCTCTGCCTTGGCAAGGGAAAGCCATCGGGTCTCTAAGACCTCCGCGGCATCGTGGCGCGTCACCTTAAATCCGGGTTTCATTAGGAACCATTTGACCTGTTTTTGGACCAGTTGGGTACCTCTCTTGAACCGGTAGCGGGCGGTGGGGAGGGGTTTAAGGATCTGGCAGCGGTAGCCGGTCTCTTCCTCCACCTCTCGGCTGGCGGCCTCCCGGATAGTCTCTTCCCTCTCGATGTGCCCTTTGGGAAAGGTCCAGACCCTCTCCCCCTTGAGGTTTCGGACCTTGATCAGCAGTATCTCTCCGGAAGACCCTAGGACGATGCCTCCGGCGGAGGTTTCGTGCAGAACCTGGGTAGGCGTCATGAAAGTGGACAGGGCTCCCAGGAAAAAGATTCTTGGTAGGCGAAGGCCGCCTGGAGCAGGCGCAACTCCTGGAGGGGGGGGCCGAGAAGCTGAAGCCCGATGGGAGCTCCGGCGCCGGTCTTTCCGCAGGGCAGGGAGAGACCGCAGAGGCCGGCGAGGTTGGCGGGGATGGTGAGGGCATCCGAGAGGTACATCTGCAAGGGATTGGAGGTCTTCTCTCCAAAGAGAAACGCTGCGGTGGGGGCGGTGGGGGTCAGAAGAAGATCCACGTTTTGGAAAACGGCTTCAAAATCCTGGCGGATCAGGGTTCGGGCCTTCTGGGCCTGGCCGTAGTAGGCCTGGTAATATCCGGAGCTGAGCGCGTAGGTACCCAGCATGATGCGCCTTTTGACCTCGGGGCCGAATCCCCGGCCGCGGTTTTCTTCGTACAGGGTTTCCAGGCTGAGGGAGGCTGTGTCTTTTCCGTTTTTCAGAAGGCTGGGGCCGTAACGGATTCCATCGAAGCGGGCGAGGTTGGCGCTGGCTTCGCTGGGTGCGATCAGGTAATAGGTGGAGACGGCGTAGCGGGTGTGTGGCAGGGAAACCTGGGAGAGCCGTGCCCCGAGCTTTTCCATGTTTTTGGCCGCTCTCTCCACCGCTTGGGCCACTTCGCGGTCCAAGTCTGTGGTGAAATATTCCCGCGGCAGTCCGATGCGGAGCCCGGAGATTTGGGGCTTTAAGCGGGTCAACTCCTCGTCAGCCGGCGCGCCGGCCAGCGAGGTAGAATCTTTGGGATCGTGGCCCCCGATGACCCGGAAAAGCAACGCCAGGTCCGCGACGTCGTTGGCCAGTGGGCCGATCTGGTCCAGGGAGGAGGCGAAGGCGATGAGCCCGTAGCGGGAGACGGCTCCGTAGGTAGGTTTGAGGCCCACGACTCCGCATAGAGCGGCGGGCTGGCGGATCGAGCCCCCGGTGTCCGACCCCAGGGCCAAAGGCGCCATTCGGCAGGCCACTGCGGCGGCGGATCCTCCGCTGGATCCTCCCGGGACGCGGCGCAGATCCCAGGGGTTTCGGGTGGGAAAGTAGGCGGAGTTTTCCGTGGAGGAGCCCATGGCGAACTCATCGAGGTTGGTTTTTCCAATGAGGATGGCATCCTCCTGTTTCAGTTTTTGGACGACGCTCGCATCATAGGGGGCCACGAAGCCTTCCAGTATCTTGGAGGCGCAGGTGGTTTCGGTGCCTTCCACCAGGATGTTGTCTTTGATCGCGACGGGAACTCCGGCCAGGCGCCCCACGGGTTCACCCCGAGAGACCTTCTCATCTATTTTCTTTGCCGCCCCTTCAGCCTCCTTGGGAAAGACCCGGAGGAAGGCCTTCACCCGGGGATCCAACCGCTGGATGCGCTCTAAGAAAAACCGTGCGACCTCCAAGGCGGAGAGTTCCCTGCGGCGGACCTTTTCCGCAATTTCCCGGGCGCTGTGTCGGGCCAGATTCCCAATATCGGTCATGCTGGATTCCCAGTCATAAAACCTTAGGGACTTTAAAGAGCTGTCCTTCCCGAAGGGGGGCGTTCTCCAGGAGGTTCTGGGAGGGACCCGTGGAATGGGCTGTGTCCGGGCGTTGGGGTGCCGAGAGGCCTCCGGGATGGGTGGTGGGTGGGACGTTTTTTGTTTTCAAGGATTGCAGAGTTTCTACGTGGGAGAGGATCTGGCCCAATTGCTCGAGATAGAGCCTGTCCTCCTCCGGCGTCAGCTTGAGATGCGCCAGCCGGGCGATGTGCCGTACGGTTTTTAGTTCCAAGGTCATAGAATTTCCAGCGGGGCGTACTGCACCAAAAACTTTCTCCATCGCCCGTCCTCAAAGACGACCTTGACCTTGAGGGATTCTCCGCCTCCTATGAGCTGGGCGACCTGCCCCTCTCCGAATTGTGGATGCCGCACCCGCGACCCGAGGCGAAGTTGAATCAGGTTACGGGGAGAGGCCTTGGCTGGAAGGGGAGCTTCCGGGACCGAGGGTTGCGCCAGACCCGCCTCTTCGATGAAACGGGAGGGGAGATTGTAGTAGGTTTGTCCGAAGATGCGCCGGGTGTCGGAATAGGTGAGGATGAGCTTTTCTTTGGCCCGCGTCATCCCCACATAGCACAGGCGCCTTTCCTCCTCCAGGTCTTTAGGCTGGTGTCCCGCAGATCCGATGGGAAAAAGTCCCTCCTCCATTCCAGTCAGAAAGACGATGGGAAACTCCAGGCCCTTGGCCAGATGCACCGTCATCAGGGTAACGGAGTCTTCCTTTTCGGAGTAGCTGTCGGCGGCGGCCTCCAGGGCCACCTGCTCGAGGTAGGCGCCGAGGGTGGAGTCCCCTCCGGAGAGGGCGCACTGTTCTTCAAACTCCTTCATTGCATTGAGGAGCTCCTGAAGGTTGGCCAGGCGCCCCGCCGCTTGGGGATCTTCCTGGGCCTCTTCCTCCAGCTCTTGGAGGTATCCGCTGCGGTCTAAGATCTCCGCCATGGCTTCGGAGGCCGCACGCTGGGGTCCGTGGGACTGCAGTGTTTTCAACAGGTCGCAGAGGCTTTGCAGGGCTTTCCGGGCACAGGGGGTGAGCCCGGAAATCTTGGAGATTTCTCCCAGAGCTTCCCAGAGGCTGATCTCCTTTTCTTTGCACCAGCCGCGCAGGATTTCCTGGGTACGGTTGCCGATGTTTCGGCGGGGGACATTGAGGATGCGGGACAGACTCAGAGAGTCGGAGGGGTTGATCAGCACCCGGGCATAGCTCAAGGCGTCTTTGATCTCCTTGCGCTCGTAGAAGCGCACCGTGCCGATGAGGCGATAGGGGATTCTGCAGCGTCTCAGGGCCTCCTCAAAGGAACGGCTTTGGGCGTTGGTTCGGTAGAAGATGGCTGCGTCTTTCGGCGCGGCTCCGTTTTGGAGGAGGTTTTGGATTTCGGAGGCGACCGCTCGCCCCTCTTCGTATTCCGTGGCCAGCTCCAGCAGGGAAATGGGCTCGCCGCTCTTTTTTTCCGTCCAGAGGCGTTTGGGCTTTCGGTTTTCGTTTTGGTGGATGATGCGCCAAGCGGCGTCTAGAATTTTCTGGGTGGAGCGGTAGTTTTGCTCCAGGGTGACCACAAAGGCTCCCGGGAAGTCTTTTTCAAATTCGAGGATGTTCCGGATGTCCGCCCCGCGGAAGAGGTAGATGGACTGATCGTCGTCTCCCACCACACAGAGGTTGCGGTGTTTTTCCGCCAGGATCTTGGCCAGGACATACTGGGCGCGGTTGGTATCCTGGTACTCGTCAATCGAGATGTGTTGAAAGAAGGTTTGGTAGTGACGGCAGATGGCCTCGTTTTCTTTCAGGAGCCGGACCGTCTTGAGCAAAAGGTCCCCAAAGTCCGCCGCCCCAAGCTTCTCCAGCTTCTGTTGGTAGCGCAGGTAGATTCTGGCGACCGTTTCCCGGTGGGGATCTTTCTGGACTGCGCTGTGGATCGCGTAGGACTGGGCGTCCAAGAGATCGTCCTTGGCCCTGGCGATCAGCGCCAGGTAGAGGCTGGCCTTGTTTTTTTGATCCTCCCACCCCAGCTCCTTCAGGCATTCCAATATCAGCTTTTTCTGATCCTCCTCATCGTAGAGGGTGAAATAAGGGGGCAATCCCACCGCGCGGCCATTTTGGCGAAGCAGCCGGTTGCAGAAGGAGTGAAAGGTAAATATCCAGACCGCGGCGCCTTTTCCCGGACAGAGGTGGTCCACTCGGCGGCGCATTTCTTGGGCGGCCTTGTGGGTGAAGGTAACCGCCAGGATTCTGCGCGGGTCGGCTCCGGTCTCAATGAGCCGGGCGATTCGATGGGTGATGACGCGGGTCTTTCCCGTTCCGGCCCCGGCCAGGATCAGGAGGGGTCCGGAGAGATGCTGCAGGGCCAGCTGTTGCTGTGGGTTGAGGGACTCTGTCGAAGAGGAGACGGCGGACTGGGACTTCACTTGGGGCATAGATGGACGAGGACTTCAATGTGTTCGGTGTGTGGAAAGAGATCCACCGACTCAATTTTCAGCATTTTATAACATTTCCGAAGCTCCTTCAAATCTCGGACCAGAGATTGGGGATTGCAGGAAATGTAGAACAACTGCGAAAAGGGAGTCTCCAGGAGCTCCTTTAAGGCTTTTGGGTGAAGTCCTGCGCGCGGAGGGTCCAGCACCGCGAGGGACCGGGAGTGCTCCCCGCGGGGGTTTCTTAGAAATTCTTCCACCCTGCCGCAGAAGAAAGAGACGTTCGAGATGTGATTGCCTCTGGCGTTTTCTTGAGCGTCGGATAGGGCGGCGGGGTTGGCCTCCACCGCGAGGATGCGGCGGAAGAGTTCGCAGACCGCCAGCGAGATCCCCCCCGCTCCGCAGTAGAGGTCATAAAGGTCCGAGCCGGCGTAGGGAATCAGCCACTCTCGAATTTTGGAGTAAAGGAACTCCGCCCCCGAGGTGTTGGTTTGAAAAAAGGAGTGGGGAGAGATTTGGAAGGTGAGGGTGCGCTCCGAATTGCCTCCGTTGATTTTTAGCCGCTCCTCGATGGAGCCCCTTCCGGAAAGGATCTGCATCCTTTCCGATGTGGCTACATCCGATATTTTCCCGGAGACGGCCCAAATCAAGGCGGCGTGTGGGAGCTGCGCAAGGTGTGGCTTCAGGGTCTCAACGGATGCAGGGTCTGTGGGGGCGGTGATCAGAAGGATCATGCGTTGGCCGGTGTTTTTTCCCTCCCGCAGCAC
>JACQJP010000020.1 GCA_016204975.1 Elusimicrobiota bacterium
GGGGGGAGGGTGGTGGCGGTGGGGACCAGCGCCGTTCGGGCCCTGGAGGCAAGCGCCGCCGCAGGCGGCGAGTTTTCTTCCCGTTGCGGCTGGACGGATATTCTGATCGGCCCCCGGCACTCCTTTCTCTGGGTAGACGGCCTGATCACCAATTTTCACTTTCCGCGCTCTTCCCCCCTGCTTCTGACGGCCTCCTTCGCGGGCCGGGAGCTTCTGCTGCGGGCTTATCAGGAAGCCTCGGAGTCCGGATACCGGTTTTACTCCTACGGGGATTCCATGTTGATTCTTTGATCCGGTCCTCTGGAACGATGTTTCGAATTCACGCCCAGGATCCCAAGAGCAAAGCCCGAGCGGGCGCTTTAGAAACTCGGCATGGTCTCGTGGAGACCCCCGCCTTTTTTCCGGTGGCCACCCAGGCCTCGGTCAAGGCCCTGGATACCTCCGACTTGGAGGAGTTGGAAGTCCAGGGGCTCTTGGCCAACGCTTACCATCTGTACCTAAAACCCGGAGCCCAGGTCCTGACCCAGGCCGGCGGGCTTCATGCCTGGATGGACTGGCAGGGACCTATCCTGACCGACTCGGGAGGGTTTCAGGTTTGGAGTCTGGCCCATCTGTGCCGGGTCCGGGAAGAGGGAGTGCTGTTTCGCTCCCACCACGATGGGAGCCTTGTTTTTTGGAGTCCCGAGCAGGTGATAGATTTTCAACACCAGATGGGCTCGGATATCCTGACTCCCCTGGATGTCTGTCTGCCCTATCCCTCCCCCACGGAGAAACTGCGGGAGGCATCCCAACGGACGGAACGTTGGGCAAGAATCTCCTTTCAAAGGCATCAACGCCTCTGCTCGGGGACCGGGGATAGGCGGCCGCTGCTTTTCGCGATCCTGCAGGGGGGGACTCATAAGGCTCTCCGACGCTCCCAGATCGAGGCCCTTTTGGAGATGGGTTGGGATGGGTACGCGCTGGGAGGACTTTCGGTCGGAGAGCCCAAGGCGCTCACCTGGGAGGTGCTGGGTCTGACCTCCGATCTGCTTCCCTCCTGCGCCCCCCGCTACCTCATGGGGATGGGAACTCCGGAGGACATTTTGAAGTCCGTGGAGCAGGGCATGGATATTTTTGATTGCGTCTGGCCCACGCGCAATGCGCGCAACGGCCAGGTCCTCACCTCCGGCGGCAGAATCTACATCAAAAACGCCTCCTACCGGAGGGATTTTGCTCCGTTGGAGGAGGGCTGCCGGTGTCTGACCTGCCGGCGCTATAGCCGGGCCTACCTCCACCACCTCTACCGGGTTCGGGAGATTTCGGCTGCCAGGCTTCTTTCTTTACACAATGTGGCATTTTTAGTACGATGGATGCGACTCATTCGGAAAAGCATTTTAACGGGAACGTTCTCGGATTTGAAGAAGGATGGAGGCCTAAAGTGCCCGCAGCCGCTTCCCCCCAGCCCACTCCTTGGATGAGCTTTTTGCCGATCCTGATCATCTTCGGCATCTTCTATTTTCTGCTGATCCGCCCCCAGCAGAAGAAGGCAAAGGAGCATGAGCGGATGCTGCAGAACCTGAAAAAGGGGGATCAGGTCCTGACCAACGGCGGAATCTATGGCGTAGTCGCCGCGTTTAAGGGGCAGGATGTGGAACTTAAGGTTGCGGAACAGGTAAAGATTCAGGTGGCCCGATCAGCCATCTCGCAGCTTCGCTCTCCGGAAGATCCCTCCCAAAATTCCCACTGATCCCCATGTCCAGGCTGCAGCTCAAATGGGTGACAATCGCCGGGGTGACCCTCTTGGCGGCAGGGTTGGTTTCGGGCTCCGCTCGCTGGTATCTGATGCCGCCTCAGGAGCGGGAGGAGCTGGAGCGCTTTAAGCAGCGCCCCCGGTGGCTCCTCAATCTCGGTCTGGACTTGAAAGGAGGAACCCACCTTTTAATGGAATTGGACGCCTCCGGCCTTCCGCCCGAGGCGGACCTGCAGGATGCCTTGGCTCGAGCCATCGAGGTCCTGCGCAATCGGGTGGATCAGTTTGGGGTCAGCGAACCTTTGATCGCCCGGCAAGGGGAGCGGTGGATCGTGGTGCAGCTTCCCGGAATCAAGAGTCCGGATCAGGCCAAGGAGATCATCGGCAAGACCGCCCTGTTGGAGTTCCGGTTGGTGGAGGACTCCGCGGAGTCCCAGAAGATTTTAGAAAAGGTTGCGGAGTTCGGCTCCCCGTGGGACTCGGAGCAGCGCCTGCGGCCGGAGGTTCTAAAACTTCTGGGTTCGCGGCGGGAACTCTTTGCGGGCCGGGAGGGAGGCTACTATGTTTTGCAGTCCAGCGCGTCTCTGACCGGGGCCGTCCTCACCAATGCCCGCATCGATACCGGAGGGGCCAACTTCGGCTTTCCCACGGTGAACCTCCAGTTTGATTCCGAGGGGGCCCGCGCCTTTGAGCAACTGACCGGAGCCCACATCGGCAAAAACCTCGCCATCCTTTTGGACGGGGTGGTGCATTCCGCTCCCGTCATCCGCTCCCGCATCCCGGGAGGAACCGCCCAGATCGAGGGCAATTTCACCTTGGAGCAGGCCCGCAATTTGGCCATCGTCCTGCGGGCGGGAGCCCTGCCGGCGCCCGTCCGGATCATCGAGGAACGCACCGTAGGCCCCAGTTTGGGAGAGGATTCCATCCGCGCCGGAGTGAAGGCCTGCGGAATCGGCATCGCCCTGGTTTTTGTTTTTATGGTGGTTTACTATAGGTTCTCCGGGCTGGTCGCCGACCTGGCGCTCCTGCTCAACCTCCTATACCTTTTGGGTGCGATGAGCTATTTCCATGCCACCCTGACCCTCCCGGGGGTGGCGGGGATTCTGCTCACTCTCGGCATGGCGGTGGATGCCAATGTCCTGATTTTTGAACGCATCCGCGAAGAGCTTCGCTTAGGAAAATCCATCCGTGTGGCGGTGGATGCCGGCTACGACAAGGCCTTCAGCGCCATTCTGGATGCCAACCTGACCACCCTGATTGCGGCGATATTTCTCTTTCAGTTTGGAACGGGACCCGTCAAGGGGTTTGCCCTGACGTTGACGGTGGGATTGATCTTCAGCATGTTCACCGCCGTCTTTGTGACCCACGCGGTTTTTGAGCTTTACCTTTCAGAAAGAAATGTCCAACGGCTCAGTATCTAAATATCTTGCTGCAGGCAGGGCCTGCCCAGTGAACATTTAAATGGAACTGATTGGAAAAACGCAGATTGACTTCATAGGGATGCGGAGGTTCTGCTACCTCTTCTCCTCCCTCTTGGTGCTGGGGAGCCTCTGCTCCATCGTTTTCTGGAAAGGCTTGAACCTGGGCATTGATTTTGCAGGGGGGAACCTCCTGCAGATTCATTTTGAGCGCGAGGTCTCTACGGCCGCCCTGAGACAGGCCTTGGTCGGGGAAAAATTTTCGGACGCCCAGATTCAAAACATCGTCGGCGTCAACGATTTTATCGTGCGGATCAAGGGCTCCGGAGAGGAAGGGGCCGCTGCGCGCCTTTTAGAGGGGTTAGGCAGAGCCTTTCCCGCCAACCGCATCGAGCTGAAAAGGCGCGAGTATGTGGGACCCGCCGTGGGTTCACACTTGGTGCGCCAGGCCTGGTGGGCGATTCTCTTTTCTTTGGGGGGAATCGTTTGCTACGTGGCCTTCCGTTTTCGAAATTTCCTCTGGGGAGGCGCGGGAGTCTTGGCGTTGGCGCACGATGTGTGGGTGGCCTTAGGATTTCTTTCCATCACCCAGAAGGAAGTCAATCTGGTGACGGTGGCGGCGCTTTTGACCTTGGCGGGATATTCCATCAACGACACGATCGTCATTTTTGATCGCATGCGGGAAAAGGCCCGCCAGTCCCGCAGGGAGCTCTTGGGGGACCTCATCAACGCCAGCCTCAATGAAACCCTGTCTCGGACGTTGATGACCACGCTTACCACCCTCTTGGCCGTGGCGGCGCTGATGGTCTGGGGAGGGGAGGTCATCCATGATTTCGCGCTCGTTTTGTGTATTGGAATGTTTTTGGGAACCTACTCCACCCTGGGCATCGCCGTCTCCATCCTCTACGATTTTCAAGCGAAGCGTGGAAGGTAGTATCCGAAATCAGGAAATGGTATCCGGCATGCAGAGGAAGGTAAAAAATTTCAAGCTGGAGATCCGAGAAAAGGAGGTGCTCCGGCGTTTGAAGAAGTGCGGGGATGGCTCCCTATCCTTGGAGGCGGTTCGGGAGGCCGTCGAGCGGGCCTCTCAGAATCCCTCCCCCGCCGCCTTATACCGCAGTTTTCAAAATCCGGAAACGGCCAAAGAGAGCCTGCCTCCCTGCGCGCAAAGCCTCCCCGGATTAGCCGTCAGCGTCGGAGCCGTAGCCCTGCAGGGGAGTTGGCCGCGGGATACCCTATGGCAGACTATCCAGGAGGTGGCTTTGGAGGAGGCGCTTCGCTTTGCGCTGGGGCTGTTGGAGTCTGAGGCCGCTCAGGAGCAATGCGCCTTGGGACCCCCCGTGATTTTGACCGCGCCGGAGGATCGCTTGGCCTTGTTCAAGATTTTGGAGTTGGAAAAGATCGGAGTTGCCCTCTCAAAAGACGGGGAGTGGGAACCTTCCGCCTGCAGCGCTTTTCTGGTGGGATGGTTGAAAAAAGAATGATGGGTAAACAACTGCTGTTGTGGCTTCTGCCCCGTCTGGCTTGGACATACCTTCAATGTGTGGGCAAGACCTCTCGCATCCTTTGGTCCGGGACGGAGCACGTGCGACGCCTCCAGAGCCTCCACACCAGATGGATCTATGCCTTCTGGCACGGCCGCCAGGTGTTTTTTCTCTACAGTCACCGCCGCCAACCGATCTGCACCATGGTCAGCCGCAGCCGGGACGGAGAGTGGATATCTCGCGTCATCACCTGCTTTGGGATGCGTTTCTCCCGAGGATCCTCCAGCCGGGCCGGAGCGCCGGCCCTGCGGGAGATGGTCCAATGGGCCGCCAGAGGATTCTATCCCTCCATGACGCCGGACGGTCCCCGGGGTCCCGCACGCCAAGTCAAGCCGGGGGTGCTCTACCTGGCTCAAAAGCTGGGGTGGCCCATCCTCCCCATCGCCAACGGCATGCGGCGCAAGCTGATCTTCCGTGGTTGGGACGACTATTGGGTCCCCCTGCCGTTCAACCGGGTGTCCATCGTCTGTGGAGACCCTCTCTGGATTTCTCAGACCGATTCGCTGGAGGAAAGGGCCCAAGAGTTGAAAAGGGCTCTGGACGAGGTCACTGAGCAGGCTGACCGCAATGGGTGCGGCTGAGCCGAGGGTTCCCCCTTGGCCATGGGTCGCTTACCAAATCCTTCTCCCGCTGCTGGCCCCACTCTATCTTGTCTACGTTTTTTTTCGGAAACGCCGGCGGCTAAGCGAAGACTGGCTCTCTGAACTTTCGGTTCGGCTGGGCTGGACCGTTCCTTCGCGACCCGACTTTCGGAAATCCTGGCTGTGGGTGCATGCCGCCTCCGTGGGAGAGATCCTGGCGGCCCGGCCCCTTCTGAGGATATTTCAGAGGGAACTTCCGGAGGTCGAAATCCTCCTCAGCTGCTCCACTGCGACCGGGCTGGAGTTGGCCCGCCGCAGCCGAACAGCGAAGGTCAGCACCCTCCTGCCGTTGGACAATATCCTCTGTTTGAGGGCGCTTTTTCAGAATTTCCGACCCGCGGCCTTGGTTTTGGTGGAAACGGAGCTCTGGCCGGGGCTGCTCTATATGGCTGGAAAATACGGGACGCGGCTCTTTCTGGTCAATGGGAGAATCTCTTCGCGCGGCGTGAGGAGATACCGCTGGATACGTTCACTGATGCGGTGGATGCTGAGTCGTTTCGACCTCCTCTGCGTGCGCTCTCAGAGAGACTGGAGATATTTTGCCTTTCTCGGAGCCCCCTCCAAACGCCTGAAGGTCTGCGGAAACTTGAAATTCGACAGCGCGGTGGGTGGGGAAGTCCTTGAAAACCGCATCGGGACTCCGGAGACAGTTCCCTGGGAGGAGGCCTGCGGTTGGAACGGCCAGCGGTCTGTTTGGCTCTGCGTGAGCACCCGTGAGGGGGAGGAGGAGCGGCTGTTGCAGGTTTATCGGAGCTTGAAGCCCGCCCATCCCCTCTTGAGACTCATTCTGGTGCCTAGGCACCCGGAGCGCTGTACGGCCATTGAGGGCGACCTCCTGGAAGGCCGGCATCTCTGGATTCGCTGGAGTGGGTGCCGGGCCGGGCCTCAAAGACGTGTTGAGCCGGCACTCCCCGACCGTAGTCGGGTCCCGCAGGCCCGGCCGCACCCTGAGCCGGAGTGCTTGCTGGTGGATCAGGTCGGAATCCTTAGCCGGATCTATCCCCGGGCGGACTTGGTCTTTGTCGGAGGCAGCTTGGTTGCGCACGGAGGCCATAACATGCTGGAGGCCGGCGCCCATGGAAAACCGATTCTATTCGGACCCCACACGCAGAACTTTCGACTGGAGGCGCGTTACCTTCAGGCCCGCTCCGGAGCGCTCCAAGTGAAGGATTCTGCGGATCTGCAGGTCAATCTGGAAAGACTCCTGGACGATCCTTTCCTGCGTCGGCGGATGGGGGAGAATGCCCAGCGAGCGGTTCGGAGCTTAAGCGGCGCCAGCCAGAGGACCTGGGACCTTCTCTCTCCCGCCTTAAAAGCCATTTTGACCCCCAGTACTCCATCCTCCTGACTCGCGCTCGTGTAGACCCGCCCGTGCAGCCTCCGTCGAAAAATACTATAATGTAGACTGGACTTTTGCAAAATGGAATTTAGGGTCTGTCCAGGATTGTTTAATACCGACTGGGGTCCTGGCCGAGGTTTGCCCTTAGCCCCCGAACCCCGGGAAACCAGTCCCGTCGGTTTCCCCCGGAGGGTCCCCCTTCCGCTACGGGGTCTGCAGGGCAAATCCTCGGCCACCCCGGTCGGATGTTTTTTAAGGAGCCCTGGCCACCCCCTTCTCTATAAGTTTGCAAAAGTCCAGTCCTGATTTACCTTTATGTTGAAAGAGCAGCCCCGGATCTTGGTCATTCGTCTTTCTTCCCTGGGGGACATCGCCCTGACACTGCCGGTCTATGCCCGTTTAAAGGCCCGCTGGCCGCAGGGCAAGATCTCGGTGTTGGTAAAACCTGTTTTTGTGGAGCTTTTGCGCGGGCAACCCGGTGTGGATGAGGTCTTGGCATGGGAGGGGTGGCGGCGCACGGTTTCCGAGATTCGCCGAAGACGCTTCGAGCTCCTCGTGGACCTGCATGGAAGCCTCAGGTCTCGGATGCTCAGCCTGTGGTCCCGGGCCGGCCGACGCGTGCGGTATCCGAAGTCCATCCTTTCCAGAAGGGGCTGGGTGTGGTTTGGGAAAAGAGGCGGGGATCGGCGGCATACCCTGGAACGCTACCTGGCGGTCCTGCCCCGCCTGGGGGTCTTCGATCCCCAGACCCCTTACCGATTCCTGGTGGTGCAGACGGCCTTCTTGGGAGATGCCGCCTTGACCCTGCCGCTGTTGAAGGCCCTCCGGGAGGGGTTTCCACGCTCTCAAATCACAGTGCTCTCGGCGTCCGAGACGGCCGGCGTCTTTCAAAACTCCCGCACAGCGGATCAGGTCTGGAGCATCCGCAAGCGCCGGAACAGGCTCTATTGGCTGGCCCTGCCCATTTGGATTTGGAGAATTCGCCGACAGAAGTTCTCGGCAGCTTTGCTGCCGCACCGCTCACATTTCACGGCTCTGTTGGCCTACGGAGGAGGGGTTCCCTACCGGGTGGGGTTTGCCTCGAGCGCCTGGCCGCGCCTTCTGTCCGAGGCGGTGTCATTCGATTGGAAGACGCATGACAGCGAAAGAAACCTCTCCTTGCTCTATCCCTTGCTTCCCAAGGCCTCCAGGGAGGTTTCTTGGCGTTGGCACAGCGATCCCGAGCGTCTTCGCCGATGGTCCGAGAACCTCCGGAAAGTCCCTGGAAATCCTTCCGGCCCGCGCGTGGCCATCGCCCCAGGATCTGCCTGGAGGACCAAGAGATGGTTTCCCGGGCGCTTTGCGGAGCTGGCCCGGAGACTGCAACAGGAACAGGGAGTTCAAATTCTTTGGATTGGATCTATACGGGATGTGCCCATCGTCCGTGAAATTGTAGCTGCAATGGATGACTCCACCTCCCATCGGGAGCCATGGAACATGCTGTCTGTGGCGGGAAAGACGGAGAACCTGCAGGACTTGGTGGCGCTGCTTTCCCTGTGCCAGCTTCTCATCACCAATGATTCCGGTCCCATGCACATTGCGGCGGGGGTGGGAACTCCGGTGCTGGCTCTTTTTGGGCCGACCACTCGGGAGTTGGGTTTCTTCCCGCAGGGTCCTCGCAGCCGCGTTCTGGAGGCCACCCTGGCCTGTCGCCCCTGCAGCCTCCATGGAGGCCGCCGCTGCCCGGAAGGGCACTTTTTATGCATGCGCTTAATCACTGTGGACGAGGTCTCGCGTGCGGCAGGAGAATTGCTACGCCATGAAAGTCTTGTTGCTCTTGGATGAGCGGTGGGACAGCGGCATCACCCAGTCGGCCTTGGATCTGGCAGAGGAGCTCCGGGATCGCGGGCATCTCGCAACGCTCCTTCTGCGCGCCCGAAAAAAACCGGAAGCCCTGAGTCAAGGGCGCGGTCTTCCCGTCCTCGCTTTCTCTCACCCGTGGTGGGAGGCCAACCGCTTGGCGCGGTGGATGCGGGAGCAGAAAATAGAGCTCCTCCATGCCTTCAACGGCACAACCCATGCCTTGGGGGTTTGGTTGAAGACCCGCGGGCTCCTTTCCCGGCAGGTTCCCATCGTGCGCAGCCGCCTCGACGCTCGACCCTTTCGCCTTCGATGGGGGGGCAGGTGGCTCTATCGCCATACCGATTTCGTGTTGTTCGCCCAGGAGGCCCTCCGTCAGGATTTTCTGGCCGGCTTCCCTTACCCTATCGCTCTCACCCAGACGGTCTACCCGGGGATTGAGGCCCCCGCGCCCCCGCCTTGGCCCTCCGAAAAACCCTTCCGGGTGGGACTTTTGGCCAGGCTGGATCCTGTGAAGGGTCACCGGCACTTTTTGCAGGCGGCCTCTCTCGTTGCGGGAAGGCTTCCCCTCCAGTTCCGGCTGGCGGGACCGGAGGCCAACCTGAGATGGGCGGACATTAAACGGCAGGCTCGGAAACTTCGGTTGGATTCTCAGGTGAAGTTCGATGGCTACGTCTCCCAGCCTTTTTCCTGGATGCGGGGCTGCCACCTGGGAGTCATCGCCTCGGTGGGTTCCGAGGCGGTCTCGCGGGTGGCGGTGGAGTGGATGGCTTCCTCCAGACCCCTGCTGGCTACCCGGGTCGGATGCCTGCCGGAACTGGTCCGCCCCCGCCAGACGGGTTTTCTCATTGCGCCGGGCTCCTGCGAACAAATGGCCTTTCATATTCTGGATGCCTTCGCCCGCCCCCAGGATTTAAAGGAGATGGGGGGCCGGGCCTACCGGTTCTATCGCGAGAGACTGAGTCGCCGACATTACGGAGATCAAGTGGAGCAGGTCTACCGCCATGTCCTATAGCATTTGGCACCTGGACACGGAAAGGACCTGGAGGGGAGGCCAGCAACAGCTTCTCTATCTGGCGACTCACCTAAAGGCCCAGGGTCATCGCAATACCATCCTCTGCCCGCCCCAGGCGCCCTTGGCGACGGAAGCCGCCGGACGCGGCCTGGAGATCTTTCCCCTTTCCTGCCGCGGGGAGTGGGATTTGTGGAGCCTCTGGAAGTTGCGCAGGTGGGTGCGCGACTTGAGACCTCAGGTGCTTCACGCACACAGCGGCCACGCCGTCACCTATGCGCTCTTTGCGGCGTGCGGCAATCCCCATCTTCGCTGCGTGGCCCACCGCCGGGTGGATTTCCCTCTGTCCTCACCCCTCAGCCGAATCAAGTACTCTCGAATGGATCGCATTCTCTCCATCTCCCAGGCGGTCCGGCGGGTGCTTGAGGGCGAGGGTTTGCCTCAGAGAAAAATCCGCGTAGTGCACTCCGCTGTGGACCTGAAAGCATTGCGGGAGAGGGCCGCGCAAGACTCCGCCTCCCTGCGGCAAAAGCTGGGGGTGGAGGCCTCTGTGCCCATCGTGGGTCAGGTGGGAGCTTTGGTGGAGCACAAGGATCCTTTGAATCTATTGCGGGCCATCCTTCGGGTGCGGGTGACTCTTGCCTCGGTGCACCTGGTCTATCTGGGAGAGGGTCCCTTGAGAGGCGCGCTGGAGAAAGAGATCCTTCGGTGTGGACTACAGCGCTGCGTGCACCTGATGGGCTTTAGTCCGCGTCCCTTTTCCTGGATGCGGGAGATGAACGTTGCGGTGCTCTCCTCCCGGATGGAGGGACTCGGCACCAGTCTTTTGGAGGCCATGGGGCTGGGGGTGCCGGTGGTAGCCACCGAGGCCGGGGGGATTCCGGAGATGCTGGTCGGCGGCCGGGATGGGCTGCTGGTGCCTCCCAAGGATCCGGAGCGTCTTGGGGAGGCGATTCTGAAGCTGCTCCAAAATCCAGACCAGGCCCGCCTCTACTCCCAGAGGGCTGCGGCCAGGGCAGAGGAGTTCTCCGTGGAAAAGATGGGGCGGGCCGTGGAGTCCATCTATGAGGAGATTCTCTCCCCATGACCGTTCCCCGTCTGACCCTGCTGGTCATTGCAAAAAATGAGGAAAAGGATCTGCCCCGGTGCCTGGACAGCGTCCGCGGCCTCGCGGATGAAATCGTCCTCGTGGATGACTCCTCCGCGGACGGCACTCGGGAGGCGGCCCGGTCGCACGGCGCAAGGATTTTTCAAAACCCTTTCCAAGGTTTTACCGCCCAGAAGCAGTTCGGCCTCCAACAGGCTCGCGGCGAGTGGGTGCTCAACCTGGATGCCGATGAGAGCCTTTCCCCGGGCCTGCGCCAGGAGATGGAAAAAGTGCTGCGGGACTCTTCCCCTCCCTACCGGGGATACTCCATCCCTTTTCATGTCCATTTTATGGGGCGGCGCTTGCGCTTTGGAGGGGTGGGCAACGAAAGGCACCTGCGCCTTTTTCTTAGGGCCGGATCCTCCTATGGGAGAAGCTGTGTCCACGAGGGGATCGCAGTTTCGGGGCCCGTGGGCTCTCTAAACTTTCCCATTCGGCATACGCCCTACCGCAACTTTGAAGAGTACCTGGGGAAGATGAATCGCTATACGACCTACGCCGCCCAGGACCGTCTTCGCATGGGGCGGCGGTTTAGGCTCTGGCACCATGGGACTTTGCCCCTGCAGTTTCTCAAGCGGTACCTTTTTCAATTGGGATTTTTGGATGGCCCGGCGGGGTGGAGCTGGGCCGCGCTGGCAGCCTATTACCACTGGATGAAGTATCTAAAACTCCGGGACCTTCAAGAGACAGGGCCTCACAGATGAGTTGGCTGATCGGGGCGGGGTTGGTGGCCGGGGCGGTTTTCTCCGTTCGATGGAACTGGTGGCGGCGGACAAGACGCGGCCTGCCGATTCTGATGTACCATAAGATCGGCCATCCTCCTCGGGGCTCGCGCCTGCGCTCCCTGTGGGTGGCTCCGGAGATTTTCGCCCGGCAGCTCGAGACTCTGCGCAGGTGGGGGTATGAGCCCATCGGTTTTCAGGACTTGAAGGACTTTCGGGAAGGTTCCAAACCCTTGCCGGAAAAGCCGGTGCTGCTCACTTTCGATGACGGATACCGCAACATCTATACCCAAGCCTTCCCGATTCTCAAGCGGCTCAAGATGAAGGCGACTATTTTTCTGGTGGTCCGGGAGTTGGGAGGCGAAAACCTCTGGCATGATCCGGCGGCGGAATCCAGGATCGCCATGCTCAGCTGGCAGGAGGTCCGGGAGATGGCGGAGGCAGGCGTGGAATTCGGTTCCCATACCATGACCCATCCGAATCTGACCGGTCTGGATGGGGAGAAGCTGGATTGGGAGCTCAAGGCAAGCCGCCGCGCAATTGTGGAGAACACCGGAAAGGCGCCTCTGGCCTTTGCCTACCCCTACGGAGCGGGAGAGGATTCTCTTGAGCTTCGCCGGAAGGTTCAGGAGGCGGGGTATGAGTTTCAGTGCGGGATCCACTCGGGGATCGCTCCCACACTTCAGACCGCTCTGGGAGGGCCCCTGCCGCGCCTCTTTATCCGAGGAGGAGATACGCGGCTGGATTTTTACCTGAACCTGACCCGTGGAAGGGCTCGCCTCTGATGGGACCCTTCTCCTACGCATGAAGATAGCCTACGCCCTGAGAAATTTCACCCTGCTTTCCGGGGCCAGCCGCACCGTGGCAGCGGTGGCGCAGCGCTTAAGCCGCTGGGGGCACGAGGTGAGCCTGTCGGCGCATCGTTTTCCACCTCTGGGGGTTTGGCAGCCGGGAGCCATCCGCCTGCATCGCATCCCCATGCTTTCTTTCTCCTCCTGGCTGCGGGCCGCGAGTTTTAACTATTTCGCCGGCCGCAGCCTTTGCCGCCTGCGGCCCGATATCCGCCATGGCCATGGGGACCTCCTCGGCCAAGATGTTTTGACCCTGCACAACTGCGACGCCGCGCTTGCCTACCACACCAACGGCCTCCATAAAATCTCCGCCGGCACCCGCTACTTAAGGAAGAGACAACTTCACGGAAATTCCTTTAGGATCTTAACCGTTCCCTCCCAAAGGATGCGCAAGGACTTGGTGGAATTTGAGAGGATCGGGGAGGAGGGGATCCGCGTCATCTATCCCGGGGTGGACCTGGAACGTTTCCACCCCGACCTGCGCGCTGCGGGTCGTAAAAATCTGGCCCGGGAGCTGGGCATTGCCGAGGCAGGCGTATGGTTTTTGAGCGTCCTTTCCGGCGATCCTTTGAAGCGCAACCTCTCAGGGCTTCTGGAGGCCTTTCAGGCCCTTTCCGCATCCCGGCCGGCCTTGCTGTTTATTCTGGGGCCTAGAAAGCTACGCCCACGGTTCTCGCATCCCCGTATCCTGTGGCTGCCCCCCACGCCTGCTCCGGAGCAGGTCCTGGCCGCCTGCGACGCCTACCTCCTCTGCGCGCATTACGAGGAGTTTGGCATGCCTGTCTTGGAGGCCATGGCCTGCGGGGTGCCGGCCGTCGTGAGCCGGAGCTCCGGCGCGGCGGAGCTTGTGGAGTCCGGGAAAAACGGCTGGATCCTGGAGAATCCCCGCTCACGGGAGGAACTGCTCCATCGGATGGAGGGGGTGATCCAACAAGACCTCTCCGAGCTGCGGCGAAACGCCAGAAAAACGGCCGAAAACTTCTCCTGGGATCGGACCGCCCGACAGTTCCTCTCCCTCTATCAGGAGCTTTCCCCATGAGGGCGCGCATTCTCCATCTCACCCATAGCCGGGGATGGTCTGGAGGGGGAGCCCAGATGCTGCTTCTGGCCGACAGACTACGGGACACGGGGCACCAGGTATACCTGCTGTGCCCGGAGGATGGAGAAATCGCCCGGAAGGCCCGGCAGCAAGGGTGGAGGGTGCATCCCTTTCAGGCCAGAAATGACGGAGATCTTCTGGCCGCACTGGCCCTGGTGCGCTTTGTGCGACGACACCGCATTGACCTGGTACATGCCCACCATGCCAGGGCCCACGCCGTAGCCCTCTGGGCAAAATGGCTCTACCCTCATTTTCGACTGGTCATCACCCGTCGGGTTTCTTTTCCGATCGCCGCGCACCCCTTCAGCCGCCTGAAGTACGCCGCTGGGGCGTTGGATGCGGTCATCGCCGTTTCCGAAGCCATCCGCCAGGAACTTTTGCGGGCGGGAGTGGACCCGGAAAAACTCCACGTCGTTGCCAGCGGAGTGGATCCCGCGCGCTTTTTTCCCCGTTCCAAGGACCCCGCTCTCCTAAGCCTTTGGGGATTGCCCGCCCAGGGGCCTTGGATCGGCAAGGTCGCCAACTACTCCGTCTGGAAGGGACAGCACATCTTCCTGCAGGCGGCGCGCTTGCTGCTGGAGAAAGGGATCTCGGTCCATTTTCTATTGGTGGGCAGGGACACCCAACATCCGGAGCTCCTGCGCCAAGTCCGGGAGCTGGGGCTGGAGTCTAGCGTCCACCTATTAGGTTTTCAGGAGGCGGTACCGGAGCTCCTATCGCTCTTGGATATCAGCGTCAACAGCGCGGTGGCTGGGGAGGGTCTCTCCGGAAGCTTGCGGGAATCTCTGTGCATGGAGATTCCGGTCATCGCCACGGACGTCGGGGGCAATCGGGAGTTGGTCTGTGACCGCCGCACGGGCCGGTTGGTGCCTCCCCAGGATCCTCAGGCCTTGGCGCAGGCGATGTGGGAACTCCTGCGTGATCCTGAGGGGGCTGCGGCCATGGGGCGGGCGGGCAGGAAGCTGGTTTTGGAACGCTACGAGATCGGAAAAACCACCGAGCAGATTCTCAGACTCTACCAGAGCCTGTGGACCCCCAGGAAGATACTCCTCTTGCAGCTGCGCCGGATCGGCGACGCGGTGCTGACCCTGCCGGCCCTGGCGCGCCTACAGGAAGAGTTCCCCAGGGCGCAGGTGGATTTGTTGTTGGAGTCTCCCGCTGCGACGTTGATGCCCCCTGCCGCCGCGGGATCTTCTCCCCGAATTCTACATTACCGCGCCTCTGAGGCCCTCCGGTGGATCCGGCGCATCCGCGAGGAGAAATATGACTGGGTCTTGGATTTTTTAAACACCCCCCGTACCGCCCTCTTGAGCGCGACGAGCGGAGCGCGGGTCCGGGCCGGCTCCGAAAAAAACCGCTATAAATTTTTTTATGATCGGCTCTTCCCAAGGCTTTCCCAGCCGATCTACGGCGCCTATGAGAAGTTGCGGGGCCTGGAGGTGTTTGGAATTGCTTTCCAACCCAGGCTTCCCGCTCTGTCGCTGAGCCCACAGGCCCAGGCCGGCGCGGATGTTTTTTTTCGCCTTCACCCAATGGTCGCCCGTTGGCTCGCCTTCCTTCCTCACTCCCGCCATCCCAGCCGCCGGTGGCCCCTGGAGCGCTACGCGGCGCTGGGACGCAGGCTCTTGGAAACCTCCGGTGCCGGTACGCTGGGCATCCTCATTCTGGGAAGCCTTGGGGAGAGGTGTCGCTCCGTGGAACTCGCCTCCGCCATCGGGGAGGGGGCCTGGGTAGCTCCCCGGACTCCCGCGTTGCAGGACCTAGCCGCCCTGCTGGCGCGCTGCGCGCTGGCGGTGACCAACTGCAACGGTCCCAAACACATCGCAGCCGGGGTGGGGGTGCCCACCCTGACCCTCCATGGCTCCTCCGACCCCAGAGCCTGGAACCCTCCGCACGCCTTCCCCCACCCGGTCCTTCTCGCGGAGGGCCTCTGGTGCCTCGGCTGCAAAAAGAATATCTGTCCCTATGACCTGGAGTGTATGGAGTGGCTCTCCTGCGATCTGGTTTTTGAAGAGGCTACCGAAATGCTAAACTCCTTGCGCCGCGCAGCTGGTGCGCTGCCTTCCGCTCAAAGTGCCACACTGGACTAACTGGCAATCCGCCCTTCGCCGGCGACCCTGGGGCCTTTGGTTGTTGCATCTCTTGAGTTGCGGCTATCGGCAGCTCTGGAGGCTGCGCCGGTTTCTTTATCGCTTGCGCATCCTGCCTTCCTACAAACTTCGGGCCAAGACGGTTTGCGTGGGCAACCTGACCTGCGGGGGCACGGGAAAAACGACGACGGTCATCGCCCTGGCGCGTGAAATCTGCGCCCGGGAGAGCAAGAGGTCCCGGCGTACGCCGGTCTCGGTGGTGATCCTCACCCGGGGATATGGCCGCAGCCGCGGGCCGGGATTTTTCTCCAAGCCTCTGCTGGTCCGTCCGAACGGGCGGGACCCGATCTTACTACAGAAGCCCGCCGAGGTGGGAGACGAGGCGCTCTTATTGGCCCGGGCGCTGCCGGAGGCCGTGGTGGTGGTGGGCTCCCGAAGGGTCCGGTCGGGCCGCTGGGCCTGCCGAAAATTCTCCAGGCCTTTGCTGATTTTAGATGACGGCTTTCAGCACTTCTCCCTCCGAAGAGATGTGGATGTGGTTTGCCTGGATGCCACGGACCCTTTCGGGGGAGAGGAGCTTTTGCCGATGGGTCGGTTGCGGGAACCCCTGGAGGGTCTGGCTCGAGCGCAGTTTGCCGTTCTCACCCACTGCGACCAGGTGGCCGGGGAGAACTTAAGGGCGATCCGCCAGCGGGTCCTGCGGCATGCCCCGCGTATCCATTGGATAGAAACCGCCCACCGCCCCACCCGTCTCTTCGATCTGAAACAACAGAGGGCCTGCCCCCTCTCGGATCTCAAGGGGCGTCCAGTCGTACTCTTCAGCGGGATCGGCAATCCTCGATCCTTCGAGTTTCTTTGCGAAAGGCTTTCCGCGAAGATCCAGCAGAGATGGCGTTTTCCTGATCATCACCGTTATACGCGAAGGGATCTAAAGGGGTTGGAAGAACTCAGCGAGAACCTCCCGTTGGTGACCACCGCCAAAGACGTCTGCCGTTTGCCTCTGGGTTGGTCGGAGCAGATATCCGGAAAACTCTACTGTCTGGAAGTGGAACTGAAAATCCTCCGAGGGGAGCACCATTGGAAAGGGCTCTTAGAACTTATTTAAAGCGTTTCCGCTGTCTTCTGGAGTATGCCGCGCTGCGCCTGCTCTGCGCTGGGGTGGCAAGGACCCGTTGGAATCGGGCCCAACGCTGGGGGGAGCTCTTGGGAGAGATGGCTTCCTACCTGATGGCCTCCGAAAGGAGGCGCGCCCTGCAAAACCTGGCGATGGTCTTTCCCCGTCGTTCTCCGGGGGACATTCACAAGCTGGCCCGCTCTAGCTGGAGGAATCTAGGAATGATGGTCACGGAGTTCATGCAGGCCTCCCGGCTGTCGGCGCAGGAGCTTTGGAAAAACATGACCGTTCTTCATGAGGAGAACCTTCAAAAGGCTCTGGCACAGGGTCGGGGTGTTTTGGTGCACTATGGACATTTTCCAAATTGGGAATTGATAGGGCTGGGAATGTCCGCCAAAGGATATCCGGTGGGGGTCATCGCTCAGACTCTCGGCAATCCCTACCTGGACCGCTGGTCTGTTCGGCTGCGCTCCCGATTCGGGGAGACCGTCTTCGAGCGGCACAGTTCCCTCTCCACCTGGGGGGGGTGGCTCCGCAAAAACGGAATCCTGGCCGTCCTGACCGATCAGAGGGTTCGCCGGGGCATGACCGTGCCTTTTTTAGGTCATCTTGCCCAGACCAGCACCTTTACCGCTCTCTTGGCCTTCAAATACCGCTCCCCCATTGTGCCGCTGCGAAGCTGGCGGGAAGGTCAGCGCATCATTTTCGATTTTGATCCTCCCCTCCATTGCACCAGGGAGCACCCTGAACTTTCGCAGGACATCCGCGCCTGGGTGGTGCGTCTTAACCGGCATCTGGAGAACTCCATTCTTGCACATCCCGAATCTTGGCTGTGGATGCACCACCGCTGGAAGCGACACGGACCCTTTTATGTGGAACCTGTGGAGCAAGAAACCTCCCTGGCCTGAGACGCTTCAGGGAGCAGGACTCGGGCTATTGGCCCTCTCCCTGCCCCTGAGCGTCGCCGGCATCAACCTCGGATGGGCCCTGGCCACCGTCGGGTGGCTTGGGGTATGGGCTCGAAAGGGCTCGGCACCGCAGTGGAAAGCCATGCCTCTTTTCGGCGCGGTGCTCGCCTATCTTCTGGCAGCGCTGGTCTCTTCCATCCTGGGAGGCAATCTCTGGGAGAACCCACGCTGGATCCGTTCCGACCTCCACCGAGTCTGGCTGTACCTGGCGCTTTCCCAGCTCATCAATCCCCGATGGACTCTCCGCCTCACCTTCTTGTATCTGATCGCCTCCGCCCTGGCGGGTCTGGGGGCCTCCTCGCAGGCTCTGTCCCGGTACCTCTCCGAGGGCTGGCTGATACGGGCCCATACCTTCGTTCACTCGCTGACCTTTGCGGAGCAAATGTTGTTCGCCTTTTTAGGCAGCCTCTCTTTTTTGGCTTTCCGAAGAAAGCTGGGCCGGGGACTTTTCTGGGCGGCCCTGCTCTGCGGACTGTTGAGTTTTGGGGGCCTCTTCCTCAGCCAAAGCCGTGGCCCCTGGCTGGCCTGTCTGCCTGCTCTGGGAATCCTGGCTTGGCAGAAAAAATCTATTAGGCGAATTCTCCCGATTTTTATGTTTCCACTCATCGTTACATTTCTGCTCCCCATCTCTTTTTCACAACAGCTGCGGGAACGCGCCCAGTCCATCTTCTCTCTCCAGTTTTCCTCCAACCATATCCGCTTGCGGCTGTGGCAGATCGGTTGGGCGGCCTTTGAGGACCATCCCTGGTGGGGGGTAGGGGCCGGCAACTTCCGATACGTTTTTCCGGACTATCATGAGGGGCCCTTGTTTCGTAAGGCGATCTGGTCGGAGGTTCACAACCAGTACCTGCAACACGCGGCAGAGCGCGGGATGGGGGGCCTTGCGGTTCTGTTGTACTTGTTCGGGTCTCTCTGGGTTTTGAGCTACCGGATGTGGTGCAGCTCTCCTTCTCCCTGGACCCTCTGGGCCTTGGCCGGCGCCACCGCCTTCTGCTTTTTCAACCTCACCGAAAGCGCCTTCCAAGATTCGGAAATCTGGGCGCAGATGGTCTGGGTCTTTGTGCTTGCGCAAACCGCCGCATCCTCCGCAGAGCCAGCACTCTCCGCAGCCCCTTCGCAGCGCTCAGGGACGTTTGAAGCCCCAGTGGGGCGTGACAAGCGATGAGAAAAGCGGTTTTTCTGGATCGGGACGGAACTCTGATCCGGGATCGCCCCGGCTACTATTTACGCCGCCCCCAACAGCTTAAGCTTTATAAGAACGCTCCCCTGGCCCTGCGGAGGCTTTCACGGGCGGGCTACCGTCTCGTGGTCTTAACCAATCAGGCGGGTGTAGCCAGAAAAATTCTGACCCCAGCGACGCTTGAGAAAATTCATCGGCGCCTTCGCCGAAACCTTCTGGCCAGGGGCGTCCGTCTGGACGCGATTTATCACTGTCCCCACGCTCCGGAACAAAGATGCCGCTGCCGCAAACCCCAGACGGGACTGTTGCGCAGGGCCCAAAGGCGGTTTGGTTTTTCTCTAGCCCATTGCTATGTGGTGGGCGATAAGGCTTCGGACCTGGAGATGGCGCGCCGGGTGCGCCTGCCCGCGGTGTTCGTTCTGACCGGCCATGGTCGCGCGGAGATCCGGCAGGGCAGAATTGCGCGTTCCGTCCCCAAGGCAGCGGATATTTTAGGAGCCGCTCAATGGATTTTGAAACGGTCCAGGAAACCTTCTGGGTCCGTCACCGACGCCGGGTAGCCTTTGCGGCGGGTCTTTTTTGCCTCCTGCTGGCCCACCCGCGCTCGAGGTTGTTGTTTCTGTGCGGGCTCCTTTTGGCCATACTCGGGGAGATGCTGCGGCTGTGGGCCGCCGGCTGCCTGCACAAAGGACGGGAACTCTCCCGGGAAGGACCCTACGCCTGGGTCCGTCATCCGCTCTATCTGGGAGCGCTCTGCATGATGGGTGGGTCCGCCCTGGTGGTCTTTTCCCTCCACCACCCGGGACAGACCGCATTGGTGTGGGCGGTGCTTCTCTGGACCTGGATCAAGATCTATCCTCCCAAAATGATCCTGGAGGAGCGGCATCTCACCAAGCTCTATGGAGAAGAATATGCCGGCTACTGCCGCCGAGTGCCTCGCCTCTTTCCCGGTTGGCCGCGAGGACTTTCCATAGGTCCCTTCCAGCTCGCCCAGCTGCTGCGCAACCGGGAACATCAGACCGTGGCGGCTCTTTGGGGCGTAGCGGCCCTGCTTTGGATGAAGTTGATCTACCGCTTGTAGTGCGTTGCCATGCGTCTTTTAATCGGAGTTCTTTTCCTGCTTGGACTCTGCCTGCCACAAAAAACCTGTGCGCAGCAGAAGCCCCTATGGCTTGGGGAAGAGCTGCGCTACCGGATCCACTGGGGCTTTCTTCCTGCGGGATACGCGACCCTGTCCTCTACCCAAACAGCAATCCTCCAAACCCGCCCGGCCTATGCCATCGCTTCCAGTGCGCGCAGCACGGGCCTGGTGGACGCGTTATACCGGGTGCGCGACCAGAACCTCTCTTGGATGGACGCGGAGCATCTGTACTCCCTGGGATACCAGAAAAAGCTCCGGGAGGGAAGCTTCTTCCGTGACGAAACGGTTTTTTTCGACTATGAGCGCCTGCAATTTTTTGCAACCTCGCTCAATAAAAAGGGAGAGGTCCATCACAGCTCCGGTCCCATCTCCGGATTCGTTTACGACCCCCTTTCCAGCCTCTATGCCGTCCGCCTCAAGGAGCTGAAGGTGGGGCGGGAGTACGTCTTGGATGTGAACACCAAGAAGAATTGGCCCTTGCGGATCAAGGTCTTGAGAACCGAAACCATCGAGGTGCCGGCTGGGCGCTTTGAGTGCTTCGTGGTGGAACCCTTTCTGCGGGAGGAAGGCATCTTTATCCCCAAGGGCAAACAGATGCAGGTTTGGATCACCCAGGACTCCGAACGCATTCCGGTCTATGTCCGCACCGAGGTCTTTATCGGGCATGTCCACGCGGAACTTCTCGAAAGGTCGAAACGGAACTAAAGATCAATTTGATATAATCCACTGAGCCACGCAAAAATAACGGGAATGTCCATTCGACTTCGCTCGGCGCGCCTCAAAGCCATCGTCCAAAAATTCACCGGAAGACGGATCCTGGTTTTGGGGGATCTGATTTTGGATTGTTACCTGCAGGGGAAGGCCCGGCGCCTTTCTCCGGAAGCTCCCGTTCCCGTCGTCCGCGTGGAACAGGAACAGTGGATTCCGGGGGGGGCGGGAAACGTGGCGGTCAACCTGGCCGACCTCGGAGCGCAGGTAGAGCTGGTGGGGATCATCGGAGAGGATTCGGAAGGAGCAAGGCTCAAAGGTCTTTTTTCACAACGCGGCATCTCAACCGCCGGGCTCTTTTGCGATCCGGAGCGCCCGACCAGCGTCAAGTATCGGGTGATTGCGGAGCACCAGCAGGTGGTCCGGTTCGATAAAGAACAGACCCACACACTCTCGGAGAACCTACAGCAGAGGCTGCTGCGTTGTTTGCAAGCTGCGATCTCCCGCTCCCAATGCCTGGTGATCTCCGATTACGGAAAAGGGGTGATCTCCCGCCGTTTCCTGGGGCAGGCGTTGCGCTGGGGCCGTCGAGAAAAGCGGAAGGTGATTGTGGATCCCAAGGTGGAGCATTTTCTTTACTACCGCCGGGTCACCTGCCTGACCCCCAACCTGCAGGAAGCCATTGCCGGCATGCGGGCGCTGCAGGTGGAGGCGGACGGGGATGTGGAGATGCTGGGCCGACGCATCCTTGCCAAGCTTGGGCTGGGATCTTTGATCATCACCCGTGGGGAGCAGGGAATGACGGTGTTCGAAAACGGCGCGCGGATCCGGGTCTCCCATATCCCCACTCAGGCCCGGGAGGTTTTCGATGTGACCGGAGCCGGAGACACCGTGGTGGCTTCCCTGAGCTTGGCCCTGGCTGCCGGGGCAACCCTCTTGGAAGCAGCTCAGGTCGCCAACGCCGCGGCGGGAATCGTGGTGGGCAAGCTGGGAACCGCGACCGTCAGTCCGGCGGAGCTCGCTGCGGTACTATAGGAGGGCGGAGTCTTTCTGGATGAAATCCTCAGCCGCGATCGTCATTCCGGCTCGTTTGGCTTCCCGCCGCTTTCCGGGGAAGCTCCTGCGCTCCCTCTCCGGGCGGCCGATTTTGCAGTGGGTCTATGAGGCCTGCCGGTGCGCGGCGGTCGGTCCAGTCTATATCGCCACTCCCGATGAAGAGATTCGCCGGGCGGCCGCTGGGTTTTCCGCGCCGGTCCTGCTCACCAGAAAGACGCATCTGACCGGCACCGACCGCGTCGCAGAAGCCTGTGAAAGACTTCCCCATTCCATCCTGCTGAATGTCCAGGGGGACGAGCCCTTGATCGCCCCCCAGACCATCCGCTCCGTTTACCGAACCCTGCTCCGATTTCCCCGCGCTCCCATGGCCACTGCGGCCGCGCCGGTCTCGGACTCTAAAGCCCTCCTGGATCCCCATACGGTCAAGGTGGTTTTCACTTCGCACGGGAAGGCCCTCTATTTTTCCCGCTCCCCCATTCCGGCGCAGTCCCCCTTAAAAAACGGAGCTCTCCGCGCCTGGCAGCACATCGGAATCTACGGCTACCGCGCGAGCTTTCTGAAAATTTGGCCTCGCCTTCCGCGCAGAAACCTGGAGGAGGCGGAGCGCTTGGAGCAGTTGCGCGCTTTAGAAAACGGCTACGAAATCCGCGTGGCCCGCGTGCGATCCGCCTCCCCTTCCGTGGATACCCTCCGGGACTATCGCCGCATCCGCGCGCGCTTCGAGAGCCTGCGCAGGAGGGTCTATGCCTAATTACATCTTCGTGACCGGCGGGGTAGTTAGTTCCCTGGGCAAGGGGATTGCGGCAGCCTCCCTGGGGAGACTGCTGCAGTCGAGGGGACTCAAGGTCACCTTGCTCAAATGTGATCCCTACCTCAATGTGGATCCCGGCACCATGAATCCCTATCAGCATGGAGAGGTCTTTGTCACCAAAGATGGGGCAGAAACAGATCTGGACCTCGGCCATTATGAACGTTTTCTAGACACCGAGATGCAGCGTGCCAACAACCTGACCGCCGGCCAAGTCTATGCGGAGGTCATCGCCCGGGAGCGCCGAGGCGAGTTTCTCGGAGCGACCGTCCAGGTCATCCCGCACATCACCGATGTCATCCTGGCGCGCTTTCGGCAGGTGGTCCAGGGACAGGACATGGTCATTGTGGAGATCGGCGGGACGGTGGGGGACATCGAAAGCCTTCCGTTTCTGGAGGCGGCGCGGCAGATGCGGCTGAAGGTCGGGCGGGAAAACGTCGTCTACATCCATGTCACCCTCATTCCCTATCTCAAGGCCTCCGAAGAGCTGAAGACCAAGCCCACCCAGCACTCCGTCAATAAGCTGCGGGAGATCGGCATTGATCCGGATATCATTCTCTGCCGGACGGAACGTTCGTTGAGCGAGGAACTGAAGGCCAAGATCGCATTGTTTTGCAGCGTTCCCCTAGAGGCGGTGGTCGAGGTTCCGGACGTCGGCCTCATCTACGAGGTTCCTTTGCTTTTTGAGCAGCAGGGTTTAGATGAGCAGTGTCTGATGCTTTTGAAGCGCCGAAGCGCTAAAAAGGATCTGGAGGGCTGGCGCCAGATGGTGCACCAGATGAAACATCCCCAGGAAGAGGTTCGGGTGGCGGTGGCCGGAAAATACACGGAATTTAAGGATGCCTATAAGTCCATTGTAGAGGCCCTGTTGCACGCGGGATTCTCCCATCGCTGCCGGGTCCTGGTCGATTACCTGGATACGAGTTCCGATAAGGTGGAGGCGCACCTGACCCAGGCGCATGGGGTGCTCGTGCCGGGGGGGTTCGGGGACCGAGGCATTGAGGGCAAGATCCGGGTCACCCGCTGGGCTAGGGAGCACCAGGTGCCTTTCTTCGGGCTCTGCCTGGGGATGCAATGCGCGGTCATCGAGGTGGCTCGCAACCTCCTGGGACTTTCCAGAGCCCACTCCAGCGAGTTTGCGCCCAGAACCCCCCACGCAGTGATTGATCTTCTGCCGGAGCAGCAGAATGTCCAAAACAAAGGGGCCACCATGCGCCTGGGGCACTATCCTTGTCGGATCCAAAAAAATAGCTCGGCCTGGAAGGCCTATCGCACGACCCAAGTGCGGGAGCGCCATCGCCACCGCTATGAACTTAATCCCCACTACCGCCGGCGCTTGGAAAAGGTGGGGCTGCGCGTGACGGGAGAATATCCGCCTAAAAAACTCTCCGAGATCGTAGAGTTTTCGCCCCACCCTTGGTTTCTGGCCGTGCAGTTTCATCCGGAGTTTCAGTCCCGTCCGATACGTCCTCACCCCCTCTTTCGGGATTTCATCGCCGCCGCCCTAAGCTTTCGCCGATCCAGATGGAGCGCCGGTACGCCGGCGAGCACTGTGAGCCAGACGGGTGCCCGTAGCTCTGCGGAGGGCGCCAGCACGCGGGGCCCCTCTGGGGCCCCGGCGGGTACCCGCAGCTCCGCGGAGGGTGCGGCTTCTTAATGCCTGTCCATCGCGTGCGATTAGACAATATCCTTTTTGACAATCGCAGGCCTTTGGTTTGCATCGCGGGGACTTGCTCCCTGGAATCGGAAGAGTTGACCTACCGCACAGCGCACACCTTGAAGCTGCGTCTGGGCCGCTTGCGCATCCCTTTCGTCTTTAAGTGCTCCTATGACAAAGCCAACCGCACTTCTATCCGCTCTTACCGAGGTCCCGGCTGGCAGCGGGGTCTGGAAATTTTGGCCCGCATCAAAAACCGCCTTCGGGTGCCCTTGCTCACGGATGTCCATGAAACTTCTCAGGTCCCCTTCGCCGCAGAGGTAGCGGATATCCTGCAGATTCCGGCCTTCCTATCCAGACAAACGGATCTGGTGCTGGCCTGCGCCAGAACCGGAAAAATCGTCAATGTGAAAAAAGGGCAGTTCCTCTCCCCTTGGGAGGTCCGTCAGGTGGTAAAAAAAATCGAATCCACTGGAAACGGCAAGATTCTCCTGACGGAGCGCGGGACCTGCTTCGGATACCAGAATCTGGTGGTGGACATGCGTTCCCTGGAGATCCTCAAGGGCCTGGGGTATCCCGTGCTCTACGATGCGACCCACTCCCTGCAGCTGCCCGGTGGCCTGGGACATGCCAGTTCCGGTCAAAGGGAATTTGTGTTCCCCTTGGCCCGTGCGGCGGTGGCCACAGGAGTGGCGGGCCTCTATCTGGAAACCCACCCCCAGCCTGATCGGGCGCTTTCGGATGGTCCCAACTCTCTGAAACTGGCCCAGGTTCCGGGGATTTTATCGGCCCTAAAAAGCATAGATGCCCAGGTCAAGAGTTTATTACAATAAGGCCTGGGCTTTTGCAAAATGGAATTGGGGGCCTGTCTGGGGTTTGCCCTTAGCCCCCGGACCCCGGGAAACCAGTCCCGTCGGTTTCCCCCAGAGGGTCCCCCTTCCGTTACGGGGTCTGCAGGGCAAATCCCCAGCCACCCCCTTCTCTATGTTTGCAAAAGTCCTGTAAGGAGATTGAACCATGCTGTGTCCAGCCTGTGGAGGAGAAAATAAGGAGACCGCTAAAAGCTGTAAAAAATGCTCTTTTGATCTGGCCGCTCCCCCTCCCTGGATGCCCAGCTGGAGGTGGCATCTGAAAACCTTAGGCATTCTCTATGTGTGTTTGACGATGCTATTTTTCGGCCTGAAATACCTTCTCCGCCGGCTTCCTCCCCCCTACCACATTCGGGAGATTCCCCAGGAAATGACCCCATGGCTCCACCCGGAAAAAAAGCCCGCTCCGCCCCAAAGATAGGAAAAAAGAGCGGCGTCTCCGCATGGGCGACGGAGGTGTTGCGGGCGGAGGCGGAGGTTCTGCTGCGCCTACAGCGATCCCTTCCCCGGGGCTTTGCCGGGGTCGTGGAACAGCTCCGTCGCTGCCGGGGCCGAGTGGCAGTGATAGGAATCGGAAAATCCGGTTTGATCGCCAGAAAGATCGCGGCCACCTTCTCCGCCACGGGCACTCCCGCCTTCTTCCTGCATCCCAGCGAAACCATTCATGGGGACCTGGGCATGTTGTCCTCTCAGGACCTTCCCCTGATTCTTTCCTATTCCGGTGAAACAGAGGAGATCCATCGGCTTCTGCCGCATCTACGCCGAAAGGTGCGCATCCTGTTGGCGATGACCGGCAACTCTCGCTCCCGCCTGGCTCGGGAGGCGAGCCTGGCCCTGATCCTGCCCCGCTTGCGAGAGGCCTGCCCCTACAATCTGACTCCCACCACCTCCACCACCGCCATGCTGGCCTTGGGGGATGCCCTGGCCATCGTGCTCATGAGAAAGCGGGGAGTGCGGACCCAGGAGCTGGCGCGCCTGCATCCCGGGGGGGTGCTGGGCAAGAGACTTCTCTTGCGCGTCTCGGAGATCATGCATCGCGGCGAGGAAAACCCCATCGTCTCGGAGGGCAGTCTCGTCCGGCAGGCGCTTTTTGCGATGACTCAATCGCGCTTGGGCGCCACCAATATCGTCAATTCCAGGGGGATTCTGGTGGGTTTCTTTACCGATGGGGACTTGCGCCGCAAACTGCAAAAAGATCCTCAACTGCTCCATCGCAGGATCTCCCGGGTCATGACCATCCATCCCATCACCCTGCGCCCCGAGCAGTTGGCCAGCGAGGCGGCGGAGATCATCCAGAAATACCGGGTGGACAACATCCCGGTAGTGGACTCGCGCGGACGCCCGATCGGAATTTTGGACGAACGGGACCTGATCTCCGAGGGGCTGGTGTAGGCGGTGCGACGCCCCCTGGCAGGGATCTTTTCGGCATGCCTTTGGGGTTTGGGCTGCCATCGGGAGTTACCTGCCCCCTCTTCCTCCCCACCCCAGGAGATCCTCTCCCTGTCTTTGCAAAACAAGATGAGGGGGCAGCTTCAGTGGGACCTGCGAGCCGCCAGGTCCGAGCTGCAGCTCCAAGCCCGGCGCGCGGAGTTTCAGGGCCCTCAGGTGCGATTCTTCGAGGCCGGCAAAAAGCTTTCAGAGATTGAGTCGCAGGAAGGTTCCATGGACTGGGAGACTCGAGATCTTCTTTTTCGCAAAAGGGTTCGCCTGCGTTCCTACACCAAAAATCTCCTATTGGAAACGGAGGAGCTTCGTTACCTGTCCCGGACCGATCGTCTCTACTCGGAGAAACCGGTCCGGATCCTTCACAACCGCCTCCTGACACGCGGGGAGGCCCTGGAGGCCTCCGTGGACTTAAGCGAAATCCTCATCCGGGAAAACAAAAGCGAGATGTCGTCAGACTCCGGGCCCTCTGAACCATGGAACTGACCTCGGTCAATCTCCGCAAGCGCTATGGTCGCCGTGAGGTGGTGCGCAGTATTTCCCTGACGGTCCGCAGCGGCGAGATCGTGGGGCTTCTCGGTCCCAACGGGGCCGGCAAGACCACCACCTTCTACAGCCTGGTGGGATTCATCCGGCCGGATGGGGGGGAGATACTGCTCGATCGGCAGCCGATCACGAAGCTGCCGATGTATCTGAGATCCCGAAATGGAATCGGCTATCTGGCCCAGGAACCTTCCATCTTCCGAGGCCTCACGGTCGAGGAAAACCTTCTGGCGGTCTTGGAGAGAAGTTCGGGTTCCGCCTCTGAAAACCGCAGAAAGGCGGAGCGGATGTTACAAGAGTTTGGACTGCACGCCCTCAGGGCTCAAAAGGCTACCCACCTCTCCGGAGGCGAGAAAAGACGCCTGGAGGTGGCCCGGGCCTTGCTGACGGACCCCGGTTTGATTCTATTGGATGAGCCCTTCATAGGCATCGATCCGATCACCGTTTCAGATCTCAAGAGGATGATCCGGGGGCTGAAGGAAAGAAACCTCGGCATTCTCATCACGGATCACAATGTCCGAGATACCTTAAGCACCATTGATCGAGGCTACCTCCTGCTGGAGGGAAGCATCGTCCTGGAGGGAACCTCCGAAGAGCTCCAGAAGGATCCCAGGGCCCGCCGCTTTTATCTCGGAGAGGACTTCCGGATGTAGTGTACTAGCACCCTCCGCAGAGCTTCGGGTACCAGCCGGACTCGCAGAGCTCGCCATCGTGCTAGGCATAGGGCTCCCACAGGCTTTGCGCCAGGGACCGCAGGCAAAGTCTCTTTCCCCTGATCTCCTTTGCCTTTCGGAAGACTTTTAGGGTCCACCGGAACAGAGGCAGCGCCTTTTCAGGTCGCCCCTGTCCCAAAAAAACCATCCCCTCCCCCCACCGCACATAGGCCAGATCCAAGCGATCCCCGATGCCTCGATAAAGCCGCCTTGAGCGAAGGTAGTGCCGCAGGGCGTCGGAGAAGCGTCCTTGGAGGCGCAGGGCGTTTCCTAGGCCGCAGTGCGCATAGGCTGTGCCGAAGCGGTCCCCCAGAGACTGAAAAACGGCAAGGGCCTTAAGGTAGAAGACCTCCGAATTCCGGAAGCGTCCTTGCATCCGCACCGCCCCTCCCAGTCCGCAGAGGGAAAAGCCTGCCGCTCCCGCGTCCCGGGCTTTGCGCGCCCAGGCGAGAGAATGCCGAAAGGCGCGCTCCGCCCTGCGGTGGCTTCCCTGGGCGCGGAGAAGCCCGCCTAGGGCCCACTGAGCATAGGAGGTCCACACAACGTCTTTGCGGCGCAGACCCTCCCGAAGAGAGCTCCGGAGAGTCTTGCGGGCTGCTGGCAGCCGCCCCTGGGCTCGCAGCAGAAGCCCCCGGCGCAGCCTCCAGTCCATCCGTTGGGGAGGCGAAGCGAGAGAGCGGGCCTTTTGAAGAAAAATTCCGGATGCGCTCAGATTCCCCAGGGTGCGGGAAAGATCGCAAAGCTCCAGAAGGAGCGCGAAGCGTCCCCGGCGGTCCGATGCGGGGAAACGCCCAAGGGCTTTTTCATAGACCTGCCGCGCCTGCGTCAGCTCTCCTGACAGCTTAAGACAATCTCCCCGGAGTTTCCAATACAGAAACTCCCAACCCCGCACCTGCCGGAGAACCTCCGGGGTCGGACGAAGCAGCCTTTGGGCCTGCCGGACCCGGTCGCGAGCCAATAGCCTCTCTGCGCGACATAAAATATCCATGGATGCCCCACCCGACCTTCTAAAGTCCCAATTCCCCTCGAACAATTTGATCCCGTTTTTTCGGATCCGGGATGTCTTCTTCCAGGCGCCGCATGACCTCGGGATAGATCGAAGCGGGATACCTTCGCCAGGACAATCCACCCCAAACTGCCGGCCTGAGCAGTCTGAGGGCTTCCCTACGGCGTTGTCCTAGATTGAGCGGCTCTTTAAAAAAAGCCCCGAAGTCCGCCACGAGCACCGCTTGCGGTCGTTTTCCCCGAACCAATAGCCGAACGTTTTCATCGTGCATGTCGTTGGCGTCGGGGGAGACCCCGGAGTATCCCAGTTCATGCAGGCGGATGGAGGCCACCGCAAGATCGGCCAGAATCGATGCGTAGAGTTTTTTCATAGCTATCCCGTAGCGGCGGGAAATTTCCCGCAGAGTTTCTCTTGCGTTTTGAAGCCTCTTTCCATCTTCATAACGGAACAGGACAATTCCCAAACGCCGGCCTTCCGTAAACTGACGCTGCCTTCCGTAGAGAGGCAGTTTTCCCGTCCATTGCCCGAAGAAAATGGGCCGGAGCACTCCGGCGTCTTCGGGATGCTTATTCCAAAGCTGCCCGGCAATCTCAAAGTGCTGTGGAGTAATGACCTGGCGATTCTCCTGCTCGCCGGGCATCTTCAACTCGACCCGGTAGCTGCCGTCCCGGCTTTCCAGGATGAACCGCCGAAATCCTTCGCTGACCGGGAAGATGCGCAATTCCTCCAAATTAAAAACAATCCCATTCTCCTGAGACCAAGCGATAGGGGGCCGTGGACTTTGATTGGCCAGGGTATATGGGTATATCCATCGCAAGAAACTCAACAGAATCAGAAACCTGGCCAGAAGGGCCGGGCGGTGCAGGATGCTCCAGAGCGTAGGCATCTGAGCCTTTAGCTTTTCTTTTTCCTGCTCCTCCCATTGAATAGAATCGGGGAGTGGGGTGAGAGTGGAGTTTTTTGGTTCCGGAGGATCCCAAAAAGAATTTCTCAGCTTCTCCCAGATGAGGCGGCGGAAGAGGGGAAAACGCAGGGAGAGCTCCCGGACCCCCTCCGCGACCTCGCTTCGATCCGGCGCCGAGGCCCGCCTCAGTTTCCCATAAAAATGATGGGCCAGCTCGCTCTGAGCCTGGAGATCCCCCTTCTGCGCGGAAAGCAAGAGGCCCTTCCGGGCCCCCAGTTGGTAGGCAAGCCAAGCAGGGCGGATGGCTCTTTCTAAACCGTCTGGGAGTCTGCTCCGACCAGAGGCAAAAATCGCTATGATGTTGACGCTGGTATGTAAAATGACGAACCACACAAATAGTAAGTAGGGAGGGTCATGTATTGCAAAGGCTGCCAGCAGATTGAAGGCGGAAACAAATCCTGGGGCGGCCGATTCCCTGAGCGTTCGGGGTTTATGGAGCAGTAGAAAGGTCAAACGAAAAAGAAAGTGGAGCATCCCAGAGGAAAGGAGCGGCGAACCCAAAGATAGAGGCAACAGGCCAAAGAGCGCCTCCTCTACGACAGCTCCGAAAACCACGTAGGCCGTTGCAGTAGCTGCGGGGTTGACGGATGGAAACAGGCGGAGAAAGGCCTTCAGAAAAAATGGGATCACCGCGCCGCGGACAGGCGGAGAGAGAGATAGAGGCGTTGCAGTCTCTTGGGGGGGTCGGGGGCTTGGGAAGAGAAAACCACGGATCGGAAAGGGTTCCGGAGATAAACGACTCTCTAGGTAAGAGTCTTCCGTCCACGCCTCCAACAGGGCGTCCATGCGGCGGCGATCTCCCAGGGTTTGTTTGGAAAAATAACGGAGCATAAAAAGTTCCCTGGTTCGGGGGCGGTAGCGGAAAATCAAGCGGTGGTCGCGCCCGGAGCGACCCATTTTGATTTCGCCTAAGCCGGCGAGCCTGCCGTGTAGAAAGCGGAGATTGCCGTACTTTCCTTGTGGGAGAGGCTCCTGGATGAGGAGCCGGCGAAGCTTTTCCAGTTCCGCCTCCAAGCGCAGCGCCTCCTCTCTGGACCATCCCTTGACGTCTAAGAGAAAGTTTTTGGTTACCCGAACCGCAGAAAAGAAAAATCCATTGGTCCCTGTGACGGCAAGAGGGTTGTTTTGGGAAACTCCCAGCCGGACCGCCTCCTGTTGCACGAAGGAAGGGGTCTGCCCCAGGGCCCATGCCAGCCTCTCCTGGGTTTTGGGGGAGAGATAAAGCTCTCCGTAAAAATCCAGGAGGTCTGCCTGGAACGGCCGGTCTTCGGGCGCAAAACCAGGAGCCGGTTGCACAGGTCCCTGGAGCAGTCGGGCCGCTTGGCCCTCTATCTCCAGGATGGCATCCTCCATGGCCATCCGCAATACCTCCCCCTTTTCCGCGGGAGCCAGCCCTCCAAACTCCTCCAGGCTAAATCCCAGGTGCTCCACCAAAGGGAGAAACTGAGAGCGTTCCGGGGAGTTTTCCGTATCCAGGCGCCTCAGGGCCTCCAGAAGCCGAGATTGCTGGGGAAAAGAAGAGGCGGCGGAAGAAAGCTGCCAGGCGGCCTCCCGGAGCAGAGGGGCCCATCGGGGGGAAAGCCATGGGGCTACCCGCCCCAATCGCCCCGGACTCCGCGCCGCCTGCTGGGCCCAGGCCTGGTAGAAATCCGGCTCCGGCGAAAGCCAGATCAGGCTTGCGCACAGACAGAGGGCCGACCCCCGACGTAGAAGATGCACCTGATTTTTCCTCTTAAAATAAGTTTAATAGCTCTTTTGCTCGAGGCATGGGTCTTTGGACCCAGCGCCCCGGGGTCTTTGGACCTAGGTCCGAAAGGGACCAAAGGTCCCCACCCCTGGGTTGCATGGGTTTTTTGACAGTTTTAGGGTAAAATTAGTAGAGTGGGTGGGGTGAAGATCCACATCACGGGAAGGCACCTTCGCTTAACCGCTGCGCTGAGCCGCTACGTTGAGGAAAAACTCAGCCGGGCCCAGAGATATTTCGACCAGATCATCTGGGCTCAAGTGATCCTCTCGGTGGAGAAGCATCGCCACGTGGCTGAGATCACCCTCCATGCCGCCCACCAGACCTTCCAAGCCCAATCCTCCGGCTTAGACCTCTATGCCGCCATTGATCTTGCGGTAGACAAGATGCAGATGCAACTTAGAAAACTGAAGGAGAAATCCCGGGACCGCCACAAGCATAGCGCCCGGCCGCTCCCTGCGGCGTGGGCTCCGGAGGAGTATCCCATCTCGATCACCAAGCAGGTGCCGGTGACGCCCATTACTTCAGCGGAGGCGGCGAAAGAGCTGGATGAGAGAGGACTTCAGTTCTGGCTGTTTCTCAACAAGGATACCAGGCACCTCAACGTCATCTACCGCCGTCTGGATGACTCCTTCGGAATCCTGGAGCCGCTCCAAAACCGCTCAAGAAAAAAATGGTTCAAAGAGGTGCTTCAGTGAAGATCATTGACTTTCTGCCCAGATCCGCCCTCTGTGCGGACTTAAAAGCCGTCACCAAGGCCGGGGCCTTAGAGGAGATGGTGGATCTCCTGATTGGATCCAAAAAGCTCCCGTCCCAAAACCGCTCCGCGGTGGTGCAGGCCTTGCTGGAAAGGGAGGCCTTGGGTTCCACGGGCATCGGATGCGGGGTGGCCATTCCCCATGCCAAGTTTTCCGGCCTCCAACAAATCATTGGGGCGCTGGCGATTTCCAAGCGTGGCATTCCCTTCGAGGCGCAGGATGGACAGCCTGCCAAAATCTTCTTTCTGCTCTTGGCCCCTCCCGATTCCGCAGGCCTTCATCTCAAGGCTTTGGCCAAGATCTCCCGCTTGCTGAAGGACCCGCATCTCAGACAGAATCTACAGAATGCAGCCTCCGAGGAGCAGGTGTGGGCCGATATCCAACGAGAAGATCAATAGTGCGACAGACCTCGGCCGCGCCGGCTGCCTAGATGAGTGCTTCCTTATCCGTTGCCGAACTCCTCGAGCAGGCGGGAGCCGCTCTGAAGCTGGAGCTTCTTTGCGGCGAGGGCGGGTTGTCCCGAAGCATCTGCGTCTATGATCTCAACCGTCCCGGGCTGGCCCTGGCGGGAGCCCTGGAACACTTTCGACCCGAGCGTATTCAGATCATCGGGAAGGGAGAACACGCCTACTGCCAGACAGCTCCCGAAAAAGAAATCCTTCCTGCCCTCAAGCAGATGCTCGCCCATCCAGACCTTCCTTGCCTCATCCTCACGCACGGGCTGATGCCCCCTCCCGCCCTGACGCGGGTCTGCCGAGAATTTCACGTCGCCCTCTTGAGGACCTCGCTGGATACCGCGACCTTCGTCGGAGAGCTCACCACTTTTCTGGAGGAGATTCTCTCGCCCACCAACACCGTCCATGGGGTTTTGGTAAATATCTACGGCCTCGGCGTGTTGATCCAAGGGGATTCCGGCATCGGAAAATCCGAGTGCGCTTTGGAGTTGTTAAAGCGCGGACACATCCTGGTGGCGGATGATGTGATCTTTATTCGTCAGAAGCGGGGGGGAGTGTTGCTGGGCATGAGCCCCTTGTCGAAGGACAAGGATTCCCATCTGCCGAAGCTCTCTTCCACACACTACATAGAGGTCCGAGGCTTGGGCATCATCGATGTGCGAATGCTCTTTGGGATCGGGGCCATCCTGGATCGTTCCCCCGTGGAATTGGTGGTGCAGCTGGAGTTGTGGAATCCGGACCGCGCCTATGATCGCCTGGGCATCGATGAGCAAACAGTGCAGATTTTAGGGGCGAAATTGCCGAGGGTCACCATCCCGGTCAGCCCCGGCAGGAACCTCGCGGTATTGATTGAGGTGGCGGCCCTCAACTGCCGGCTTCGGTCTCAAGGTTATGTGGGAGCCAGGATCCTCAATGAAGATCTGATCCGGAAGATGCGCGCTCAGCGTGAAAAGCTCTAACCGATCCCACCAAAAAATCTTCATCATCACGGGAATGTCCGGGGCCGGAAAAAGCCAGGTCTTGAAATCCTTTGAAGATTTCGGCTTTTACTGCGTCGACAACCTCCCTATCGCCCTTCTGCCGCACTTCCTACGCCTCTATCCAGAAGGCAGAAATTTTCTACAGCGCGTCGCGTTGGGCATCGATATCCGCGAGGGGGTATGGCTGAAGGACTTCTCCTGTGCCTTAGAGGGCCTGCGGAAAAAAGGATTCCAATGCAAGGTGCTGTTTTTGGAAGCTTCGGATTCCGCGCTGCTGCAGCGTTTTTCAGAAACACGTCACCGCCATCCGCTGGGCAAGGCCCTGTCCCGCTCCATCGTGGAAGAACGCAGACGACTCACCGAGATGAAGGCTCTTGCGGATAAGGTCATTGACACCTCCAATATGACTCTGGGGGAACTCAAGGAAACGCTGTCCAAGACCTTGGAGATCAAAAAGGCCCGGGAGATGGGTCTAGTGATTACATCCTTTGGATACAAGTACGGTCTTCCTATGGATGCAGACTTGGTGATGGATGTGCGCTTCCTCCCCAATCCTAACTACCATCCCAGCCTCAAACCGAGAACCGGGCTGGATTCTCCAGTAAGGCGGTTCTTGTTGAAACAGCCCCTCACGCGAAAATTTCTGGGGCAGTTTTTGCGCTTTTTAGCAACTTTCCTGCCCCAATACATACAAGAGGGCAAATCTTACCTGACGGTGGCCGTCGGTTGCACGGGAGGCAGGCACCGCAGCGTGGCTATGGCGCATCTGTTGACCCAGCGGCTCAAACGCCGAGGCTTCGCGGCCCGGGAGTTCCACCGGGATCTGGAGAAAGAGAGGTCCCGCGAACCGTGAAGGAGCAATGAGATTGAACCATGATCAACTTCTTGATCGTCACCCATGGGGATTTCGGAGCTTATCTGATCGAGGCCGCTGAAAACATCGTCGGTCCACAACCGGAGGGCGTGCTTTTTGTCCCGCTATCCAACCGCTTGAGCCTGGAAGAGGCGCGGGCCCGCATCTCCACGGCCATCGCCCGCTTGGAGTCCCCGGATGGCTTGATTTTATTGATCGACATGCTGGGTGGAACCCCCGGCAATATCATCCTGCCGCTGGTACGCAACAAACCCAGGGTCGCGGTCCTAGGCGGCTGCAATCTCTACATGTTGATTTCCGGTTTTGCCCAGCGCCGGAATCTCCCGTTTGAACAATTGTCCGAGAAGATGCTCCGGGACGGAATTAAATCCATCTCGGATGTGAAACAACTCTTTATGGCAAAACTGCGTCCCATCACCTCTTTTTGACGATGCTGTTTGTCCGCATTGACGACCGATTGATTCACGGCCAGATTATCGAAGGATGGCTTCCTTACCTTAAAACCAACGAGGTGCTGGTCGTCTCGGATGCCCTCTGCGCAGACGAGCTCCAAAAAACCCTGCTCTCCCTGGCTCTGCCCGATGCGATTCGCCTGGAGATCCTGGATGTCGCTCGCGCAGTGGAATATCTCAAAGACTCCCAAGACCTTCCGCAAAAAAGGGTCCTCGTGCTTGTCCCCAGCCCTCAGGAGGCCCTGGCCCTCTTGGAACGGGGGCTCTCCCTCTCCCAGATTAACGTGGGAGGGCTTCATCACTCCGTCGGCAAGATTCAGCTGGGTCGAGCCCTCTTTCTAAGTCCCCAGGATAAGCATTCCTTGAAAGAGATTCTGCGACGCGGGGTTCACCTGGAGGGCCGTGCGGTGCCCGGGGAATCCCCTACCGACCTGCAGAGGTTGTTGGAGTGAGTCCATCCATTGAATACCTTCTCGTCTGGCTTCCGTTGGCGAGCTCTTTGAGCGGATTCCTGCAGTTGGACAGCACCCGCATCGGGCAATGGATGCTCTCCAGGCCGATTGTCATCGGACCCGTTCTCGGAGTCTTGTTCGGAGCTCCGGAGCTTGGGATGTGGCTGGGGGCACTATGGGAGCTGCTGACCCTGGAGAATCTGCCTGTCGGGGAGTCCCTGCCTCCCAACGCATGTGTCGCCACGGCGGTTTGCGTGCTGTGCGCAGTTTCTCCTGCGCAAATTGAGGAAGTGGCCTGTGTAGCCTGGGGAATGCTGGCGGGAATCCTCTTCCGCAGAGTGGAGGTCTGGATCCGAACCCTGCAGAATGCCTTGAATCTCCGGGCGGAACGCCTATTGCAGGGAGGGAAACTCCCTCCTTTGGCGAAGTGGATTTTTGAGTGGTGTCTGTTCGAGCTCTGCCTGACCATGGTTTTTATCTATTTTGCTTCCCTGCTGGGAATGCTCGCTCTGCCACCGGCATGGAGTCTTCTTCCCTTCGGCTGGCAGCAGGGCTTCCATCTGATCTATTCACTTTTGCCTTTTCTGGGATTGGCTCTTGCCTTTCATTTATTTCGGTGGGCAGGGGGATGAAAACTCCGAGGCTTCAAATATTTTTACGGTCCTTTTTCATTCAAGCCCTATGGAATTTCGAGAGGCTCCAGAATCTTGGTTTTTTGTTCGCCATGGAGCCGGCGCTTAAGGCGTGCCACCCCGAGGGAGAAAAAGGATGCAAAGCCTACCAAGGTCATCTGGAGTATTTCAATACCCAACCCTACATGGTGAACTGGATTCTTGGAGTCGCCGTAGCCATGGAAGAGGAGAACCCTCAAAAAGTGAGTTCCCTGAAACATAGTCTAGGAGCCTCACTGGCTGCGCTGGGGGATGCCTTCTTCTGGGGGTCCTGGCGGCCCCTTTGTGCGCTGTGTATTATGGTATTCTGGGGAGTGCTGGGACTCCTGCAAACCCCACAGGCCTTGTGGCTGGGACTATTCCTAGGCCTTGTGCTCTACAATGCCCCACTGCTTCTGATGCGGTGGCAGGCCTTTGAGCGCGCTCTCCAGTGGAAGGAGGGCCTAGTCTTGGAGTTGAAGCGCCAGCAATGGCCCCGCCGAACCCGGTGGGTCCGCAACCTGGGTTTCCTGGTAGGAATCTGCGTCTGCGGGTTGGCCTTAGCGCAGCATCCGGAACCCTTCACTGTTTTCCGTAACCTCTTCGCCTTGGCTTGTTTTTTGGCATTCAAGCAGGCTGGGTTTTCCACAAAAACAGTGTTGGGGTACACGGTACTTCTCGCAATATTTCTGGGAAGCCTGGGATGGGTGTGAGAGGGTGAAGGAGCGAATCTTTAGGATCCGAAACCAACTGGGGTTACATGCCAGACCTGCGGCTCTGTTTGTCCAAACGGCAAATCGATTTCAAAGCAGGATCCGGGTGGCGAAAGGCGAGATGGAGGTCAACGGAAAAAGCGTGATGGGGTTGATGATGCTGGCTGCGGAATGTGGTTCCGAAATCAAGGTTTTCACGGAGGGAGCCGATGAGGAGTCCTTATTGGAGGAACTCCAAAAACTGTTCGACAGACAGTTTGATGAAGTGTAAAGCTCAAAGGCGCGAGCGAGGGCGCGACCAATGTTGATATTGAAAGGGATAGGGGCTAGTCCAGGGATTGTGATCGGGAAGGCCTTTGTCCTCAAAGACGAAGAAATCTTAATTCAACGCCGTGAGATCGTCCCGGAAAAGTTGGAGCGGGAGATCCACCGCTTTCGTGAGGCCGTGGAGAAAACACATCGGGATCTGGATGCCGTAGAAGCCAAGGTGCTGCGCACCTTGGGAAAACAGCACGCCCGCCTGATTGAGGCTCACCGTCTCATCCTCCAGGACCCTCTCCTGGTCAAAGATGTTCCCAAGCGTATCCAGAAAGAGCACGTCAACGCGGAGTTTGCCCTCTCCGAGATCCTTGACTCCATCAACGAGGCCTTCGAGAAGATTGAGGATGAATTTTTTCGAGAACGACGGCACGATCTTTTCGATGTGGGCAAACGCCTATTGGCCCATCTTTTGCGACGGCAACGTCAGAAGATCGCCTCTCTTAAAGAACCCTGCGTTCTCGCAGCCCATAACCTGCTCCCTTCCGACACACTCAACCTCCGCGAGGAGAAGGTATTGGGTTTCGCCACCGACCTCGGCGGCAAGACAAGCCACAGCTCCATCCTGGCTCAAAGTCTGGATATTCCCGCGGTGGTCGGGCTTTCGGATATCAGCCGCCGGGTCGCTAATGGAGATACCTTGATTCTGGATGGCCAGGAAGGCCTGGTCATTCTGGAGCCGGATCCACAGACCATTGAGCGTTACACAAAAGCCAAACAACAGATGGTTGCCGAGCTCCGCTCCCTGGAGGAAATGCGCGGCCTGCCGGCTATCACCACGGACGGCCGGCGCGTCACCTTATTTTCCAACCTGGACACCTTAGAGGAGCTCAAGACGGTGAAGCTTCAGAAAGCAGAGGGTATTGGGTTATTCCGCACGGAGTTTCTCTACCTCAACCGGGAGACCCCACCCCCGGAGGAGGAACAATACCAGGTCTACCAGGCTGTTGCGGAGAAGATGTTCCCCTCCCCGGTCATCATCCGCAGCGTGGATATCGGAGGGGATCGCATCACCCCCCTGGGAATCACCGGCCATGAGCAGGAATCCAATCCGGCGTTGGGGTTGCGGGGCATTCGTCTCGTCCTGCGCTACCCGCAGCTTCTACGCACGCAGCTCAAGGCCATCCTCCGGGCTTCTGAACGGAAAAACCTGAAGCTCCTCATCCCCATGGTGACCACCCTGGAGGAAATCCAAGCGGTCAAGAAGATCCTGGAGGAGGTGCGGCAGGAACTCAGAAACCTTAAGATTGCGTTCGACGAAAATGCGGAGCTGGGCATGATGGTGGAGATTCCTTCCGCAGCGATGGCGCTGGATTTGTTCTGTGCGGAGGTGGACTTTTTCTCCATCGGCAGCAACGACCTTATGCAGTATCTTTTGGCGACCGACCGGACCAACGAATCTGTCGCCCACCTCTATGATCCGTTCCATCCAGGCGTCCTGCGTCTCATCGACCAGGTCTGTCGAGTGGCACACCTCTACGGTAAGTGGGTCGCCCTCTGCGGGGAAATGGCGGCTGACGCGCGGATGGCGGGGTATCTGGTAGCCATGGGGCTGGATCAGCTCTCCGTGGCCCCCCGTATGCTTCTCAAAGTCAAACAGAGCATCCGGTCTCTCGACGCGGCGGAGTTCGAAAAGAAGCTCCAGGATATTCTACAAAGGACCGGACCGAATGGTCCGCAGGTACATGGATTCCCTCATCCGTAATTTCTCCATCATCGCCCATATCGACCATGGCAAGTCCACACTGGCGGACCGCCTGTTGGAACTGACGGAGACCGTACCCAAAAGACAGATGCGCGAGCAGGTTCTGGACCAGATGGAACTGGAGAGGGAGCGTGGAATCACCATCAAGGCTAAGGCCGTCCGCATGCGCTACCGTTACCAGAACCGGACCTACCTTTTAAATCTCATCGACACGCCGGGCCACGTGGATTTTTCTTACGAGGTCTCCCGCGCCTTGCGGGCCTGTGAGGGGGTGCTCCTGGTCGTGGACGCCTCTCAGGGGGTCGAGGCCCAGACCCTTTCCAATGCGCATCTGGCCCAGGAGGCCGGGCTGGCCATCCTTCCGGTTCTAAACAAGATGGACTTGCCTCAGGCGGACCTGGAGGGCACCCAAAAACAACTGGAGGAGGTTTTGGGTATTCACGCAAAGCCCCTGGCCCTGAGCGCCAAGGATGGCCGGGGAGTCCCGGAGCTTCTAGAAGCCATCCTCCAAAGAATTCCTCCTCCAAAACAGAGCTCTCAGGCGGAGCTGGCGGCCTTGGTGTTTGACTCTTTCTATGATCCCTATCGAGGCGTGGTGCTCTTGGTCCGGGTCTTCTCAGGAAGTTTGCGGACTGGAATGGCGATCCGTTTTTTCTCCTCCGGATTTAAAGCCTTTGCGCAGGAGCTGGGCTATCTGGAATTAAAATTTACCCCCGCCGAGTCCTTGCAGGCTGGAGAGGTGGGATACGTCATTGCCGGGACCAAAGACATGCACCAGATTCGAGTCGGCGACACCTTGATGGATGTCCATTGTCCGCTCCGGACCCCCCTGCCGGGATACCAGGAGCTGAAGCCTTTCGTCTTTGCCGGTTTCTATCCCGTCAATCCGGGAGATTATGAAAATTTGAGATCCGCCTTCCAAAAACTTCACCTCTCCGATGCTTCTTTCGTCTATCAGACGGAGTCCTCGCGGGCCTTGGGATTCGGCTTCCGGGTCGGTTTTTTGGGACTCCTCCATATGGAGATCACAAAAGAACGCCTGGAGAGGGAGTTTCACCTCAGCCTCATCGCCACCTCCCCCAACGTCAGCTACCGGGTAAAAAGCCGCACGCCTCGACTCAGAGCGGATCCCCATGCCTCACCTTCCGGTTGGACGCAGGTGGACAACCCCGCCGAGTTTCCCCCCCACGGGGAAATCGAGGAGGTCCAGGAGCCCTATGTCCGGGCTCTGATCGTCCTTGCCCAGTCCCACCTCGGAGCGGTTCTCCAGCTTTTAAAGGATCACCGGGGAAAGCACCACTCCATGCGCTATCTCTCCCCTCAACGAATTTTGCTAGAATACGAACTTCCTCTCGCTGAAATGATCTTGGATTTCTACGACCGACTGAAATCGGTTTCAAAAGGATATGCCTCTTTGGACTATGAACCCATTGGATACCAGCCGGGAGATTTAACTCGCCTGGAGATCCTCATTCATGAGGAACCTGTGGATGCCCTCTCCTTCATTCTCCCCAGGGAGAAGGCCTATCTGCGGGCCCGAGAGCTGGTGGAAAAACTCAAGGAGCTGATTCCCAGACAGTATTTTGAAGTTCCCATTCAAGGAAAGATCGCCGGGCGCGTCATCGCCAGGGAGACCATTCCGGCCCTTCGAAAGGATGTGCTGGCTAAATGCTACGGGGGAGATGTGACCCGCAAAAGAAAACTCCTGGAAAAGCAAAAAGAAGGGCGTAAGAGGATGAAGCAGGTAGGGAAGGTGGAGCTTCCGCAGGAAGCCTTCCTGGCCATCCTCAAGCTTCACACCTAATGGAATATAAGCTCTTTTTGATCGGCCTGGGGATGGGCGCCTACGGCGGGGCCTTGCGGAGATATCTGAGGTCCGAGCGCCGGAGCCGTTGGCTCTTCTGCCTCTTCCATGCTTCTTTCTGCGCGGGGGCCCTGGCCCTACTGGCCAATATCCTCTCCGCCAGTACTCGAGAAGGGGAGCCTTCCCTGACCTGGGTATGGACCGCTGCTGCACTGGGGGGGATCTGGGGAGTCCTGCGCTCCCTGCTGAGAACCAGAGACTCCCAGGTTCAGGAAAAAACCCTGGGCACGGACCTGGAATGGGCCGAGACGGCTTTTTCCGCCCTGCTTTTGGCCGCCTTCCTGATGTACTTTGTGTTGCAGGCCTTCAAGATTCCCTCCGGTTCCATGCGTTCTACGCTTCTGGAGGGAGATCACCTCTTCGTCAATAAATTTCTCTACGGCCTCCGAATTCCCTTCAGCCACCGGCGGGTGTGGCCTTGGCAAAAGGTGGAGCGGGGGGATATCATCGTCTTCCGTTTTCCCACAGAGGACCAGGAGGAAATGCACTGCGGAAGCCGCCAGCACGGCAAGGACTTCATCAAGCGAGTCATCGGGGTACCCGGAGAGCAGGTTCAAATTCGTTCCGGTCAAATTCTCATTGACGGCCAACCCCTGGGAGCCGAGACCTATGCGCAGTACGTAGACCCCTATCGAGCTCCTCCGGTTCGGCACTCCCTCACCCCCGGGCAGTATCAGGAGCTTTGGAAAAAACGTATACTGGATAAAACCCTGGGAGAGGTGATGCGGGACAGCTTTGGGCCGGTCACCGTGCCTCCCCAAAGCTACTTTGTGATGGGAGACAACCGGGATCGCTCCTGCGACTCCCGCTTCTGGGGGGCGGTTTCGGAGGAGTATCTTAAGGGAAAGGCCTGGTTTATTTACTGGCCTCCTTCCAGGATGGGGAGCCTTGACTAAGGTGCTACGAATCCTTGGTGGAGCCCTGTTGTTTTCCCTCCTCTCCTTTTCCCAGGCATCGGCGCGGGGGAGACAGATCTATTCGGCGCGGTATGCGGGCCTCATCACCCCGGTGGCTGCAGAATTTTTGATCCAGGCGCTGGATCAGGCCCAGCAACAAGGGGCGGAGCTTTTGGTGATCGAGCTGGACACCCCCGGCGGCCTGGACCCCTCCATGCGGGAGATCGTCAAGGCCATTCTGAACGCCTCGGTGCCGGTGGCGGTCTATGTGTCCCCCTCCGGCGCCCGGGCCGCCTCAGCCGGGGTGTTCATCGCTTACGCCGCCCACTTTGCCGCCATGGCTCCCGGCACCAATATCGGGGCGGCCCACCCGGTGATGATCGGAGGCATCCCACAAGTCGGCAAGGAGAAGGAAAAAACCGACCGGACCATGGAGGAGAAGGTGGTCAATGATGCCGCCAGCTATCTCAAGTCCATCGCGGCTGAAAGGGGGCGCGATGTGGATTTCGCCGAAAAGGCGGTCACGGAAAGCCGGTCCCTCACTGCGGAGCAGGCTCTCCAAAAGAAGGTGGTGGACGTTGTGGCCCGCGATTTCACGGACCTTTTAAATCAGCTGCATGGGCGCCGGGTGCAGGCTCTTAAGGGAAAAGTCCTGCAAACCCAACAGGCTGCCACGGTTCCCGTAGCGATGTCGGGCCGGCAGAGGTTTCTTGCCGTCATTGCCGATCCCAACGTTGCCATGCTCCTGATGAGCCTGGGTGCGGCCGGGTTGTTCATCGAGCTCTACAGCCCGGGGCTGATTCTTCCCGGCGTAGTGGGGGTGGTTTCCATGGTGTTGGCCTTCTATTCCTTCCAGACGCTCTCCGCCAATTTTGCAGGCGTCGTCCTGATCTTACTGGGCCTGCTCCTTTTTATCCTGGAGATCAAGATCATCAGCTACGGCCTCCTCAGCCTCGGCGGGGCGGCCTCGGTGTTGCTGGGCAGCACATTCCTGTTCCGGGCCCCTCAGGTTTCCGGGATCGGGCTCTCTTTAAGCACCGTGCTGACAACCCTGGCGGGCCTGTTGGCGCTGACCGCCGCTTTGGCCTGGATGGCTTGGAGCGCCCACCGCCGCAAACCGACCACGGGCGAGGAAGGTATGCTGGGCCTGGCGGGGATCGCCGAGACGGATCTGGCCCCGGAAACCGACGGCTCAGTCTTCATCCACGGCGAGATCTGGAAAGCCCGCGCGCTGGACGCTGCGCTCCCGAAAGGAACGCCGGTTGCGGTCGTACGGGTGGAGGGATTGACTCTTACCGTACGCAGAAAATAATCATAGGAGGTTCTCTCAATGAGTCCATTCAACTTGTTTGGTATGTCCCCGCTTCTGCTCATCGTCATCGTCCTGATCTTTAGCAGCATCAAGGTCTTGAATGAATATGAGCGAGGGGTCGTTTTTAATCTGGGTCGCTTCTGGAAGGTGAAGGGCCCGGGCCTCATCCTGGTCATTCCGGGCATCCAAAGTATGGTGCGCATCAGTCTGCGCACGGTGGTTCTGGATGTCCCTCCGCAGGACATCATCACCCGGGACAATGTCTCCGTCAAGGTCAACGCCGTCCTCTACTTTCGCGTCATTGACCCGCAGCGCTCGGTCCTGGAGGTGGAGAACTTTCTTTACGCCACGGGACAGCTCGCCCAAACCACTCTGCGCAGCATCCTGGGTCAGGCGGAGTTGGACGATCTGCTGGCCAATAGAGAAAAAATCAACCATGACCTCCAGGTGATACTGGACCGTCAGACCGATCCCTGGGGCATTAAGGTCTCCAACGTCGAGATGAAGCATGTGGACCTGCCTCAGGAGATGCAGCGGGCCATGGCCAAGCAGGCGGAGGCGGAACGGGAAAGAAGGGCGAAGGTGATCCATGCCGAGGGCGAGCTGCAGGCCTCGGAAAAACTGGCTCAGGCGGCCACCATCCTCTCGCGGGATCCCTCCTCGATTCTTTTGCGGTTTCTCCAGACCCTGAACGACATCGCCGGCGAACACAACTCTACAATTATCTTTCCGCTGCCCATCGACATCCTCACGCCGTTCCTGCGAAAAAAGTTAGATTCCTGATGCATGGCACGCGGTCTCTACGTTCACATCCCCTTCTGTTCGGTCAAGTGCCACTTCTGTGATTTCGCGGCCTACGCCCATCAGGAGGCGTCGGTGCCGCGCTACCTCCGGGCGCTGCGGCGGGAGCTGGAGGGAGCAGCCTCCCTGGAGTTTCAAACCCTCTATATCGGCGGCGGAACCCCTACTCTACTTTCCTTGGAGCATCTGGGGTTTCTACTAGGCTTTCTCTTCCAGCGCCTCGATTCCCTCCCTCAGCTTTTGGAGAGCTCTTGCGAAGCCAATCCGGAAAGCGCCACTTCTGAGAGGTTGGCTCTGCTACGCGAGAAGGGCCTCAACCGTTTGAGCCTGGGTCTTCAGGCCCGTCAGGATCATCTTCTGCGGCTTTTGGGACGCCAGCACGACTGGAGAGATTTTCTTCGCGCCTATACCTCGGCCAGGGAAGTTGGTTGGGAAAACATCAACGTGGACTTGATGTTTGCCCTCCCCCGGCAGACCCTAGCGGATTGGAAATGCACACTGGAGAGCGTCTTGGAGCTGGAGCCCGAACACCTCTCCCTCTACAGCCTGCAGGTGGAAGATAGAACCTTGTTTCAAAAGCGCGGGATCACGGCCGATGAGGACCTGGGGGCCCGGATGTACACCTGGGCGGTGAAGGTGTTAAAATCTTCAGGCTACCGTCATTATGAGATCTCCAACTTTGCCCGACCAGGTATGGAGTGCCGGCACAACCTCCTCTACTGGTCTGATGAGGAGTACCTGGGCATCGGCTGTTCCTCCAGTTCTTACCTAGGCGGCAAAAGGCGGACGAACCTCCGAAAGATTCCCGAGTACTGCGCGGCCATCGAGGCCGGAGAGGCCCCCGGTCTTCCCGATCCGGAACTTTCGGGAAGAAAGAAACTGGGAGAGACGGCCCTTCTCGGTCTGCGGAGGATGGAGGGAATCGCCTGGTCGCCGGAGCTGGAGCATCACTTTGGGGAGCCTTTGAGGCTCTTCTTGGAACGGGGACTTTTACGACGCAAGGGGGGAAACCTCCTCCTGACCGAGCGAGGGGTTCTGCTGGGCAACAGGATTTTTGAGGTGTTTGTCTAGTACGCTGGGTCCCTCGGGAGGACCCCCGACGGGTACCCGAAGCTCTGCGAAGGGTGCTAAATGGATTTTTCGGTCATCCTGCCCACCTGGAACGTTCAGGCGCATTTAGAAAATACCCTGCAGGCGGTCCGCGCAGGGGCCCCGAAAAAAACGGAGATTCTCATCTCGGATGCCTCCAGTTGCGACGGCACCCAAGCTCTGGCCCGAAAACTGGCGGACCGGCTCCTGCTTACCTGTGTTCCCAACCGCGGTCTCCAGCTGGATTGCGCCGTTCGCGCCTCCTCCGGAAAGCACCTCTTCATCCTGCATGCCGATACCCTTCCCCCAAAAAACTGGGGGGAGGTTCTGCTCCGGTTCTGGCGAGACCCGCCCCCTCAGACCGTGGCCTGCGTTTTCCATCTGGAGTATGACCCGCCGCACTGGAGGACCCGCCTCATTTCCGGCGGCATCCGATTGCGGACGCGGGCTCTGGGTCTTCCCTATGGAGACCAGGGCCTAAGCCTCTCCAGAGAAACCTATGAGCGTTGCGGCGGCTATTTCCACATTCCGCTCCTGGAGGACGTGGATATCCTGCGCAGGATTCGGCGTTTGGGCCGGATCGCCCTTCTGCCTCAGGCCGTCCGATCCTCTTCCAGACGCTACCGGCATCGAGGCCCCTTCCGAAATACCCTCCTCAACTACTGGTTCTTGTGCCGGTACCTGATGGGGGAGTCTCCGGAAAGGCTCTGGAGACGTTACTACGATCAAACCTCCCCTTGAGGTGCTTCTTTTCTTTGCGAAGGCTCCCGTTCCAGGGCGGGTGAAAACCCGTTTGGCGAAAGAAACCGGAAAGGTGAGGGCCGCTAGGATCTATCAAGAGATGGCCCGCATCTGCATCCGAGCCGCCGGAGGGCTGACCCCTTCGGTAGATCTTTGGGTCGCCTATGAATCTTCCCCAGACTACCCGGACCCCTCCTGGATGACCCCCCATCCGACCCGATTCTTTAGGCAGCGTGGGAAAGACTTGGGGGAGCGCCTGCGCCACGCTTTCGGGAAGGCCTTTCAACACGGGGCCCGGGCCGCCGTAGCCATCGGCTCCGATGCGCCCCAGCTCTCTTGCGCGACCCTTCGGCGCGCCTTCCGGCTTCTCAAAAAAAAGAACGTAGTTTTAGGACCCGCAGAGGACGGGGGATACTACCTCATCGGCCTGGACCACCTCTATCCGAAAATCTTTCGCGGCATCTCCTGGTCAACGGAACAGGTCCTGCAACAAACCCTCTTCCAATTGAAAGCCGGGAATCTCTCTTACGGACTTCTTCCCACCCTATGGGACATCGACACCCTGGCCGACTGGCAGCGTTTCCGCTCCACCCACACCTCACCCGCGCCTGATTCGGCGCCTTGACACCTGTGGGAGCTTCGGATATAATATTAGCACTCGGACAATTTGAGTGCTAATAATCCTATCCCCATGCGTACATTAGACCCCGAGGTTGCCCATGAGCGCAAGCGGGCCATCCTGGATATCCTGATCCATCAATACGTCAAAAGCGGAGCTCCGGTGGGTTCCCAGGCTGTCACCCAGCACCTGTCACAGGAGCTTTCCAGCGCCACCGTCCGCCACATCCTGGCGGAGCTGGAAGGAGACGGATACCTCGCCCAGCCCCACGCCTCATCCGGCCGCATCCCCACAGACAAGGGCTACCGCTTCTATGTGGATTACATCATGGAGATCCAGCGGCTGGCGGCCCAGGAACGGGAGAAGATCGAGAGGGAATATCAGGAGCAGATCGAGGAGTTGGACAATCTTCTGCTGCGCACCTCCCGGATGCTTTCCGGCATCTCGCACTACGCGGGGTTTGTCCTGCTTCCTAAGCCGGAGAGCGCTGTGATACAACACTTGCAGATTTTGCCTCTCGCCCCCCATCGCTTCGTCGCCGTCCTTATCACCACTGCCGGAAGCGTCCACCATAAGGTCTTAGAATACCCCATCGAGCTTTCCAAAAACCGCCTCCATGCCTTTAATCGCTTCCTGAGTGAAAAGTTCCAAGGGCAATCGCTTTCCCAAGTCCGGTCCCAGATCCTGCATCAAACCGAGGCATTGGAAAGAGAATTTGTGGAAATGGGCGAGCTGGCCCGGAAACTGGCCAAAGACGCCCTGAGGATTTCGGAAAGCGACGAGGTCTACATGGAAGGAACCGGCAACATCCTTTCCCTGCCCGACTTCTCCGACCAAAAAGAAGCCAGGTCTCTGATTCAGATTATGGAGGAGAAGCGCCGCCTGACCCGCTGGCTCACTCGGGAGATGGAGGGGGAAAAGAGCCAAAAATCGATCCGGGTGAAGATCGGTTCGGAGAATCCTCTTCCGGAGCTTCAAAACTTAAGCCTAGTGGCCTCCACCTACCGCACTGCGGAGAAGACGGTCGGTCTTTTGGGAATCCTGGGGCCGAAAAACATGGAGTACTCCCGAATGACCTCCTTGGTCAACTACGTCAGCCAGGTCCTGAACAAGGCACTGGAGAAATGGAACAAAAAGACCCACAAATAAAATCCGACCAGCCCCAGCAGAAAGCCCCCGGGGACTCCCTCCAGAAAGCCTTGGAGGAACAAAAGGCGCAGTCACAGCAATACTTCGATCAATTGCTGCGCCTGAAGGCGGAGTTTGAGAACTTTCGGAAGAGAACGGACCGTGAAAAGGAACAGATTTTTCAACGGGCCAAGCTGAGCGCTTGGCTTTCGGTGCTGCATTTTCATGACTTAATCGAACAGGCCCTGCGGCAGGCGCAGCACCACTCCAACTCCAAGAGCCTGACCGATGGTTTGCGGCTCTGTTACCAGGAGTTTCTTAGGAGGCTCGCCGAGGAGGGCGTTGAAAAGATGGAGGTGATGGGCCGCTCCTTTGACCCTGCCCATCACGAAGCGGTAGAGCGCCTGTACACCCCGCAGCATCCGGAAGGCACGATTCTGGAAGAGGTGCAGTGCGGCTTCACGTTTCGAGGCGAGCTGGTTCGGCCCGCTCGGGTGAAAATCGCTTCGATCCTGCCGGAAAAATAATCGGCACCCTGCACAGCGCTTTGGGTGCCAACGTGCCAGGAGGAATCTATGTCAAAAATTATCGGAATCGATCTGGGAACCTCAAACTCGGCCGCCTCGGTGATGGAGGGGGGGCGAGCCACCATCGTCCCATCTGCCGAGGGAACGACCGTGGGAGGCAAGGCCTTCCCTTCCTATGTGGCCTTCGGCAAGGAGGGCCAGCTTCTGGTGGGAGAGCCTGCCCGCAGGCAAGCGGTGGCCAATCCAGAGGGAACCGTAACCGCTTTCAAACGAAAGATGGGAACGGACTTTAAATATCGGATCCACGAAAAGGAGTATACCCCGCAGCAGCTCTCGGCCTTTGTCCTGCAAAAGGTGAAGCGGGATGCGGAGGCGTTTCTGGGGGAAAAAGTGGAGAAGGCGGTGATCACGGCCCCTGCTTATTTTAACGACAACCAACGCCAGGCCACCAAAGACGCCGGCAGGATCGCAGGCTTGGAGGTGGTACGCATCGTCAATGAGCCCACCGCCGCCTGCCTAGCCTACGGGATCGACAAGAAAAACAAGGAAGAAAAAATACTCGTTTTTGACCTGGGGGGCGGCACCTTGGACGTCACCCTGATGGATTTCGGTAAGGGTGTTTTTGAGGTCCTCTCTACCTCCGGCGACACTCAGCTGGGGGGTACCGACATGGACAATACCCTGGTGGATTTCATTACCCAGGAGTTTAAACGGGAAAATGGAATCGATCTCAAAAAGGACCCCATGGCCATGCAGCGCATTCGGGAGGCGGCCGAGAAGGCAAAAATCGAACTTTCCAGCGTCCTGGAGACGGATCTCAATCTTCCGTTCATTTCCGCTGACTCCTCCGGTCCCAAGCATCTGACCATGAAATTTTCCCGGGCCAAGCTGGAGGCGCTGGTCGAACCCTTGATCGTGAGGTGCCGGCACTCTATGGAGCAGGCCTTGACGGACGCAAACCTTAAGACTTCGACTGTGACGCGGATTATCTTGGTGGGAGGTCCCACGCGCATGCCGGCGGTGCAGCGCTTCGTGGAGGAGTATGTGGGCAGAAAAGTGGAACACGGCGTGGACCCCATGGAATGCGTGGCCACCGGGGCGGCTATCCAAGCGGCGGTCCTGACCGGGGAGATCAAGGATGTTCTACTGTTGGATGTCACACCGCTCTCTTTGGGGATTGAAACGCTCGGAGGGGTGTTCACCAAACTTATCGAGCGAAACACCACCATCCCCGTGCGCAAATCGCAGATATTCTCCACCGCTTCAGACAACCAGCCTGCGGTCACCGTCCATGTTCTGCAGGGAGAGCGCCCCATGGTCAAAGACAATGTTTCCCTCGGTAAATTCGATCTTATTGGGATCCCTCCCGCCCCTCGGGGAATTCCCCAAATCGAGGTCACCTTCGACATCGACGCCAACGGCATCTTGAACGTCACCGCCAAGGACCTGGGCACCCACAAGGAACAGTCCATTCGGGTGAGCGCCCCCAATAAGCTGAAGAAGGAGGAGGTGGAAAAATATATCCAAGAGGCGGAGCGATTTGCCGAGGAGGACTCGAAGCGCAAGGAGTCGGTGGAGGCCAAAAATGAGCTGGACTCCACGCTCTATGCCACCGAAAAGGCCTTAAAGGAGCACGGAGGCCAAATCCCCCAGGAAGATCGGTTGGAGCTTGAGCGAGCACTTAATGAGGCCAAGCAAATCCTCCAGCAGGACGCCGCTGATCCCCAGAAGCTGAGAGAGGCCAGAGACCAACTCCTGAAGAGTTCCCACAAATTGGCGGAGGTCATTTACAAAAGCGCCCAGGAGTCCTCGAACCAAACCAAGGAGCAAACCGCAACCTCCGACAACAATCGCGAGAAAGAAAAGAAAGGCGAGGTGGTGGATGCCGAGATCGTGGATGAAGAAAAACGGGAAGGAAAGTAAGTCGGTTCTGACTTCGAATGCCTAGAGATTATTACTCCACCCTCAGCGTTCCCCGCACCGCCACGACCGAGGAGATCAAACAGGCCTACCGCAAGCTGGCCCTCAGGTACCACCCGGATAAAAACCCCGGAGATGCCTCTGCCGAAGAGAAATTCAAGGAGCTCAACGAGGCTTACCAGGTCTTGTCCGACCCCCAGAAAAAAGCCCAGTACGATCAGTTTGGCACGGTCGGCACGGGACCCGGTTTCGCCGGAGGCAATCCCTTTGGAGACGTGGGGGCAGGCCTGGGAGATATCTTCGGAGATATTTTCGAAAATTTCTTCGGGGGGGAAGGGGGAGGCAGGCGGCGCGCCTCGCGCCTTCGCAAGGGGGCGGACCTGCGTTATGATCTCTCCATCTCTTTGGAGGAAGCCTACCATGGAACCCAGGCGCCTCTTCAATTTGAGCGGGTCCAAGCCTGCGAGGCCTGCGGGGGAACGGGGGCCAAGGCGGGGACCGGGCTCAAGCGATGTTCCACCTGCCGGGGCAGCGGAAGGATCCAGTATGCCCAGGGTTTTTTCTCACTGACCCAAACCTGCAACCGATGCCAGGGGGAGGGGCAGATCATCGAAAACCCCTGTTCCCGTTGTCAGGGTAACGGCAAGGTGCGGCGCCGCGCGGAGCTCAAGGTGCGGGTTCCTCCCGGAATCCGGGAGGGGACCTCGCTGAGAATCGCCGGGGAAGGGGAGGTGGGAGGTTTTGGAGCTCCTCCGGGGGACCTCTATGTCCTGGTCCAGATCCGGCGCCACCCTACCTTCGAGCGCCTGGAGGATGACCTGCTCATCGAGAAAAAAATCTCCTTTCCCCATGCCGCCTTGGGAACCCTCCTGGAGATAGCCACCTTGAACCAGGAAAAAGCTAAGATCAAGGTTCCCGCCGGAACCCAGAGCGGCACGGTGTTTCGCGTGCGAGAGATGGGCATGCCGCGGCTTCAAAGACGCGGCTACGGGGACCTCATGGTCAAGATCCTAGTGGAGATTCCCCAAGATCTCACCGAACGTCAAAGGGAGCTGCTTCAGGAATTTTCCAAAACCTTAGGGGAAGAGGAATCTTCCTCCCCCCGGGGATTCTTCAAGCGGGCATTCAAGGGTTGACCCCACCATCTCTTTTGGACGATGCCCCAGTTCTTTGTTTCCAAAGGAGCCCTTCGCTCCGGTACCTTTCTCCTGGATCCCTCTGAAAGTTCCCATGCCGGCTCTTCCAGAAGACTCAAACCCCTGGACCTACTCCAGCTCTTTGACGGAGAGGGGGGACGCTACCTGGCTCGCTTTGAAAGGTGGGTCGGAAATAAAATCCAGGGTCGCCTCTTGAATTCCCTGGAGGCCCCCCGCCCGGCCAGGCCGATCCGGCTCTATTGGGGTCTGGGCAAGGCCAAGAAATGGGAGTTTGTGCTGGAGGCGGGCTGCGAACTGGGAGCTCAGGCCTTTATCCCCGTTCTCATGGAACGCTCCATTCGGCGTCCGGAGGCCGCCTCCTTCAACCAAAAGAAGAAGCGCTGGGACTCTCTTCTGCTTCAAGCCTGTAAGCGCTGCAATCGCGCCGAGCGACCCGCCCTCGAAGATCTCCAGAGTCTCCCGGAAGCTCTCCACCGCGCCCAAGTGGGTGGGGTCCTCCTGGCAGCCTGGGAGAAGGAGACTCGAACCTCCTGGCGAGCCCTGTTGCCAAAAGATGTCTCTACCCCCATCCATCTCTTCATTGGGCCGGAAGGCGGCTTTTCTGATGCGGAGATTGGCAGGATACGCGCTGCAGGGGGGCGGACATTTTCCTTAGGCCCCTACAATCTGCGTACTGAGCTCGCGGCCCTGGTGGCCATGGCTCTGCTCCTCCACACCCATGCTTGACGCCGCCTCCCTGAGCCGCAAGGAGTAGATGAAAATTCTCTTTTACACGTTCGGTTGTCGAGTCAACCAGTATGAAACAGAGGCCCTGCGCACGGCTCTGTTGCGACGCGGAGCCACCCAGGCCACGACGGACTGCCGGGAAGCGGATCTTTGCCTGGTCAACACCTGCTCCGTCACTCGCGAGGCCGACCGGAAAGCTCTCCGGTTTCTGCGGCGCGTAAGACGGCTCAATCCCCTCATTCGCCTGGTCCTCACCGGCTGCTATGCAACCCGCGCACCCGAGGAGATCCTCCGCGCCTTTCCGGACGCCTGGATTGTCCACAACCATCAAAAGCAGAATCTCCCGGCCCTGTTGGGCTGTACGGTTACCCCGGACCCTCCCCGCATCCAGGGCTTTGCGGGACGCTCCCGGGCATTTATCAAGATCCAGGACGGCTGCAATATGCGCTGCGCCTACTGCATCATTCCCAAGGTTCGGCCCCAAATGTCACACCGGACCTCTTCGGAAATTTTGGCGGAGGTGCGGGGACTGCTGGAGCAAGGAGTCCGGGAAATCGTCTTCTGTGGGGTCCGCCTCGGACGTTACCTCGACGACCTACCCGATGGAACCCGCCTGGATCTGGTCCGGCTCCTGGAGAAGGTTCTGAACCTTCCCGGCGCCTTCCGCGTCCGACTCTCTTCCTTGGAGATCACCGATTTAACCGATCGCCTCCTCGAACTTCTTCAAAGATATCCCAAAAGATTCTGCCCCTCCTTCCATCTACCCCTCCAATCCGGTGCGGATCAGGTCCTGAAGCGGATGCGCCGTTGGTACACTGTCGCCTTCTACGCCAAACGTCTGGAGGCGTTGCGCAGAGTAGATCCCGAGGCCGGCATCTTTACCGACGTGATGGTGGGGTTTCCGGGGGAAGACGAGGAGGCGTTTAAGTCCACCCGGCTTTTCCTGCGACAAATGGACTTCAGCGGACTACACGTCTTTCGATACTCTCCCCGTCCGGAAACCGAAGCCTTCCGCGCCTTTCCCACGCCGCCCGAGAATCTGCTCCAAGCGCGGGCCGCGCAGTTGCGCCGGCTGGACCGGCAGCTGCGCCACCGTTTCGCCCAAAGCTCTGTGGGAAAGATGAGGGAGCTCCTCCTGGAGGAATGCCAAGCCGAGGGAGAATGGGAAGGCCTCACCGAGCATTTTTTGAGGGTCCGGTTTCGGGGAGCTAACCCCGGGCGGATCTTCCCGGCAACCATCACCTCTCTGCGCGAAGATCTTGGCATCGCAGAAGCGGGTGTGCCGCAGCACGTAGCGTAGCGCGCAGTGTCAAGCCAAAGTAGCGTAGCGCGCA
>JACQJP010000015.1 GCA_016204975.1 Elusimicrobiota bacterium
CATCTCTGAAGTCCGATTTACCCTAATCCAGAAATAAATTGACTTAAAAATAATTTTCTTGACAAAAATTGGCCATATATATTATCATATCCAACGGAAAACACGATGCGCCTAAAACTCAAACTGCCTTCCGGGGCCGAAATCGAGCTGGAGGGGCCGGAGGAGTTCATTCGACAAGAAAGAGAGTGCTTTACCAAAAATTTCTCCGCCTCGGCCCACTGGGCCTCGGCCCAAAGGACCACCGGATCAGAGGCCCAAAAAGATCTCCCCGGAGAGGATCCCCTCTGGCACAAAGCCATCCAGGAGGGGGGCAAGGGCATCGCTCTCCGGGGGAAGCTTCCCAAGGAATATGGTGTTTCGGATGCCAGCCTCGTCCTTTTGGGGGGCTCCGGAACCATTTTAAAGAACAATCAACCTACCGCCTTTCAGTTGGCCAAATGGCTACGAACCTCCGGCTACCCAGTCCAAAGAATTGACAGAATCCTCCAAAAAACCGTCCAAAAAGGCGAAATTTTGGCCTCCGGAAGCCGCCGGGGCCGACGCTACGAACTGACACTTTCCGGAAAAAACAAAGCCCTGGACCTCGCCAGGACCCTATCCCAACTCCTCTAATACCCCCCGCAAAGCTCCGGGTACGGCAGCCCGCCAGGGGCGGAACTGCTCCGCCGGCACACTGAAGGCCTCAACCCAGTAAGCCTCGAGCGCGAGGGGGCCTCGACGGGTACCCTCGCAGCCCTCGACATTCCCTTCCCCCGAAGATAGTTACTATTGATAATAAATATTATGTTACTTAAACAACATAGCTCTCGCGCAGTCGGAGGCATAGAAAATCAAGGAGGAAAGCATAGAAAATACCACGTAGAATTTCAATTTCCATCGGTCAATAATGCAGACGTTTAAGTTTTCAAAGTTAGCAGTCAAAAATAACGCAAAAAACACTGCTTTCTACAATCCACGCCGGCCGGAGGCCGGAAGGAAATTGAAAATGAAAAAATCTCTGAAAAATGCGGAAAATGGGAGACTAAAAAGTTGGAAAGTTTAAAAGCATTTTTCGGACACCCGAAAAACCATGAAAAGGGGCCTGGCCGGATCTGCCAAAAGTTGCCAAATCAGGCAGGCGTTTTTAGAGCTCTAAAAACCCAGGAGGGGCCAAAAGGAACTTTGGATCCAGACAAAAAACACTCAAAAACTATCTAGAAAAATTGGCAACTTTTAGCTGGATTTTTTGGAGATAGGAAAAGACAAGGGAGGGCCGGCGGATCAAAATTCCAAAAAAGTGGGCAAATTTAGGAAGATCCCACGGGAACCAAAAAGACCATGGAACCGGCTCCTCCCAGAAGCTCCGGAAGTTGCCAAATTCCGGGAACACCGAAAGGGCGGAAAACGAAATAAATCAAGAATCTTGAAAAATCTCCCGGAAATAAAAAAGACCATCGAAAACCGATGGTCTTGGTCAATAAATTACGCTTTTCTAAAAGAACCAATTAAAAAGATTGCCAAGTCTCAAATCCTTTTCTCTCCTAGTCTCGCTATTTCCCTAAAACCCCCGGAAGGTTGGCGGCTTTCCACGCCTCTCAAAACACCTTACCTCCGGCCCTCAGCATCCAAGGTTAGGGCTCCCCCGGCCCCCCAGCAATAACCGTCTTGTCCTCCCCGAAAGCACGATGCCCCCTCGATATTTCCTTATTCACCCTCTCTAGGAGCTCCTGCACCAGCTGCTGACTTGTATAAGCCTTCCAGGCAGTTCCATACTCCACGTCCCCATACACGCTTACCGCACTCACCGCAGGATGAACAATATAAACGACTGCCTTGCCCGTTTGAGCATCCTCTTCCACCCCCACGATCCCTCTGGAATTCTCCACCCTCTGCGCAACCAATCCACCATCCGTCCAGGTTCTAACGATCCAGTATTCTACTGGCCCCTGCATCGTAAACCCGTTCCTGGATGACCTCCAACTACGGCCCAATTCCCCAATAGGAACATACACCCTCCACCACCCATCCCCGGTGTAATAAGAGCCGTCCGTCGGGTAAAGCGCAACAACCCCCCCAGGTGTAGCCGCATAAACTGGCTCTCCCTCACACAACGTTAGAAACCTCCCAGAAAGCCCCTTACACGCTGGCTCCGGACGTACGCGTATATCGTCCTGCTCATAACCGGCGCTCACCGAACTGGCGATCAAAAAGAAAAAAACGCCCACTATCCATGAACTCATCTTGGTCGTTCTCATCGGCTTCCCCTCCTTAAGACTTCGCATCTCAACTCCATCTAGTGGAATTGTACCATGGGACCAAAGAATCCACATGGGTCACTGGGGCAGAAAAAAGTGAAAAAAAGACCCACTGGAAAAGTGGGCCCTTAGTCCTATACCCTCTAGGCCCAAAGTCCCAGAAGGCTCCAGAACTTAAAAGATGAAGGCTGGGTAAAGCGACGCGGGTTACAAAAAGTTCCCAGCCCATAGCTGTTGGAGGAATGGGTAAAAAACAAGACCCTCCGACCATACCTCGAAGGGTCTTGTTTTCTTGCGTCTTTAAGTTGCGGACTTACTTCAAGGCAATTTCTTCCGCCCCCACCAGCTTGGCGGCGTTTACCAGGCCGTTGCCTTCCAGGTTGCGGTCCAATCCCAGGCTCTGCGCTGCGGCAGTCAAAGCTGTCCGAACGCCAGAAGGTCCCCGAGCTCCCCTGGAGATGGCCAAGGCAGCCAATCCGGAAACGTGCGGGCAGGCCATGGAGGTTCCGGAAAGGCTCTGATATCCGCCTCCCAGATAGGTCGAGGGAACCGATACCCCCGGCGCGATATACTCCACCTCAGGCCCCCGGCTGGTAAAGCTGGCGGCCTTATTGAGAATATCGCTGGCGGAGATGGCGATGACCTCGGAATATTTCGCAGGGTAGCCGACCGCGCCTCCGGAGTTGCCGGCTGCGGCCACCAGCACCACTCCCGCTGCATGGGCCGCCCGGACGATGTCTTCCAGGGCCGGGGTGCCTCGTGAGGCCCCCAGGCTCATGCTGACCACATCCATCCGGTTTTTCACGCACCACTCAATCCCTTCGATGACGTCCGAGTAGGTTCCGGAGCCCCCGCTGTCCAAAACCTTGACCGCATAAATCGCCGCCTCCGGCGCCACTCCCACCACCTCCAGGCCGTTGGAGTCCACGCCGTTGTCCTTGGCGGCGATGGTTCCGGAAACATGGGTGCCGTGGCCATGGTCATCCTGCCAGGAGGCCGCCGGATCAATGGAGTTATATCCCCCCAGGACCCGAAGGTCCTGGTGGTTGCCGTCCACCCCGGTGTCCACCACGCAGACCTTGACCCCTGCGCCCCGCGTGACCGCCCAGGCGGACGGGGCCTGGACCCGTTCAATGCCCCACGGGTATTTGGACCCTTCCGGGTCTTCTGCTTGCGCCTCAGAAGAACCCACAAACTTAGAGTCTTGCAGCCTACTCAATATAGATTCCAAGGAGGGAAGCTCCGGCCAGGAAGGGGTCTCCTCGATCCATTTCTGGTAAAGATCCTCTTCCACCCGCAGCACCACACCCTCTCCCCCCTTCGGTCCTCACACCCCCAGCAAGCCTTTTCGGCCCATCAGCGTCCGAACGGCCTTTTTGGCTTCTTGCTCAGGGAAGAGAGCCACCCGGGCATGGATCATACCCAGGACCTCCAAGGCCTCCCCTCCGGACTGCTCAATGACCCTTTTCTGGAGTTCCAGCTCCGTGCCTGGCTGGAACACGACAATGAACCTCTTGTGCGCAGCCCAAGCTGTCACAGACCCCCACAGCATCTGCGCCAGCGCGACCGTCAGGACCATGCTCCCCCACCTAGCATGTCGCATAGCACCCCCCTTATCTTTCGGTATTTCAATCCCCCACCCACTCGCACCGGCATCCGGCCTTTGCAAAACGAATGGGCGGCGGTTGCTCGACCCCAAAAGTCTAGCAAAAAATAGGACCAAAAGTCCTATATCTCATCTAGGACCTTTGGCCCAGAGGTTTCCGGTGCTAGGGATGCGGCGTAGAGGACGCCTGGGCGGAAGATTTCTCCGGAAGAAGGATACCGATGGCGATGGCGGCGTAGCCTCCCAAAATCACAAAGGGCGAGAGGTGGCTGGCCCAGTTCTGCCCCATGGGGTCGGTGAAGGTCAGCAGATAAAACCCAACGACCAGAAGGCCGATGCCCAGCCCGATGACCCTCCAACCCCTCTTGGAAACCTCCGAAGCCGATTTTCCCGGAGCGCGCTCCTCCGGTTGTCTCTTCCTGTCTTTCTTAGCCATTCTCCACCTCCGAAAACTGACTACCGGACTTTACTCCGGGTCCACCTAAAACGTCGGACCGAGCGTAAAATAAAAAATATTTCCCCCCCCGGTAATCTGCCTGGCCCAGTCAAAGGCCAAGACAAACGGGAAACTTTGCAGGATAAAGGTATGGACCCGTAGCCCCAGTCCCACCGACTGGTTGATGTCCCCCCAGCGCAGGCGGTTGAACTGCGAGGAGTCATCCCAGGCAAATCCCGCATCGGTAAAAACGGCCGCGCTGATCGCCTTAAAGTAGAAGTCCGGAAAGATGTACCACATATAATAGTCCAGATTGGCAAACAGAGGAAAGCGATACTCCAAGGTCTCAAGAAAGAAGCGGCTTCCGGCGTTGGCCACGGTGCTCCTGGAAAAACCCCGCAACCCCCGCACCCCCCCCAAGCCGAACAATTGGCGGTCCGCCCTTTCGCTCAATCCTCCGATCGAGCGGAAGGCGACCGAGCTCATCGCGGAGAGGGGAAAAAATTTTTGCCATTGCAGAAGGGTCGTCCAATAGTCCCGATCCCCCCCCAAGCCGGTAAAGGCCCTCTCGAAGCTCACCCGCAGCCGGGAACCGCTATTGACGACCAGATAACGCCCGTCAGAGGTGTCCCGCACAAAAGCGGCCCCCGCAATCCGGGCGTCACTGGGGACCCGATCCACCGGTTCTTTAAACCGGCGCAGGCTGAACTCGGAGCTGATAGCGGCCTCCAACCGATGGAAGCGGTCCAGGGGGTAGGCCACGCCCAAAAACTGCTCATGGACCCGTTCATTGAAAAACTTGCCGTCGCTGGTCAAGTTGTCGGTCACATTTCTTCCGGCAGCCCCGAAGAAAATCTGGGGGCGAAACCGGGCGTAGAGATAGCCTACCTGGTAGCTCAAAAAATCGCTGCCGGAGTTGTAGCTCAAGAAGGTCTGCGTCTGGTGGTTGCCCAGCATGTCGGAGTATTGCCAGTAATGCGACCAAAAAAGCCCCCCCTCCGAAGAAAAGAAAAGAGCCGGCAGGAAAAGGTCGGTTGAGCTCTGAAACCGATAGGCCCGCAGGTCCTGGAGCGGAACCTCTCTTTTTCCCAATGCGCCGGGCATGGAAACCTGGGGCGGTGGAGGGACCTGAGAAACCATTGCCGCCTCCTGCGCCGCCTCCTCGGATAGAAACCGCTCCCGCTCCCCCATATAGATATGAATCCCGCCGTGGCGGAAAGAGCTGAAGGCGATTTTCTTTCCATCCGGAGAGTAGCGCGGGGTGAAGTTGCCCCCCAGGACCCGCGTCAGCCTCAGAATCCTCCGACTTTCCAAATCCAGCTCATAGAGATCCCGGACCCCATCCCGATCTGAAACAAAAAGCACCCGGCGCCCATCCGGGGAAAAGGAGGGGTCCTCCTCATTGAGGGGAAGATCGGTTAAGCGCTGGGATTTCCCGGAGGCCAGATCCAAAAGGAAGAGGTCCCGCTGGAAGGGATGCTCCGGATCCTCCGGCACGGAAACTTCCGAGGAGTAAACCAAAGTCCGTCCGTCCGGGGAGACGGCCGGGGAGCGATCGTCTCGCTCATCTTGGGTCAAGGCCCTAATCCGACGGGTTTTTAGATCCAGCTCATAGAGGTCTGAAAAAACCTCGGTCATGCCCGCGAAAAAAATCCTCGTTCCATCCGCAGAAAAATGGGGATAGGAGACGCTGCGGACCCTCCCCGTAGAAATTCTGGAGAGACGCTCCTGGTGAAGATCATAGAGGTAGAGGTAGTCCCGATGGTTTTTCCGGCCCCCAAAAGCCAGTTGCCGTCCATCCGGAGAAAGGGATAGATTGCGGGAGATCTGAAAAAAGCCTCCGAGGGGAATCGTCTCCACCTGGCTCAAAGACTTTCCCAGCACCTTCTTTTTCCTTCCGGTTTGGGTATCCACCCAATAGATCTGGGGGGGGAATCCCCCTCGGGTGGAAAGATACCCGAGAGACCGCCCATCGGGGCTAAAGACGGGGCTGGTGTTAAATTCCGGAATCCGTCCTTCCGGACGCGTCACCGCCTGGCCAAAAGCGTGGGGCTCCTGAAGGCTCCGGGTGCGCAGCTGGTGGGCGTAGCGGTCTTGCAGGTACTCCCGGTATTTCCGATCAAACTCAAAAAGGTCCATCCCCACCAACTCCTGCAACACGGAGCCGGCCTCAAAGCGGCTGCGGAAGAGCTTTAGCATCTGCCCGGGCTTCTCCTCCCCGAACTCCCGGGCCAGAAAATCCATGGCCGCCGCCCCCTGTTTGTAGGCCAGGGTAATCTGGTGGGGCTTGAGATGCCCGAAGTTTTGCAGATGGACCAGGGAAATCAGCCCCCCTTCCCTCGTCGCTGCATCCCGCACGTACATCTCCTCTGTGGTTTGATCCATCTCCTGCGTGGAGTGTTCCGCCAAACCCTCCATCAGCCATAGAGGGTAAAAGAAACCCTTCAAAAGCCGGGCGGACTTCCAAAATCCGTCGTTTAAGACGCGAAACTCCACCACATGCGTGAACTCATGGAAAATCACGTCCCGGAGCCAAGCCTGGGAGCCGTCGTTGAAAACCAGGAACCGATTCTTAAAGGCCTCGGTCACGCCCCCCGTCCCATCCCCCACGGTGACCACGTTGTTCTGCTCAAACTCGCTGTGGTCAGCAAACAAAAAGAAGGGGGTCCTGCCCTCCAGGGGGTAGTGGAGTTCCTCCGTCAGGGTGCGATAGGCCTCCTCCAGATAAACCGCCGCGTAAGGAACCAGCTTCTCGGAGGCGTCATAGTGGTAGATATCGAAGTGCTCGGTGGAGATGATCTTCCAATTAAAATCCTTCTCCACCACCTTGTTTTTCCCAAACCCTTGAGGGGCTAACGGCGGACTCCAAAAGAGAAAGGCAAGGCAACCCCCAAAAACCCAACCGGCCACCCTCGGCCAGGCCGGGCCCCAAGAATTAACCTTGATCCGCCAACTGAATGGCCTTCCGCACAGCCTGCAGATTTTTCGGGTCATACCGGAGGACATTGTTCCAGGAAAGCCGCGACATTTTCAAGTCGCCGGTCGCCTCGTAGGCCTGGGCCAACACCTCATAGACCTGCGCCGCAGACACCCGCGCCTCCTCATGGAGGAGGGGCACCGCCTGATGCGCATACTCCAGGGACTTCAGGTACTCCTTTCTTCCCAAATAAAACCGCGCCAGATAGAAGCTGGCGCGCTGAGCCGAGGCTTGTCCCAAGCGACGCATGGCCTGCAAAATCTCCTCCGCCCGCTCCGCCTCTCCAATCTGAGCGAGGCTCAGCCCCAAATTCTCCAGGACCATCGCATCCTGAGGATACAGGACATAGAGCTGCTCGTAATGTCCGACGGCCCGCGAGAGATTTCCCTTCTGGTAGAGGAGCTTGGCCAACAAAAGCCTGGAGTCCCGATCCTCCGGAAAGTTCCTCAAAAACCGCTCGTACTCCGGAATGGCAAATTGATAGAGTCCCACCTCCTGGTACAGCACGCCTAGATAATAAAAGATCCGAGGGTCCACCCCCCCCAACTCCCGGGCCTGTTCCAGGGCGTTGATGGCATCGGCGTAGGTTTCCTTGCCGGATTGGAAATAGCTTAGGCCCAGATCCATCCAGGCGGCTAGGTTTTCCGGATCCTCCTCCAAAATCTTCCGGGCCTTTTCCACGCGGCGAGAGAGCTGCCCGGCAGACAAGAACTGAAACTTCGTGCGGGGAAAGAAAGAAGACCGATGCGGTCCCCAACTGAAAAGGGCCGCCGCGACCGCCGTGAAGGCGGCTACCCAACCCAGGCGAACCCACCGAGAACGCTTCAAACCATCCTCCTCAATCCGTCTTGGGCCCCGGCTTCTCCGCTGGAAAGAAATCGGCGAGAGTCAAAGGAGGAGCCCCTTTTAGGTACTGACGGATCTTTTTTTTCTCCTCTGCCCGCTCGTACTTGGTGATGGAAAGCAACAGTTCGAAGTTTTCCCAGCTCACCCCAGAAACGATCGCCTGAACCGCCTGTCCCCGTTGCAAATTCATTTCGGAGGGGATCTCGGACTTAGGGAGAAATCCCGGATCACCCTTCACCGAGACAATCCAGCCCTTGGGAACCTCCCTCTCCAGCTTGGCTTCCAGGAGGCGGCCCTTAGGATACTTCTCCGACAGCTCCTGCGCCGGATGTTTCGTCAACTGTCTCATCCCCAAAGAAATCCTCAAAGAGCCGGAGTCCAATTGCAGCACCTGAACGCGAACCTTCTGTCCAACCGACAGCACGTCCCCAAGCTTCCGGATCGGCCGCCAGGAAACCTCCGCCGGGGAAATAAACCCTTCCACCCCAGGCCCCTGCGCGGGAAGTTCCACCCAGGCCCCCGAGGCCACCCACCCCCTGATCCGACCCTCCAAAACCTGTCCCACCCGGAGCCGTCCCAGCGCTCCTTTCAAACGCTCAACCCTCTCTTCCTCCAGAACCATTCTTCGGGAGAGGATCCCGCGTCTCTTCGAGGACTCCAGCTCCAACACATAAAACTCCACCCGACGCCCCACAAAATCCTTGGGAACCCTAAAACTCTTCTGGTCTACCTGGGAGGCCGGCAAAAAAGCAGGACAGCCCACATCCACCAGAAACCCCCCCTTGACCTGCTGCTGTACCGTCCCGGAGATGCGCTGGTGATGGCGATGGGCCTCCTGCAACCGCCTCCAGGTTAAAATCTCCTTCGCCCGGCGGTGGGAAAGCACCGCCTGCCTTTCCACGCCGCCCCTCTTCTCCAAACACACCCATACGCGATCCCCGGTGCGAGGCAGGACCCCCCCGAACTCCTCTGAGGCCACCACCCCTTCCATTTTCATTCCCAAATCCACCCAAATCTGACGCTCATCCGCCGCCACGACCACAACCTCCACCACCTCCCGGCGCAGCAGCCTCTCATAGACCTCGCCTTCCTGCGCAGGCCCACGATTGAGCCACTCCTCCATGTCATTCCCCGAAGGAGAATCCTTGTCGTCGCTCACGCCAGCGCCTCCACCTCTCCCATGATCCGGGCCGCAAAGCCGTGGTAGTCCCGGCCTTCAAAATAGGTGGGTCGGCCCAGACGCACCTCCAAACGGCGAAAGCGAAAGCAGCGGTCGGTATTGATGACCCGGGTGGGAACGACGCAAGCCCCGGACTTTCCCGCCAAAAAACCCACCCCGCCCCGGGGATGCTTTCTCCGGGACCCTCTCCCCCGCGTTCCCTCCGGAAAAATGACGAGACAGCCTCCACCTTTCAAAAGCTGCAGGGCTTCGCGCACCGCTCGCAGATCCGCCGCGGTGCGATTCAAGGGGATAGCTCCAAAATGCCTCCAGAGCCGCCCCAAAAGAGGCCAGGAAAAAATTTCCCTCTTGGCAAGAAAGTGCGGACGCCGGATCGAGGCGATGGCGGCCGCCACCACCGGGGGATCCAACAAAGAGACATGGTTGCAAGCGATCAAAACGCCTCCGGAACGCGGCAGGTTCTCCAAGCCGGTCACCTCAAGGCGATAAATGAGGCGCGCCAAAAAGCGAACCAAAAAAAGCAAGAAACCGTAGGCCGCAAACCCCAGCCCTGCCCTGCGCTGAACATGCCTCAAAACCTCGTCCACCACCTCGGGGAGCGTGCGACGCGTGGAATCCACCACAATGGCTTGCGGCGAGCGCCGCAAGGGGTTGATCTGACGCTCGCTGTCCTGCCGATCCCGGAGGAGGATGGACCCCCGGACCTGATCCAGATCCATCTCTATCCCACGTTGGTGAAGCTGAAGGTGTCGGCGCAGCGCTCGGGTGTCCAGGGAGGCATCCAAATAAAACTTGAAATCGGCATCTGGAAACACATTGGTGGCAATGTCCCGTCCCTCCATCACCATGCCGCCGGATTCCCCGATCGCTCTCTGCAGTTTTCGCATGTGTCGGCGGACCCCCGGAGCCGCCGCCACCAGGCTGGAGGCGAGGCTGACCTCCTCCGAAGCAAGCACCTGATCCAAAACCTGCCCATCCAGTGCGGTTTTCAAAACACCTTCCCGGGGCACAAAATCCCAGCGCAACCTCTCCGACAACTGAGCCAGGGCCTGGTGGTCTTGCGGAGAGACGCCCTCTTGGAGGGCCTTCCAAGCCAAGGCCCGGTACATCTCCCCCGTATTGATAAAAAGAAACCCTAAACGTTTTGCCACCCAAACACCCACCGTGGACTTTCCCACCCCTGCCGGTCCATCAATGGCGATGATCGGTTTTTTTCGCTTTCCCCAGGACATCTCTCATAGCCTTGAGCAACGCTCGATTCTCAAAAGGAAGTCCGACGCTGATGCGCAGATGATATTCCAAACCATATTCTGCCATCGGGCGCACAATGATGCCCTTCCTTAAAAGCGCTTCAAAAATCTTCCTCGCGGGACACGGCACGCGCACAAACAAAAAATTGGCGGCAGATTCCAAAACCTCCGACCCCAGGGCCCTCAATCCCTCGAAGAGAAACCTCTTACCCTTCTCCACCCCCTCCACCCCTTTGCGCACGAAGGCGCGATCCTTCAAGGCCTCCAGGGCCGCCCGCTGGGAGAGCACCCCGACATTGAAAGGGAGGCGAACCTGATCCAGATGCCGCACAATGTGGGGCTGAGCCACCGCATAGCCCACCCGTAAACCCGCCAGCCCATAGGCCTTGGAAAAGGTTCTCAAGACCACCAGGTTGGGAAAACGCAGCACCAAATCCGGCAGGCTTCGGTGATAGCGAGGATAGCGCACCGCATAGTGGCAATAGGCCTCATCCAAAACCACGGCCACGCGGGAAGAAACTTTGGCCAATAACCCCTCCAGCTGCTGCTGGGTATTGTAGGTCCCGGTGGGGTTGTTGGGACTGGCGATAAACAGGAGTTTGGTGTGGGAGGTGACCCTCTCCGCCATCGCCTCCAGGTCGTGCGTCCAGTTCCTCATGGGGACGCTCACTACGCTCGCTCCCATCAGGCGCGCGTTTTGAGAAAAGCGGATGAACCCGTATTCCGAAACGATCACCTCCTCTGCAGGCTCTAAAAAGGCCTCACACAAAAGGCGGATCAAGCCGTCCGATCCGGAGCCCACCGCGACCCACTCCGGACGCAGCCGATGCTCTGCAGCCAACGCACACCGCAACAGGGGGCTGGCTCCCTCCGGATAGCGGTAGGCCTCCCGACAATCTCGCCGAAGAACCTTCAACGCCCTAGGAGAGGCCCCCTGTGGATTTTCATTGGAGGCCAGCTTCACCACACGGCGAAGTCCCAGCTCACGCTGAACCTCTCCGATGGGTTTTCCTGGACGATAAGGGGCGACTCCAGCTAGGCAGGCCCGAGGAGATGGATGCAGGGAAGGGACAGTCTCCGGGAACCTCATGGAGCAACCTAGCTCCGGACCCCGGCGGCCGGGGCTCCGGAGGAGCCCAGCGTGCCGGAGGCCACCCCGGGAGCACGGAGGGCATTTTCAGCCGGAGGAGGCTTGCGCAGAGGACGGACCCACTTGGTAAATGTGGAGGGCTTGAGGCTGTATTCATGCACCAACCGGACCACCTCCTCCAGCGGCGGGAAGGCTTCCCAGTTGAGCCTCAAGATGCGCACCCCCGCTTGCTCCATCTCATCCAAAAAGCGGTAGTAATTTTCCTGCAGGGCCTTCAAATAATCCAGGGTAATCCCCTGCTCCATCGAACGCCCGCGCCCGGCAATGCGCTCCAGGGCAGTCTGGGGGCGACAGTCCAGATAGATCAAAAGTTGAGGGAAAACCAACTCCCTTAAAACCATGTTGTCGAACAGATCCAGGTAGGTGTTGTAGTCTAAATCCGAGATAATCTTGTCGGGGTGCTGATTCAGCATCCGGGCGAAGATGGTATCCTCCCAAATGGTCCGGTCCTGCACCACCCCCCGGATTCTCCCCAAACTGATCCGGGCCACAAACTCCCGGTGCTGGCGAAACCGGTGATTCAACAGCCAGATCTGCATCATGGTTCCGTAACCCTTCATATCCTTGTAAAACTTCTCCAGATAGGGGTTGCCATCCACCGCCTCTAAAATCGGCTCAAAACCCAGCGCCCGGGCCAACTCCACGGTCAGGGTGGACTTTCCCACCCCAATCGTTCCGGCAATTCCAATATATCCCTCGGCAAACATGATGGTCCTTACTTTTTTACTTCGACTCCTGCCCCGGACTCAATGCCTCGAATATCCAAAAGCACGTCCTCCGGATTGGAGGCCATGGCCACCACATCCTCCAACTTGGCCATCCCCTCCCGATACAGCTTGACCAGCGCCTGGTTGAACGTCCGCATGCCGTAATACTCTCCCTTGGAAATGGCTTGGGCAATTTGGTTCAGGTTATTCTCCTCAATCATTTTTTTGATATGGGCGGTCACCGACAAAACCTCCACCGCCGGAACCCGCCCCCCATGCGCGCAGGGCAGCAACCTCTGGGAGACGACGCCCTTCAAGGTATCCGCCAACTGCAAGCGGACCTGCAACTGCTGGTGGGGAGGAAACAAATCCACGATCCGGGCGATGGTCTGGATGGCATCAATGGTATGGAGGGTGGACAGCACCAGGTGTCCCGTCTGAGCCGCGGTCAGCGCCGCCGACGTGGTTTCCAAATCGCGCATCTCCCCCACCATGATCACGTCCGGGTCCTGCCGGACTGCGGTGCGCAAAGCCTGGGCAAAGGTGGAGGTGTCCTGCCCCAGCTCCCGCTGAGTGACAATGGCTTTCTTATCCTGGTGCAAAAACTCAATGGGATCCTCAATGGTAATGATATGACAAGCCCGCGTTTCGTTGATGGCGCCCACCATCGCAGCCAGGGTGGTGGATTTTCCGGATCCCGCCGTTCCGGTCACTAAGACCAAGCCCCGGGCATTCTGCGCCAGCTTCCCCATAACCGCAGGCAGGCGCAACTCCTCAAAGTTGGGAATCGTGGAGGAGACGGAGCGAATGGCCAAATTCACCGTTCCCCTTTGGCGGTAGACGCTTACCCGAAACCGTCCTACGCCGTCCAGCGCAAAGGAAAAGTCACATTCGTTGTTCTGAGCGAAGACGGGCTTTAAAAAGACGGGGATCAAGGCATGGGCGATGTCCTCGCTCAACTTAGGGCTCATCACAATGCCGGGAACGGGGTTGAGATTGCCGTCAATCCTCAAAAAGGGAGCCCCATAGGCCCGAATGTGCAAGTCGCTGGCCTGCCGCTCCCGCATCAGTCTCAGAAGTTGTTTAAAATCCATGGGAGGATTTCACTTCAACCTTCTCTTCTTGAGCCTCAGGTAAGCGGGCTTGAGCCGCTCCTGGATTAAGTCCAGGTCCTGGGAAAAAGCAGGTTCTCCGGCCGCGGCGAACTCCGGAAGCTCCGGCTGCCAAGGGTTTTTCCGAATCGGCCTGGCGGGAGCAAGCTTGCCCCGCGTCATCTGCCGATTGCGGTGCGCCGGAAAACCGGTGGCAATCACGGTGATCCTGATCTGATCCTTCAGCGATTCCTCATAGGCCTGCCCATAAAAGACATGGGCCTCCGGGCTGGCGGAGGCATGGATAAAATTCATCGCCTCTTTAATCTCCGCCAAGGTCACGCTCCGGCTTCCGGTGATGTTGACCAGCACCCCTTTGGCGCCATCCATCACCACATTCTCCAGCAGAGGCGAATGGATGGCGGCCTTGGCCGCCTCCAGCGCCCGCCCGGGGCCCTTCCCTTCCCCCATGCCCATCAGGGCCTCCCCGGCATGGGACATAATCGTGCGCACATCCGCAAAATCCACGTTGATCTCCCCGGCGGTCGTCACCACGTCCGAAATCGCCTGAACCGCGCGGCGAAGCACATCGTCCGCCCTCCGGAAAGCCTCGGAGGTGGTGGTGTTTTCATCCAAGATGGAAAAAAGCCGCTCGTTGGGAATGACCAACAAGGTATCCACCCAGTTGCGCATTTCCTTGATTCCCGCCTCCGCCTGGGCGGCCCGGATTCTCCCTTCAAACTCAAAGGGGCGGCTCACCACACCCACCGTCAGGCAATTGAGACTTTTGACTCCTTCCGCCACAACGGGAGCTCCGCCGGTCCCCGTCCCCCCCCCCATCCCGGCGGTCACAAACACCATGTCCGCGCCGGAGAGAACCTCCTGGATCTGGTCCTTGCTCTCCAAAGCCGCCTGTTTTCCCTTGGCGGGATCTCCGCCCACCCCCAACCCCCGGGTGAGGCGCGCACCCATCTGAATCCGCACCGAGGCCTTGTTGCGCCGGAGATCCTGGGCGTCCGTATTGGCCGCGATGAGCTCCACCCCTCGGATGCCCGCCTCGGCCATCCGGTTGATGGCGTTGCCCCCGGCTCCGCCCACGCCGATGACCTTGATGACCGCCGGCTGTTCCCGAAACTCCTCCGTGAACTTGATGCGCACCATTTAAAAAATATCCTCGAAGAAAGCGGTGACCCTCCGCCTCCATCCGGATTTCTTCTTAGCGGATGCGGCCAGCGAGGTCAGCTTCTCCGGATACCTTAAGAGCCCCAAAGCGGTAACGTAGCTGGGATGGGTGGAGATATCCTGAGTGCCGACAATCGGAATCTGCGCCAGCCCCATCCGCACCGGCATCCCCAAAATCTGCTCCGCAGCCTCGGGCATTCCACGCAGCAGGGACCCACCGCCGGTCAAGATCGCCCCCCCCGGAACCACCACATCCGCCAAGCCGGAGCTTTGCAATTCCTCCATAACCACCGTAAAAATCTCCTCCACCCGAGGTTGAATGATCTCCACCAGGGTCCGCTGCTTGATCTTGCGGGGGCTCCTCCCGTCCACTCCCAAAAACTCCACGTCCTCCTCCCCATTCAATAGGCTAGACAGCGCCGCCCCATGCCGCTCCTTGATATTCTGAGCCGCCACCAAGGAGGTCCGGAGGCCATAGGCCAGATCCCGGGTGATCAAATCGCTGCCCAGGGCCAACTCCCTGGAAAACCGGATGCTTCCCTCGGCATAAACCGCGACGCCGACGGTCTGCCCTCCCAAATCAACCAAAACCGACCCCAACTCTTTCTCCTCATCGGTCACCACCAAGTCCCCTACCGCCAACAGGCTGTAGATGGACTCCGCCACCTCAAAACCCGCTTGGTTGACCGCCTTAAAGAGATTGTTTAGATGGGTGCTGGAGGCCGTCACCACATGCACCTCCACCTCCAAAAGAGACCCTTCCATTCCCGCCGGATTGGGAACCCCGCGCTGGCGATCCAGACTGAAGCCCTGGGGAATCACATGCAGGATCTCGCGGTCGTTAGAAATGGGAATGGCTTTGGCGTTCTCAATGACGGTGGTGACATCCTCCGCGGTGATCTCCTTGTCCGTTCTGGCGATATTGCACGCCCCTCGGTTGTTGAAGGTCTGGAAGTGTGCCCCCCGAACCCCCAGATGCACCTCCTGAACCGTCTCCTCCGCCTGCTCCTCCGCCGCCTCCACCGCCCGGGCGACCGCCTGGGCCGTTTCCACAATATTGACCACCACGCCTCCGCGAAGCCCCCGGCAGGCCACCATGGAATGGCCCAGGACCTCCACCCCGCCCGTCTTGGGATCCTCCGCCGCAATCACACAGACCACGCGGCTGCTTCCCAGATCCAACGCCGTAAAAATCCCTTTGGATGCCATGCCGATCCTCTTCTACCGGAGGTGCGGAACCACGTGAATTTTCCCTTCCTCAAAATATCTAAGACTCGCCGAGCGAAATCCCCCAAAGCGCCGCGCTGCATCCTCCGTCACCTGACGCAACCGGCGCAGCTTCTGTTCCCACAAACCGGCGGATAAATTTCCCCACAAAATTTTCTCCCCGTCTTTTAAAGAAAGAGTCAGCTCCCCCGGCGGCTCCAGGCTCAGCCGTTGGATGGGCGAAGGTAAAAATCCAAAGGCGGAAGAGGTGTGCAACCAGTCCAAAAAATGCGCCACCCCGACAAAATCGGCGGCAGAGGACGCCACTCGAAGTTCCGGCAGATCCCCCGGAAACGCCAGCCCGGCGGAGACAAAGGAATGGACGGGCGCTGTCTCTCCGCCTTCATCCAAAAAAAGCTGCTCCCCCCCGCCCAAAAATACCCGCGCCACCGGCCGGCGCGGATAAACCCTCACCTGCACGCGGCCTTTCAGAAAATCGCGCTGAAGCTCTGCCCGTCCCAGCCAAGCAAACCTTTCGCGCAAGCTCCGCTCAAGCGCCGTGGGGCGAACCTCCAGCAGGGAGGCGCCTCGACGCAACGGCAGCTCCCGCATGAGAAGCTCTTGGACAGATGCCGGAACCCCCACCACTGAAATCTCCCGAATCTTCCAAGGGCGGTGATCCTTCCACCAGGGTGAGGCGAGCCAGCGAGGCAGGAGGTGCTCCTTGGCCTGCCAAGCGCCGATTGCCAGCCAAAGCGCTAAACCGAGTTTCAGGCTCCTCTTGAGGCGCCTTCTCCGGAGCTTGACCCGCGCGACGACCCGCTGTCTCTGAGACCGCATGGTTCCCCCACCACCTTCATTTCCAATTCGAGATCCACGCCGAACTTTTCAAAGACCTGCCGCTGAATCTTATCCACCAAATCCAAAACCTCTTGGGCCGTGCCTCCTCCCTCATTGACGATGAAGTTGGCGTGCCGCTCAGAGACCAGAACCCGCCCCACTCGATGCCCTTTCAGCCCCGAACGTTCTATGAGCTTAGCAGCAAACAGCGCTTCCTCGCAAGGTCCTTCCCCGTGCGCGGAAGCTGTGGGGGGTCGAGGGTTTTTAAAAACTGAGCCGATGTTGCGCGTATGGATCGGCTGGGTCCGGCTTCGCTGAGCCAAAAACTGCCGAATGCGCGCCATTATAACATCTTTCTCCGCGGGGAGCAATTGAAGCCCGACGGCAGTGAGGATGCGGGAGTCCAGATTGCTCCGGCGGTAGCCAAACTTCAGCTCTGAAGCAGAAAGCCGATGGAACTGAAGATCGGGAGGCTCCAAAACCTCTACCCAACGCACAAAGGAACCAATCTCCGCTTCCCGGGTTCCTGCATTCATGCACACGCCTCCTCCCACCGTTCCCGGAACCCCTACCAAGGGCTCTATCCCCCCGAGCCCCTGCTGGGCGCAGTGCTGCACCAAAAAGGGAAGCCGTACGCCGGCGCCGGCCTCCACCTGCCCCGCCTCCAAAATCCGGATCTCTTCAAAGTCTCCCCTCAAACGAACCACCGCACCCCGAATCCCCCCATCCCGCACCAAAAGGTTGGAGCCAAATCCCAACAAGAAGAAAGGAAAGCGATTCCGTGTAGCCCACCCTAAAAGCTCCGCCAACTCTTTACGGCTGAAAACCTCTACGTATATCTCGGCAGGCCCCCCGATGCCGAAGGTGGTATGGCGGCTCATGGGCTCCTCCATCCGAGCCTGCGGACAGATTTTTAATATCTCGCGCCGAGAACTTGGCATCTTCCCGCCATTGCGGACCGGCCACACCCTCTTTGGCAACCATCATACTTTTTTGCTATTCTGGGCACCATGGACTATCGCTACGCCGTCTTGGGAACCGGAAAACAAGGAACCGCGGCCGCCTACGACCTCGCCGTGCACGGAGAAGCGGAGGAAATTCTTCTCGTCGATGAAGACGCCGCCCGAGTCCGGCTGGCCCATGGCCGACTCCAGAGGCTGCTGCGCAACTCAAAGCCCAAGGGCCGCCTGTCCCTGCGCAGCCTCTGCGCCGACGCCCGCCATCCCACGGCGCTGCTGCGCCGCCTGAAAGCCCGCACGGTCCTGTTAAGCGCTCTCCCCTATTGGCTCAATCCTGCCGTCGCCGCCTTAGCCGTCCGGCAGAAAATCCACTATCTTGACCTAGGCGGGCATCTGGACACTACCCTGAAAATCCTGAAAGGCCTGGCTCCCCAGGCCCAAAAAAACAAGACCGCTCTCCTTCCGGACTGCGGCCTGGCCCCCGGCCTGGTAAATCTGTTGGCGGTCTGCGGGATGGAGACGCTGGAGTTGTGCCGGGAGGTCAAGATATACTGCGGCGGTCTCCCGCAGAACCCCTCTCTTCCTCTGGGATACAAAGCGGCCTTTCACCTAGGAGGCCTTTTAGAAAACTATTTCGGGAAGGCGGCGGTGCTTCGGAAAGGCAAGGTGACCTTCCTGCCCGCCCTGAGCGAATACGAAACCCTGGAGCTTCCGGAGCTGGGCCCCTGCGAGGCCTTCCTCACCGCAGGCGCCACCTCGACCTGCCCCTGGAGTTTTCAAGGCCGCCTCTCCAAATACGATTACAAAACGGTTCGATATCCGGGGCACTGCGAGAAAATTGTGACCCTGGACCGTTTGGGGTTTTTCAACCCCAAGCCCGTGCGGGTGAACGGCCACGCAGTCGCACCGAGGGAGCTGTTTTTGAAGCTGGCTCAGAAAACACTGGAATTTCCCAAGGAAAAAGACCTGGTCATCTTCCAGGTGCGCTGCATCGGCTCCCGACAGGGGACTCCCACCGAAATCCGCTACGACGGTCTGGACTACCACGATCCCCAAACCGGATTCTCCGCCATGGAACGCACCACGGGATTCGCCGCCGCAGCAGTCGCACATCTGGTGGCAATGGGAAAAACCTGCGGCGTCTGCCTGGAAAAATCCATTCCGGCCCGGCCCTTTCTGGAGGCGCTGCGCCAGCGTGGACTCCGCATCCTGGAAACCATCCGGGACCTCCAAGAGGGACCCCTTCCTGCGGGACCCGACTACGGTCGGGGAGTGCCGGCTCATCACGCCTTTGGGGCCCGGCCTGCGGGACCCGACTACGGCCGGTGAGTGCCGGCTCTAGACGCCTTTGGGGCCCGGCCTCCTTCCCAAAGACAGGCC
>JACQJP010000017.1 GCA_016204975.1 Elusimicrobiota bacterium
GGCCTCCCCGAAGGGCCAAGGCACTTTGGGGCTGCGACTGCGTTGTTCGTCGCTCACATAGCCTCCAGCTATGCCACGCTCCTCACGCCTTGTCTCGCTCCCAAATTGACTTGGCAAACATGTCATTAATTTCTTCACGGACCCTTAGGGTTGACCGCGTTTTTACCTCCAGCTTTCTGCTGGGGCTGCTTGCGGCTTGCTCCCCCTCTTCCAGACAGCCGGAGGTCCGGCTTTTTACATGGGATAGCTATGATGAGCCCGCGGTGTTTCAGGAATTTGAAAAAATCCATGGGATCCGGGTGGTGGTGGATCGCTTTGCCTCCAATGAGGAGCTGTTGGCCAAGCTCATGGGAGGGGCCAAGGGATACGACGTCATCGTGCCTTCCGATTACATGGTTTCGGTGATGGTTCGTGAGAAGTTTCTGGCCCCTTTAGGGCGGGATAGGGTCCCCAATCTTCAACATATTGACCCACGGTTTTTGGATCTTTATTATGATCCGGGAAACCGCTACTGCGCTCCTTACCTTTGGGGGTTAAGCGGCATCGGCTACGATGCGCAGCGAGTAGAGGTTCCCCCGCGAGGGTGGGGCGTTTTTTGGGACCCCCGCTATCGGGGGCAGATCAGTGTGATGAATGACCAAAGGGAGATCTTCGCCATGGCCTTGCAGTATTTGGGCTATCCGGTCAACACGCGAGATCCCGCCGTTTTGCGCCGGGCCAAGGAGAAGCTTCTGGAACAGAAACCTTTTATCAAGACCTATAACAGCGAGAACAGTGAGTTGTTGCTCCTCTCGGGAGAGGTGGCGGTGGCGCACATCTGGAGCGGGGATATCAATCGGGTTTCCCGGGAGAAACCCTCGCTTCGGTTTGTGCTCCCCCAGGAGGGGGGGTTTATCTGGCAGGACAATCTCTGTATTCCCACAAGCTCCGAGAATCAGGAGGCGGCCCGGAAGCTCATTGATTTTCTCTTGGAGCCCAGGATCATCGCTCGGATCGTGGAGAGGGTGGGTTTCGGGTGCCCCAATCGAGCCGCCTGGGGGCTTTTGCCCAAGGCCATGCAGAAAAACCCCACCATCGTTCCCCAAGAAAAGTGGCTGGAACGGTTGGAGTGGATTCACGATGTGGGAGAGGCGGCTAGAATTTACGATCGCCTCTGGACGGAGCTCAAGGCAGGATGAGGATTCGCTCTCTGTGGCTTTCTTTTGTTTTCGGATATCTGCCTCTGCTGGCCGCAGCCCAGGAGCCTTCGGTGACGATCGTCTATCCTTCCTCTTCCACGGTTCTTCCGGTTTTGGAGAAGACCTTGGTGGTGGGGCACGTGGTGCCTTCCACCGCCAGCCTTCAGATCGGCGGGCAGGCTGTTTCCGTGCATCGGACTGGAGGTTTTATTACCTACCTTCCGATTTCTCCAGGGGAATTTGTGCTCCAGATGAGGGTGGAGGCAGGTGGAGTAGTGGTTCAGTCCACCCACACTCTACGCAGCGCGGAGGCGCTGCCATCCGTCTCTGCGGATCGTTTTGAGATTGTGGGGGGTTCTCTTCAGCCCGTGGAGGATATGACCTTGCGAAGCGGGGATTGGCTCTTTTGGGGTTTGAAGGCTACCCCCGGCGGAAAGGTGCGGTGCGGTGTAGGCGGGCTTTTTTCGGATTGGCCTGTTTTGGAAACCCGGGAGCCGGGGGCCTATCGGGGAGCCTATCGGATAGGTTGGAAGAGTCGAGCCCAGGAGGCGCGCATCCATTGTAGTCTGACCCATCCGCGGTTCTGGTGGAGCCGGGAGATTCAGTTTCCGGGGACCGTCACGGTGACGGATGAATCGCATCGAGTGGCTCGGGTGCGGACTGGGAATGCGGTGGTCCGCACCGCCGCCGGAAAAGGATACTGGTTTTTTCTTCCCGCGCGGACGCAGGTCCTGGTGGATGGACAAAAAGGCAGGGAGTTTCGAATCTGGCTTTCGCCGAGCGAGCGGGGTTGGATGAATGCCTCAGACCTGGAGTTTGAGCCGAAGGGCTCCGCCCACCGACCGGCAACGATCCAGACCGTAGAGACCCGCCGCAAAGAGAATTCCACGCAGATTTTGCTTGCCCTGGATGAGAAGGTTCCGTTCCGCATCCGGCAGATTTTGGCCCCCCCCGCTTTTGAAATTACCTTCTATCAGGCTGTGGGGCATACGAATTGGATGATTTATGCCTCCAAGGATCCTTGGGTGCGGGAGATTTTTTGGGAGCAGTTGGGGGAGGGGATTTACCAGGCTCGGATTGCGCTCAGCCAAAGCCCTGCCTGGGGGTACCATGCGGAGTATATCCCCGGGGCGCTCTCCCTGGAGATTCGGGATGCCCCTCGGTGGAAGAGCTCCCAGGATCATCTCTTGAAGGGGCGGGTCATTGCGGTGGACGCTGGGCACGCGGGCGGCTCCCCCGGGGCCTATGGTCCCTTGGGCACCTGGGAGGGGGATGTCAATCTTCAGATCGCTGAAAAATTAAAGACCCTCCTGGAAAGGCAGGGGGCTCGGGTGGTGATGGTTCGGAAGGGGCCGGAGGAGGTCCCCTTGGAGATCCGGCCCGCCGTGGCCTGGGAACAGGGGGCGGAAATCTACCTCAGCGTTCACAACAACGCCCTTCCCGATGGGAAGGATCCCTTTGCGGAGCCGCTGGGATATTCCGTATTTTATTATCACCCCCACAGTCGCCGGTTGGCGCAGGAGGTGCATCGGGCCTACGGAAAGCACCTTTCTATCCCGGACAACGGTCTCCGTTACGGAGACCTTCTGGTCACCCGCCTCACGGAGATGCCTTCGGTTTTGACGGAGTCCGCCTACCTCATCCTGCCGGAGCAAGAGGAGATGCTCCTCTCGGAAGCTTTCCAGATGAAGTGTGCGATGGCGATGCGGGATGGGGTCTGGAGTTTTTTAAGAAGTTATCGGCATCAAACCCCCCGCTGAGGGCACACCGATCTTAGAGGACACTCGGGGCATCGGGGAGAGATCGCCTTGCAGACGCGACGACCATGCCAGACCATGGCATGGCTGAACCAAATCCAGCTCTTCCGTGGAATCTGCCGCAGTAAATCCTTCTCCACCTTCACCGGATCTTTCTGTAGGGTGAGCCCAAGGCGGTAGGATACGCGTTTCATATGCGTGTCCACGACGATTCCGGAGGCGATGCCGTAGGCGCTGCCCAGGACGACGTTGGCGGTCTTTCTGGCCACCCCCGGCAGCGAGACCAGTTCCTCCATGGTTTTAGGAACGTTCCCCTGGTGTTGTTCGCACAGCCGCACGGCCAGGGTGCGGATCCAAAGAGTTTTTTGGCGGAAGAAGCCTGTGCTACGGATCTCTTTTTCCAGAGTCTTTTGGGGAACCTTTGCGTAATCCGCGGCGGTTTTGTACTTTTTAAATAGCAGGGGGGTCACCTGGTTGACCCGCACGTCGGTGCATTGAGCGGATAAAATGGTGGCGATCAGCAGCTCCAAGGGGTTAGAATAATGGAGTTCGCAGTGCGCGGTTGGGTATTGTTTTTTGAGGATGGCAAGGATCTGAGGCAGTTTCTTGGAATTCGATTGTTTCATGAAAAGATAAGGTACTAAAAAATAGCGTGTTCCACCAAATGAGCCATCGGATCACCGTGCCTATCCCCGGAAGGATCGCATGCGGTTTCCTGATCCTGCCTTTCAAGCTCCAAGGCCTTGGGCACAAAAATTGACATTGGCCGGTCCTTCTGATAGACTGAAAAAGGTATGCCTGCGCCACAAACCGATGCCCGTCGGGCTGCGTTGGTCAAAGGGGCCTCCAAGGCCAAGATCAAGGCCTTGGTGAACCTCTCTGCTTGCACGGGTTGCGAGGTTTGCATCGCGGTTTGCCCCGTCCCCAATTGCATTGAGAAATTTGGCACGGACCCTTCCAATTTCGGTGTCTATGTCCACTATGACATTTGCATCGGTTGCCAGCTTTGCGTGAAGGACTGTCCGTGGGATACAATCAGGATGGTTCCTACCCCGAGCGTGGCCGGCCACCAAACCTCGCTTGACTCGCAGCCCAACCATGAGCATGCCGTCTTTCAGCGGCCCGAATTAGTTCCTGAAGAAATCGGGACTTTCGTCGAGAAACCGCCCTTTCAGGACCCCATCGCGGTCGGCCTCTTCCAGAAACAGAACCCCCAAGTGCCCAACATAATGGGCCCGAAGTAGGCCCACGTTGCCCCACGTCGCGTTTTCCCCAACAGGGCGCAATGTTGCTCCATGTGGCCCGATATGGCGCCCGACCGTAGCAAAAACCGTAGCAAGGTTGGAGGGTAGGACCGTAGCACTGCTACGGTCCCATGGAGTGCGGCGACCCTGGAAACTTAGAGAACGACGATCTGGTATCTCTGATCCACCCACTTCTTGAGGCTGGGGTGCCCCTCAAACTCGCCGACCAAGGCGGCGTCTGACATCTGCTTCAAGCCCTTCTTGACCTTGAAGGCACCGGCGCAGAAGTCGCATATCTCCTCGACCACCCCGAGCTTTCTCAGCTCCGCGTACTTTCCGTGCAGCTTGTGCTTGGGATCTCGGAAGGCCTGCGCCCAGCCTGTTCCGGCTCCGTAAAAACCAGGATCGGCAACACGATCTTCTTCATTGGGGCAACCGGCTGTGGCTGCCGTCGCAATAGGGCTTGTTGCCCGAGTGCTTGCAGCCGCACCAGGCGATCTTGGTCGCCTCCTTGATTTCCACGCGGATGGGCTCGATACCGGTATTGAGCCTCTTGTGGGAGCCGTCGCAGTACGGCTGCTTCTGCGACTCTCCGCAGGCGCACCACCACTTTTCACCGGCTTGTTCGTCCACGACGAAAGGCTTTCTTTGCACGATTTTCGGTTCCGCCATTCCATCCTCCTTTTTGTTTTGGCTTCTCAGGAGATTGAGACCATGGTTCCCCCAACGCGCTATCTTCCATGACTTTCTACTTTTACAGGACCAGTATCTGGTAACCTTCCGAGACATACTTTGCTATGGAGGGGTGGCCCTGGAACTCCGATCTCATCGGGATCGTGCTCTTTTGAGCCAGGTCCTTGACCCCGAAAGCTCCGGCACAGAAATCGCAGATGGCATCAATCGATCCGGTGGTCTGGATCTCCTTGAACAAAGGATGGAGCTTGTGCTCCGGCTTCATGAGCTCGGGCACCCACTCGGTCCCGGCTCCGTCGAAGACCAGCTTGGCCCCGTGCCCCTTTTCCTGAAAGTCCTTGCAATAGAGAAGGGCATGGTAGGCTCGGGCCAAGCCCTCATGGCTTTCCTTGCCCGCTTGCAGAATGATCACGTATTGGCTCATTGGCTTATCCTCCTAAAAACGGCTTCTTCCGGCGCCGGGAATGATTCCGCAGCATGCAGTCATTGGAAATGACCAAGAGTCCGGCTTGGCGCGCCAGCGCTTCTCCCTCCGGGTGGGTGATTCCGTCTTGGAGCCACAGCGCCTTGGCCTTGATGGCGATGGCCTCCTGGATGATGGGAAGAACCTGCTCGCTGCGGCGAAATACGTCCACCACGTCGACCGGCTCAGAGATCGCGGAGAGATTCGGGAAACATTGCTCGCCTAGAATCTCTTTCTGCCCTGGATTGACGGGGATGATTCGGTATCCCTGTTCCTTGAGATAGGCGGCGACATAGTGGCTTGGCCGCTCGGGTTTCGGGGAGCAGCCTACGACAGCGATGGTCCGAAGGGCGAAAATGCGCTCGACAATATCCTCAGCTCCGCCGCCGGAAGGAACACGGCAGCTTACCGGTTCCATCGCAGCCAACTCCCGGCGCCGTGGATCATGCGCTCGTCTTCTTCTCCGGGGCGGCGCGCGCGACGCGTGTGATTATAATTTTCATGGCGTGCTCAAGACCAATTTCGTCTTAGGATAAAAAGCGAACCAGGCGAACCAGTAGGCGGTGGCACCGGGGATTTCGCCGCCGTCTTTTCGAAAAGCTCGGACTCCATCCTGGTATCTAAACACGATTTCCTCACCGCCCAGTTTGGCCCTTACGGCGCCCTTCTCCCTGACCAGCCTTTCCGGCACGGCAAGCGTGTTGCGACCCTGGCGTATCCCGAAAACAGGTTCCTTGGGGTGGAGTCGGGGATCTTGCCGTCCAACGGAAAAATAGATTTCGCCTCTGGACTCGTAGCCTTGATAAGGGTCCCTGCTGTAGTCCCTGCCGTGACCGGTGGTAAATGCCGCGACGGTGGTGTCTGGATGTTTTTGCCCCCATTCCTTCCAGGTTGTGTGGACCGCCGGCAGCCGCTTCAACGCCTTCCCAGTGGAAGGGCCCGCGATAGCCTGGCCGAGAATCTGGGACCACAGGCTTTTGCTGCTGCGGTCGTACATCACAAGGTCGCTCTTGTAGAGCAGCCCGGACACGCCGAATTCCGTCTCCTTGCTGTCCACCCGGCGGTCGAAGACGATGCCGCTGCGGCAGAGAGGGCAGTAGGTCACCGCTATAGGAACCCCGCCAACCGTGTCATTGGCGATCTCGTGCCAGTTGAGCAGGCGGATCGGATAGGCGGACGACTCCCCATTTAACAAAATTCCAAGGACGGCGTCATCCGGCGCGAGGATGCGGTCGGCCTCTTTAACCCTGAGTTTCTTGGGATTGGTCAGGGCCGGGATGCCATCCACAGGCGGCCCGCCGCGCAAAAGCTCCTCCAGAGGCACCGAGGTCTTGGTTCGGGGATGTAGGAATGCATCCACCGGGTCTCGGCCGGAGATTGGGTCTTGGGCTGCCGCCATGGAGGTCATGAAACAGGTCCACAACAAAAACCACCACTTCCAAATGCACACCATTTGCTACTCTCTGATTCTTAGTAGCGGCAGGAACGAAAATGTTACACCCCGGGCGCTGTTACGGGTTCCTGGAATCAACTGGAGGACAGTTTTAGATGGTACGCTGAGTAGGGCCGGAAGCGTTTGTCGTCGCCATAAACCCCCATGGGGATTCTATGGGGCAATTTGAATTTCAACGGCGTTGCCCGGCCGTATGTGCACCGGGAAGGTTTTTGCGAGTTGTTCCGGTTTGAGTTTCTCACCCCAAACCTTGAGGTCGTATTTCCCAGCGGGAACTCCCCCGATCTCGAATTTGCCTTCCGGCGTTTTAACGAGCGTAAAATAGGGATTTTGAAGGACGAGGATGTATGCACTCATCTCCGGGTGGATGGAGCATAGAAGCGTGACTATTCCCTCCTTATCGAACTTTTTGACGATAGGCTTTGAGCCCGGTGGCATGGCGGTGTTGAAAAGCTGTTGGGACGTTCTCCTGAGCACTTCCTTGAACCGGGCCAACAGATTGTGCAACTCTTTGTCTTTGCTCTGGAACTCTACTTCCCAGCCTTTCACGAGGGGAAGGACGTGGGGCACATAGACCAAGTTGATCTGATTCATAATAGGGCGCTCTTTAGGCAGGAGGAAAGGTCCGTCAGCTCTATCCACGTAGACGACCAGCTGGTATCCTTTTTCAAGCCAATGGCTGCTCAGTTTGCCGCTGATTTTTCCCGAAAGATCTTCGGAGTAAGCCGCAGCAGAAATAACGAGGCAAGAGAGCGTAGGTAAAAGCGTCCGGGTTCCGACATAGCCCGCCATAGCCTGCCCCTTTCCCTGTGATATTTAGAACGCCACATCCAAACGCGTCAGCGCCCTGTGGGAGTTGCTTAAAATCGTGTTATCAGTCGCCCCATTGAACTTGGTATAAATTTCCCCTTCAAGGTTCAGTTTGATATTGTGTCTCAATCGAAACGTTACGCCCGGCACATAGCGCCAGGTATCTGCGCTTGCCGGAATACCCGGAGCCACTAGGGCAGCAGGCGTCTCGGTGATGTTCACCTCTTCGTAGCGAAACCCCGGTATCAGCCACGGGAAGAGAAAGTAGTTGCCCTCGACATACCACGAACTGAAGTTGGCTTGGGAGCTTGAGGCTGTTCCCCAAGGATTTTTGTTCTTTCCCCAAAGAAGTCCGCCCACCAGGTCGAAGGATCCGCTGGGTATGCCCCTCTCCTGGTTATGCAGGAAACGCATGTCCACCCCGCCTCGCCGAAAATTGTCTTCAGCGCCGCCCGTAGTGACGGCTGAGCCCCGGTACCAGAGGCCTCCAATCTGGATGGAGTTGTCCTTCCAGAAGCTCGGGGCATCGTTGGAGCCGCCTTGGAGTCCTCCTGCAGTCACCCCCGGACCGCCATACGGGATGCCTCCTATCTTGAGGCGGGTCACGACATAGTTGTCCTTGTCTGAGTTGTCGTCCTGTGTGCCGAAGTTGTCCCCGTTGTTTAGACCCACGGCGTAGTAGAACCGGTTGTAGGCTGAGAGTCCGTAGACCTCTGCGCCGGGGGAGCCCCCTGGGGTCAGGAATGAAAAGTCATTTCCCGACCCCGGGATCTTGGTGGCCCCGTAGAGATAATTGGTGACGATCAGGTGCTGGAAGAAGTTGTTGAAGGCGAGATTCGGAATGTCGATCAAGCCGGTTCTGAGGTTCAGCCTGTTGTCTCCCAAACTCCCATTGAGCAGGTCTTTGAATATCAACTGGGCCTGGAAAGCTATGTTCCGGGAGGTGGCCTGCCCCTCCCGCATTTCGTCGTCCACGGACTTAAAGCAGATGGTCATGAGGGCGGAGATGTGGTCGTCAAAAGATCCCCCTGCCAAGAGCCTCCAGAAGTTGGGAAAATCTATGTTGTTTTTGGCCCTGCTTCCCCGGTTATAGGTCCAATCCCCAAAGAAGCGTAGGGCTATGGGAGGTAACCCTGGGATTTGGGAAGGCCACACCTCTTTGGGGAACATATCCTTGTGGGCTTCGACCCCGAGGTCCAGCGGCTTGTCCTTGACCATCGCCTCGTCATCTGCGGGGAACTGGTAGCCGTTGAGTTTGAAGGCTATCCCGAAGGAGTTGAGTTTAGGAGGGGCACTATGGCAGGTGGTGCAGGAAGTTTGGTATTTGCGGGCGAAGGCCGGAATGGCGTTCACTTCTCCGATCCCGTCCGGCCTGAGGGGACACAGATGTAGGCTTCTTTTGGTTAAGGGTGGTAGCAACCAGGCAAAGAAAAATATTGCTGTGACAATCAGGCTGCTTTCTGCTATTTCTTTTACGTTTCCAAGTTTTGCGCTGAGCATGTTCTTTACCTCTATTGATAGAGAGGACTGATACCTCTTCCCATCTGTTTAGACATCGCGCAGCAAAACTGCCAAGAGGGGATTTGCTTTGGGTTCATTCAGCAAACAACTTGAAACCAATCAGTGACTTCTGAGACGCTTTTTTCTCGGTCGCCTCAGAGTATATAAAGTGAAAAGCCGTGAGAGGAGTCTTATTTACGATGAAAAGGTAAATCCGGTTGGCAATTTCCTTTGATAAGAGAGTAAGCGTGTTTGGAGGAGATGTGGAAGCGTTTGCTGAGTTGACGTGCCGGAATGCCCTTTTTACGGAGGATCCGAATATGAGCGGATCTGTAGGGACAGTATCGGCAAGGATATAAAGCACCATGTTTGGCGATCCACACGTACCTGCCTCCGAATTGCTTCTGAAAATGACGGAAGGTTTTGGGCCCCAGAGCGAACCACAGCCACAGATTCGGATTGCTTTTTACAGGCAGTCGATTGAGTGGACAGTCCCCGGGAAATAGCTTTGTGTTGCGCTCGGTCATCAGAACCCTCGTGAGCATTGGTAGGTGAAATTGGAAAAATATTACAGCTAAATTTTTAAATTTATGGCGAACACGGCCCTTGAGGAAAAGGTAAAATGACCCAAGATCGATGCCATTCTCGAAACTGGGGCTTCACCCGGACCTGGTGCGTGGCGTGCGGGCCATGGGCTTTACCGAGCCGACTCCCATACAGATTCAGGCGATTCCGCTGGCGCTCCAAGGGCGGGATGTGTTGGGGTGTGCGCAGACGGGGAGCGGAAAAACAGCCGCCTTTGCCTTGCCGATCTTGCACCGTTTATTGAAGCATACCTGTCCCGGCCCATGCGCTCTGATCATCGTTCCGACCCGGGAGTTGGCGGCTCAGGTTGAGACGATGTTTCGCGACTGCGGTCGGTTCACGCCCTGCAAGATCGCGATCGTCATCGGAGGGGTGGGCTATCACGGGCAGCGACAAGCCCTTGCGGGAGGGGCTCAGATTCTTGTGGCGACGCCGGGTAGGCTGCTGGACCACCTCCAGCAGGGGGGTGTCCGCCTGGACCGCGTGGAACAAGTCGTGCTGGACGAGGCGGACCGGATGCTCGACATGGGATTTTTGCCCGCTATCCGCGACATCCTCGGCCGCTTGCCCAGGCAGCGCCAGACCATGCTCTTTTCGGCCACGCTGGTGCCCGAAGTCGAACGCATAGCGGCTTTCGCGCTACGCAATCCCCAACGAGTGGAGATATCCAAGCCGACTTCAGTTGCCGGGGGCATCAGCCAAGTCGTCTATCCCGTAAGCCAGCCGCAAAAGATTCAGTTTCTGATCGCTTTGCTGGAAGCCACCCAGATACGATCGGGCGTGGTGTTTTGCCGCACCAAGCATGGGGCCGATCGCCTGGCCCGCAGACTCAAAGAGCGCGGTTTCTCCATCGGAATCCTGCATGCCAACCGCACTCAAGGGCAGAGGACGGCAGCTATGGAGGCCTTCCGGAAGGGTCAAACCCAGCTGCTGGTTGCCACGGACATCGCGGCCCGCGGTATAGACGTTCAGCAAATCAGTCATGTCATCAATTATGACCTGCCGCGCCACCCCGAGGACTATGTCCACCGGGTGGGACGCACGGCCCGCGCCTACGGCGTGGGCGACGCCATTACCTTGATGGCTTCCGAAGAGCGGCCCTATCTCAGCGCCATCGAGCGTTTTGTGGGCATCGTTTTTCCCCGCGCGATGCTCCCCAACTTTCCCTATGATGTGCCTCCCCTCTTGACGCCTCCCAAACCCAAGACGTTCCGGGATATGCGTTGGGGCCGTTTTCGTCGTCGCTTGCCACGGGGCTTGCGCCGCTGATTGAGCGGTCGGTGAGGCCCGCTGCGCCGGTCTGCTTCGACACTGGGGCCCCATCCACCCTAAAAATATGTCATAATCCAGCTGCGAGCCTGAGCTCAAAACCTGGGCGTCCAATCCCTCCACTGGGGAGACCGCCAAGACATTGAGTTTGCGGTTTTTGTGAGGCTCCAGGAGGCGTTCCATGGGAAAGCGGTTGTATGTAGGAAGTCTGCCTTTCGACGTGACCGAGGATCAGCTGCGCTCTATGTTCACAGCGTGCGGCCAAGTGGCCAACGCCAAACTGATCACGGACAAGTACTCCGGCCAGTCCAAAGGCTTCGGCTTCGTGGAGATGTCCAGTGACGAGGAGGCCCAGGCGGCCATCCAGAAACTCAATGGAAGCACCGTCGGGACGCGGTCCATCGTGGTCAATGAGGCCCGTCCCATGGAAGATCGCAGCAAGGGTGGTTTTGGTGGTGGAAGGGGCGGATTTGGCGGAGGAAGGGGCGGCAGCAGAAGCGGCGGCCGGGGGCCCAAGAAGCGCGATTTTAACAGCTGGTAAAGTCTTCCTACTTCCCATTAGAGAAGCGGATCCTATCGCTGGGCTGCCTAGCTGCGGGGGGTGCTCTGTCCGAAGAGACCCAGGAGTTTCTGCTTTAAGGACTCTATTTTTTCCGAAGGCGGTCCTTGCCGGCATTTTCGGCGCAGGGCCTCGCCGATGAGCCGGATCTGCCGGGCATAGCGCTTGCAGAGGGCGCACATTCCCAGGTGGATTTGAGCCATCCAGCGTCTCCAGAAGGGCTGGCTTTCCAACCCATCGTGGGAGAGCAGCTCCGCGATTTCCCGGCAGGAAGGCATCCAGCTCATTGGCTCACCCAGTTTTTCTCCAAACACTCCCGGAGTTTGTTTCGCGCCCGAAACAGGAGCACCCCAAGGTGGGTGGCGGTGACGTTGAGAATTTTACAGATTGAGTTTGTGGATTCTCTTTCCACTTCTCTCAGATAGAACGCGCTGCGTTGATTGAGGGAAAGGTTTTGTGAGCATTTTTCAATCCATTCCATTATTTCTTTGGAGAGGGCTTCCTTCTCCGGCCCTTGGGGCGGGGCGGACCATAGGCCGTTTTTGTGGAATCGCCGATCGAAGATTTCCTCAATGTTTTCCGTGGCCTCCTCCCGCTTCTGCCTGCGCCAGGTTTCAGAAGCCTTGTGGTAGAGGATTCCAAAAAGGTAGGTTTTTAACTGCGAGCGCCCTTCAAATCGTTTCACCGCGGTGAGAAAGGCGGTGAAGGTATCCTGCACCAGTTCTTCCGCATCCGGCTCTGGAAAACCGAGTCCCAGAGCCGCCGCGAAGAGCGGTCCGGTGTGTTTTTGGATCAGCTCACAAATCGCCTGCTCCTTTCCGGCCCGCAGGTCTTGGAGGATCTGTTCCTCAATCTTTGAAGCCACAGTCTTCTCGGACAAAAGAAAGCGGTAGAGTAATATTTTACCAGTTTCCGGCACCGAGGGGGGAACTTTATAGAAAGGCTGTCTATATGAGGTTTTTGGGGCTTTTGTTTTGGATTTGGGTGCTGCTGGTTGCGGCGGGAAGGGTATCCGATGCCGGGGCTGCGTTGGACCATACGCACTCGCTCTGGGGCGAGGTTCTGTCCCGCTACAATCATGAAGGGCTGGTGGATTATCGGGGACTCCGGGAGAATCCGGAACTTCTCCGGCGTTATTTACGATCGCTGGCCTCGGTGGATTCTGCAGAGTATGCCTCCTGGAAACGGGGAAAGCAGTTGGCCTTCTGGATCAATGCCTACAACTCGCAAGCGCTGCAGATCGTAGCGGATCACTATCCCATTCGTCCGCGCTTTCCGAAATCCTGGGCTTATCCAAAAAATAGCATCCAACAGATTCCCGGGGTTTGGAAGGAGATCTATTTTGATATGGCGGGGAGGCGGGTCGCTTTGGATGATATCGAGCATGAGATATTAAGGAAGGGATTTCGGGAGCCCAGAATCCATTTTGCTCTGGTCTGCGCTTCCTTGGGATGTCCGAAGCTGCAGCCAAAACCTTTTGAAGCCTCACGGCTGGAGCAGCAATTGGAGCAAGCGGCGAGGGAATTCATTCAGGACCCGAAGAAGGCGCATTGGGAGTCGCGCCGACGGATTCTGCGTTTGTCTCCCATTTTTTCTTGGTTTGGAGAGGATTTTGGAAATCCGCAGCATTTTATCCTCCGTTATCTTCCGGAAGAGCCGCAGAGGCGTCTCAGCCGTGGAGCCTGGAAGATTGAGTGGCTGGAGTATGACTGGAGCTTGAATGAATGGCGGGGTGGGGATAGCCGGTAGCCGTCTCGCGGAGTTATTGGCACCCTATTTTCTTTCCTTCCTCTTTTTCCTCCCGGAGCTTTCTTGCGCCGGAACCCTATGGTTTCCAAAGGGGGGAGAGCTCTTCGGCAAGCTGATTGCCGACCCGGAGGAGGTTCAGACCTCCGGGCAGTATTTTCGCTTAGACGGGCGCAATACCGTTGATTTTTCCGTGGGAAACAGCTGGGGTATCCGGCGATGGATCCTGGGAGAGGACAAAGACTGGCGGGTCCAATGGGATATCTCCGGGGTGGTCCAGCCGCGTTTTTTGGTCTCTTTTAATATCAATGAGATGGAGGCGGTGGATTTTATTCTGAATTTTCCTTTGGAGATCCGCCGCGGGCCTTTTTCAAGCCGTGTGACGTTGGCCCATGAGAGTGCGCACTTGGGGGATAACTTCATTGCCAGAACGGGGAGGGAGAGGATCGCGTTCAGCCGGGAATTCCTCCAGGCCTTGGCGGCTTGGGAGTTTTCTTATGTTTTCAGAGCCTATGGGGGGGCGGCGACGCTTTTGCATACCATCCCCAATTTGCCGAGAACGGAGCTTCAGGGGGGATTGGAGTTTCGCACTCCGGATTTTAAGATTTTTCTGGACCATGACTGCTGGCTTTATTTGGCGCAGGATTTTCAGTCCAAGGAGCAGAATAGCTGGAATCTGGACAGCAATACCCAGTTGGGAATGAGAATCGGTTTTCCAAGTGTGGCCAGGGATTTGAGGATTTTCTTGAACTTCTTCAGGGGCCACTCCGTTTTTGGCCAGTTTTTCCGCGAAAGAGAGAGCAATTTCGGGGCGGGCCTCGGTTTTGATTTCTGAGTTGGAATTTGTGCTACAATGGGGCCGCCGATGGCTTACGACGGCTCTTCCCTGCTTTATCCCATCGCCTATTTTTCCATGGAGATCGGTCTGGAGCCTGTCTTTCCCACCTATGCGGGGGGGTTGGGGGTTCTGGCGGGGGACACCCTGCGGGCGGCGGCCGATTCGGGGGTGCCGATGCTGGGGATCACCCTGCTTTACCGGAAAGGGTATTTTCGGCAGCATTTAGACTCGGCGGGTAACCAGTCGGAAAGCGAGGCCATCTGGGAACCGGAGAAGCACCTGGAGCCGGTGCCGGTTCGGGTGGAGGTGATGCTTGAGGGGCGCCCCGTTAAGATCGGCGTTTGGAAGTACCTTCTTCGCGGGATTTCCGGGCATGAGGTTCCGGTTTACTTTTTGGATGCCGACCTGCAGGAGAACACCCCTTCCGACCGGCGGCTGACGGATTGTCTCTACGGCCCGGAAGATCCCTACCGATTCTCCCAGGAAGCGATTTTGGGTTTGGGAGGCGTGGAGGTGTTGAAGGCCTTGGGTCTGGAGAGGATCCAGGCATTTCATATGAATGAAGGACACTCCGCTTTGTTGATTCTGGCTTTAGCGGAGGGGAAGGTTTGGGAGGGTGGGGCGCAGGATTTTGGGGAGGCGGAACGGGAGAGGGTTCGGGATATGTGTATTTTTACTACGCATACCCCTGTTCCGGAAGGACATGATCGTTTTCCGATGGATTTGGTCCGGAGAATTCTGGGGGAGGATCGGGCCTCTTTTCTGCTTCGCATGGGCTGTTGTTCCGGTGAGGTTTTGAATATGACCCATTTGGCCCTTCATTTTTCGCGCTATATCAATGGAGTAGCTCTCCAGCATGGGGAAACCTCCCGAAGTCTTTTTCCCAACTATCCCATTGATTCCGTCACCAACGGGGTTCATGCGGTTACCTGGACCGCTCCTCCTTTTCAGCGTTTGTATGACCGTCATATTCCCGCATGGCGTACCGATAACCTCTATCTACGCTATGCCATCAAGATTCCATTGGAGCAAATCATCCGGACGCACCGGGAGGCCAAGGAAAGCCTTCTGGCCGAGGTACAGCGGCGAACGGGAATCCGTCTGGATCCGGAGGTCTTGACCCTCTGTTTTGCCAGGCGGGCCACAGCCTATAAGCGCATCGACCTTTTGTTTTCGGATTTGGAGAGGCTCAAGCGCCTCTCTCGGGAGATTGGTCCGTTGCAGATGGTGTGCGCCGGGAAGGCGCATCCGAAGGATACGGGCGGCAAGGAGGCGATCCGTAGGATATGGGACGCGGCGGCTGCCCTGAAAGGCCGGATCCCTGTCGTTTACTTGGAAGAATATGATATCTCTTGGGCGAAGCTTTTATGTTCTGGAGCGGATCTCTGGCTCAACACTCCGCAGAAGCCCCAGGAGGCCTCCGGCACCAGCGGTATGAAGGCGGCTTTAAATGGCGTTCCCAGTTTCAGCGTCCTGGATGGGTGGTGGGTGGAAGGGCATGTGGAGGATGTGACCGGGTGGTCCATCGGGGATGGGAGGGGTCCGGATGTCTCGCCCCATCAGGAGGTTGCCTCCCTCTACGGAAAGCTCGAACGGGTGATTCTTCCGCTTTTCTACGGCAAGCCCGACAGATATGCCGAGATCATGCGTTCCTGCATTGCCCTCAACGGGTCCTTCTTCAATGCCCAGCGCATGCTGGCGCAGTACATCCGCAATGCCTACACCGTCAGTCAATTCTGTCCTCTGCACCCCGGTCAAATGAAGCTGGAGGCCTAACCCGCTGGGCGGGACGAGGGGCCCGGGGTTTTAAAGAATTTCGACTTCCTGGAGCCGGACCTTCTGGTAGCGCTGCGAGAAAGCCAGGGGAGCGGTGTTGAGCGGGGGGCGATGTTTGGTGATGAGGGCCGCCGCGATATCCTGAAAATCCTCCGGCGACTGCTCGCGGGTTCTGGCCACGTAGTCAAAATAGATATCCTTCCATTGAGAGAAGAGTTCTTGGGCCGTGGGGCTTTTTTTGTCCTCCAGGTGCTCCGCCAGGCAGGCATGGATGCTTTCGGGGTGGGCGATGCCGACATAGAGGACCCGGGGGTTGCGCTCAGAGTCGAAGGTCACAAACTCATAGACCCCTGGGGCATCGGGGGCATGTGAGAGGAGCGCGTCCAGTTTGAACCGGAAACAGCGCTCCGACATGACCACGCGATATACCTTTTCAGCCTCGACCATACCCACCTATTGTAGCATTTTTTGTGTAAGGGATTTGGCAGGGCGCGGGGATTTTTAGAAATTCCAGCTAAATCTGAATCTGGCGTCCGATCTCGATGACACGGTTGTAGGGTAGCCGGAAATATTCCGTGGGGCGCAGGGCGTTTCGGTAAAGGAAGGAAAACAGCCGCAGCCGCCAGGGCAGCATCCGTCCGCGCTCGGTGGTCACCAGGGTGTTGTTGCTTAAGATATAGGTGACCAGAGCGGGATTCATGGCCAACCCCCGCTGCTGCAATTTCTGAAGTATGTCGGGAATATTGGGATCCTCCATGAAGCCGTAGCGCGCGACGACCTGATGGAAGTCCGGCGCCAACGACTCCGTCGTGATCCGATCGCCGTCTGGAACACGGGGAATCTCGTTGGTCACGACGGTGATGAAGAAGTTGTGCTCGTGCAGCACCTTGTTGTGCTTGAGGTTGTGAAGCAGCGCGCTCGGAGTGGCTCCCGCCGTGCTGTTTAAGAAGACCGCGATGCCGGGAACACGGGTGATCCTGTCCTGCGACACTTGCCGCACGAAATCGCCCAACGGCAGCGACCCTTCCCGCTGCAAGGCGTTGAGTATGTTTTGGCCTCTCTGCCAGGTAGTGAATACGATCGCTACCAGAGCCGCGATCGCCAAAGGAAACCAGCCACCTTGCGCGATCTTTACGCTGTTGGCGCCAAAAAAGACGAGATCGATCGCGAGGAAGCTCCCCGTCACCGCCAGGCCGAACGATCTCTTCCATCCCCATACATGCCGGGAAACGATATAAGCGAGGAGCGTGGTGATGATCATCGTCACCGAGATGGCGATGCCGTATGCGGAGGCGAGATTCGTAGAGCGTTTGAAGCCGATCACCAACGCCGCCGTCGCGAGAAGCAGCGTCCAGTTCACGAAAGGGATATATATCTGCCCGATCTCGTGCGAGGAGGTGTGGATGATGTGGGAACGAGGAAGGAAACGGAGCTGCACCGCCTGCCGGGTCAGAGAGAACACTCCGGAGATGACGGCCTGGGAGGCGATCACGGTGGCCATCGTCGCCAGGACCACCGTCGGATACAGCGCGAACTCGGGAACCAGGCGGTAAAAAGGATTGTGCGCGGTGCCTGGATCGCGCAACAAAAGGGCGCCCTGGCCGAAATAATTCAACAGAAGCGCCGGAGCGGCGACTGTAAACCAGTCGATCTGGATCGGTTTTTCGGAAAAATGGCCCAGATCTGCGTACAGGGCCTCGCCCCCAGTCGCGACCAAAAAAACGGCTCCGAGGACGAGATACCCCGAAAACCCGTTTCTCCAGAGGAAGGAAGCCGCGTGCATGGGATTGAAAGCGCCCAAAACGGCGGGCGCCTGATAAATGCTCCATAGCCCCAAGAGAGCCAAACACAGGAACCAAATCATGATGATCGGTCCGAATATGATGCCGATTCCGGTCGTGCCTCGGCGCTGAAAAAGGAAGAGAACGACCAGTATTGCGACCGTGATGGGGATCACGTATGGCGTGAAGGCGGGCGTGGCGACCTCCAAACCCTCGACGGCGCTCAGCACCGAGATGGCCGGAGTGAGCATGCCGTCTCCGTAGAGAAGCGCCGCGCCGAAAAGCCCCAGCGCCAAGACGAATTTCTGCGTCCAGAGCCCTATGTTGGGAGAGCGGGCTAAAGCCATCATGGCCAGTATCCCGCCCTCACCCTTATTATCGGCCCTCAAGACATAAACGTGATACTTAAGCGTAACGAGGATCAACAAGGTCCAAACGATCAAGGAGAGGACGCCGAAAATGTTTTCAGGGGTGACGGCGACGGGATGGGAACCGTAAAAACATTCGCGAATGGCGTATAAGGGGCTGGTGCCAATATCCCCGTAAACGACACCTAGGGCGGTCAGGCAGAGCAACGCCAGGCGGGAATGCGAAGGAGTATGCTGTTTGGCCAACAGGTTTATCCTAGCATTTTAGCGGGCGGGTGAGGGCGATGGCCGGAGGGTCAAAACGGGGGCGTAGAGTCCCTTGAGTTCTCGAGTCCACCCAAGACCCGGACTCGCGGCGTTTCGCCGGGGAACTGAAGCGATACTGGTACAAAACGGCCCGAATGTGGCGCGGCGGTTCTCTTTTAAAAGGGTCTTCCCGGAGCAGGGACATGAAATTTCTATTCAACGCAATCATGAAATTTTAAAAAAATTTCTACACAGCAGCAGGAGAGGATTGACAAAACATCCTTTATGGTCTAAATTGTAGGGACTTGAGATGGAGAATTCCACGCGAGCTTATATTGCGAGCCGAAGCGAATGGGGGCGCTAGCACGTTGGCGAGCTCTGCGAGTCCGGATGGTACCCGAAGCTCTGCGGAGGATGCGACAGAAAGGAGGATTCTTATGCGGTTTTTAGCTCAGAAGGGATGGATTTTGTTGTTGGGCGGGCTGGGGATTTTGGTTTCAGCTTGCTCCAGGGGCGGCTATGTGAAGAAGGGGGAGATCCCGCAGACCCTCGAACAGGAGGCTTTCCAGAAAAAATACGTGGAGGCGATCGGGATCGGGGCGGCGGATCCTACCATTGCCAATACGACTCAGCGCAAGGCTCTTTCCCGCGATGCGGCCATCGTCAAGGCACAGTATGAGCTTCTCTCCATGATCCAGGGACTGCAGTTGACGGGGGGGATTACGGTGCAGAAGGCGATAGAGACGGACTCTGATTTGAGGACCCATATGGATGCCGAGATCAAGGCGGCGGAGGTGGTCCGAACGGAGTGGACCAACGACGACGGCTGCGTAGTGACCCTTCGGCTTTACAAGGGCCGCTTGGATAAGATTTTAGGCGGCAAACTCCTGGAAAAGTAGTTATCCCCGGCCACCTCCCTTCTCTATTGTTTTTGCAAAAGTCCCGTGAATAGCCAAACCGTTGTCCTCGGGGCCCTGGCGGTTTTTGCCTTGGGCTTTCGTTTTTATGGCAGGCTGTTGGAGAGGGTTTTTGGGCTGGATCCTCGCCGGGCGACTCCCGCCTGCCGGTTTCGCGACGACTTAGACTACGTTCCGGCGCGGAGCTGGTGGGTCCTCTTCGGGCATCACTTTTCCAGCATCTGCGGAGCGGGGCCCATCGTGGGACCGGCGCTGGCCATCGCTTATTGGGGTTGGGGGGCGAGCCTCCTTTGGATTCTTTTGGGGACGGTTTTCCTGGGCGCGGTTTCGGATTTTTCCGCTTTAATGGTAAGCCTGCGCCACCGTGGAAAATCGGTTTCGGAGATCTCGGGGGGAGCGATCGGCGCCCGGGCCCGGCTGCTGTTTTCCGTTTTCATTTGGCTTTCCCTGATCCTGGTGCTCGCCGTCTTTGTGGATTTGACCGCCCAAACCTTCGTCCATAAGCCCCAGATCGTGCTCCCTTCCTGGGGGCTGATGCCGGTGGCGCTGGGGGTGGGAATATTGCTCCATCGCAGGCGGTGGGGGTTGATTCCGGTAACCTCCCTGGGTCTTTTCCTCCTGGCGGGGCTTTTGGTGGGCGGGCAGTGGCTTCCGGTGGCGCTTTCCCCCAAGATCTGGATCCTGCTGCTTTTGGGCTACTGCTATGCGGCGGCCGTTCTGCCGGTACATATCCTTCTTCAGCCACGGGACTACCTGGCCAGCTACCTCCTTTTTGGAACGGTGGCTTTGGGGATACTGGGGGCGGTGTTTTTCCGCCTGCCGATGCAGGGGGAGTTCCTTCACTCCTGGCAGCCTTTCGGGGAGCTGGGCTCCGGCCCCCTGTGGCCGATGTTGTTTGTGACCATCGCCTGCGGAGCCATCTCCGGCTTCCATACATTGGTTTCCAGCGGAACCACCTCCAAACAGATTGCTTCGGAGGCCCACGCTTGCCGCATCGGGTATGGGGGGATGCTGATGGAGGGTTTGGTGGGAGTGCTGGTAGTGGTCAGCGTGGGAGCCGGGCTTTCCACTGGGCGGCATATGGAGATTTTAAAAGGAGGGGGGGCGGTGGCTGCTTTTGGGGAAGGGTTTGGAAACCTCGTTTCGCGGGTGGCGGGGGGCTATGGGGAGCTCTTTGCGGTTTTGGCCCTGAATACCTTTATTTTGACGACCTTGGATACCGCCGCCCGGGTGGGAAGATATGTTCTGGAGGAGGTTGCCGGGATTTCCAATCGGTATCTTTCCACGGGGGTGGTGGTTCTGGCTGCGGCGGCCCTGGCGCTGCCTGGACACTGGGCCAGGATCTGGGCGGTTTTTGGAACCTCCAACCAGCTTATCGCAGGCCTGTCGCTCCTTTTGGTCAGCGTCTGGCTCGCCTCCCAGAGGCGCCCCGTCTGGTACACCCTGGCTCCCGCCGGCTTTATGCTGCTGACCACACTGGCCTCTTTTGGCTACCAGATCTACACTTACCTCAATCGTCCGCAGCCCGACTGGCTCCTGACCGCAATTTCTCTGGTGCTTTCCGGATTGGCCCTGGCCTTCCTGTGGGATTGCCTTAAGAAGCTGCTTCCCAGCGGCGGACTGCCGACTGCGGGCCTTAGTAGAGATTAAAAAGGACTTCGAGCTCCATGTAGACGGGGACGGGCTTACCCTTGCGCTCGCTGGGCTTAAACTTCCAGGTCGTCTTGACCGTTTCGGTGGCCTTTTCATCCAAACCCATTCCCAGGCCTTTCAGTACTCGTATCACATCCAGGCCGCCATCGGTGCGGACCACCACTAAGAGGACGACCATTCCCTGATGTTTTGCTTTTCTGGCCTCTTCCGTGAATTGCGGTTCTGGACAGGATATACATGTGGGCTCTGAGACGTCCCCTCCGACCTGAAAAACCCCTCCCCCATATCCGCCTCCCCAGCCTGGACCGAGTCCGGGACCTGTGCCGGATCCGATCCCTCCACCAGGCCCTGTTCCGATGCCCCCGCCGCTTCCGGGGCCTCCGGAGGGAATCAAGCTCCCCGCCAGGGGATCTCCGTAGGCGGCGATGTCGGGGGATTGAATCTGGATATTAGGCGGCACTACCAGAGTCGGCTCCGCCGGCAGTCTTGGATTTGGATTTCTAATGACTGCGGCCGGAGGGGTCAACTGGGCCTTTAGGGAAAACCTGGGGAGCCTTCCCTTGGAGGGAGGGAGAGGGTTTCTTTCTCCGCCCCCGCCGCCTCCTCCCGTCTCGGTCTTTTTTGGTTTCTTGACGGGAATCCAGGTCACCTTGTATTCTCCCGGAGGGGCCGCTTGCGCTTGGGCCTTTGATTCCGTGGAGAGCTCTGGCGCAGTCACGATGTAGAGTCCGGGCGGAAGAGCCGTAATCAATGCGACCGCTGTTTTTAAAACGATGCGCTTCCAGAATTCCTTTCTCTTTTCAGGGGTGGAGACCAGACCGGTGTCCGCCGCCAGAACATAGGCCCAATCTTCTTTGGAGAGCTTCACCGGGACTTGGCGGCGAATCAGGGTTCTTAGATTGGTGAGAAAATTGTCCTCGTAGGAGTTCTCGGAGACCTGCTCTCTGAGCCGGATGTCATTTTCGGCGAAGGCCCTGGAGGCCAGGGCATAGGCTAGGCCTCCTATGGCGGCGAAGAGAATTCCCGTTTCAAAGACCCCCATCAGCATCCAGAAGATGCCGCTGGGGCCGGCGGCATAGCCCAAAGCCCTGGTGAGCAGGATGGCTTTCGAGGGACCTTCCTTGCGCAGCGTCACTTGGCGGAAAAAGTAGAGAAGGTTGCCCGCCAGCAGAAGTCCTCCTCCCGTGCCCAGCAGGTAAAACGGCAGCAGTTTATTCGGGAAGGCCCCCTGAACGATGAGGACGCTGATGGCTATCGCCGCGGCCAAGGCTCCCAGCCCGGCCAGAGAGATCGCCGCGGCGCTGGGCCTCGGAAGGGGGGGATTCCCCGGCTTGGGGCCGGCCTGTCTGAGAATGCGGATATGCTCCTTTAGAGCCTGGAAGCTCGAAAGCGCAGATTCCGACTTTACCTCGGTGTAGAGTCTTTTGGCCAGGACTTTTTCATCCACTGCGATCGGTTCCAGGTTGACGCCTGCCTTGGGCTGGGGAAATTTAAACTTGCTTCCGACTTCGGTATAGAGCTTATCTGTGAACTCTCGAGTTTCAGGGTCCAAATCCTTTGGTTGGAGTAACGGGATGGGTGCTGTTGCTTCCTCGATCTCCCGGGTCTTCTCTTGAGGGAATAAAATCCTGCCCGAGTGGGTTTGTTGGGTCTTCTGTCTTTGGTAGAGTGTGAGGAGGGCGATGCCTGCGGCATAGCCCCCGAATAAGATGTAATAGAAGTAAGAGGAGAAATTCAACCGGGGAATTCCGAATCCATCGGAGGCCAGGGCCTCTGCCGGCACAAGTCCTAAGGCCATCCCCAAGACCACCGTTGCGGTCCCCAGAGCGTAAAGAACGGAGGTCTTGCCGGATTGCGCCAGGGGGGCCGCCGCCTGTCTTTGCGGTGCGACAGTTGTGAGGGTTGGGTGAATGACGGCATCCCGAAGTTTTTGCTGTGGGATAGTAGAGGGGCCAGCCGGGGTCCCCGCACCCTCCACAGAGTTCCGGGCACCGGTCGGGGCCCCAGAGGGGCCCAGCGTACCGGAGAGGCCCAGCACGCTGGCGTTGGCCAGCGCCAAGACGGCGGCTTCTGTTTCTTTAGAGGGGATGAAAATTTTCTTTCCCGCTGTTTGAACCTCCTCCTGTGATCCGGTTCGAAGGGCGGTTTTCACCGCTTCCCGCGAGGCTTCACCTTGAGAGGAGATTTTTTCTACGGCGGGCCCTGTTTGGGCGGCAACGGCCTTTTCAATGGGGTATCGGATTTTTACGACGGCTTGCCCAATGCTCCCATCTTCTAAGAGGGTGAGGATTTCCCCTCTTTGGAGAGGAGTGGTTCCGCCCTCCAGGACGATGATCTCCCGGCTGTCGGCGCCGACTGCGAAGGTGGCCCCGGTGTCGGGCCGGGTGGCGATCCAGCGGATGTCTTGGCCGAAGTGGATACTGAAGGGATTGATGCGGGGAAATTCGGTGACGGCAAAGCCCTGTTTAGTCAGCGCCCGGACCAGTGGGGAAATCTTGACTTGGCCCATGGCGGCCCAGGCGCGGTAAGCCGCCGGACCCGGGGAGGTCACCAGGACCGAGGCGGAAAGGAGCAGGGAAAGAAGCTGAGAGAGTTTGTTCCTGGCCGGCATGGCTGAACCTCCAAGAAATTCTAAGGAACTTTGCTTATTCCGGCATGGGTCCAAAGGGCAAAAAGTGCGGGAAAAAGGACCTAGATTCGCAATAGGACCTTGGGCCTAGGTTTCGGGACCGATGGGCCTAGAGGAAAAAATGGGTCTAAATTGCTACACTAGTTGTTGTGGAGGATTTCCTGCCAGGAGGAGTGAGGGGTTTCTTGAATGTCCCAGACCTGTTGGGTGTCCTTCTCTTTTTCCGGGTTTAGGAGGGAAAAATAAATCACCTGATTTTTGTTGACGCCCAGCGCGCTTTTTCTGAATTTCACCGCGTTGGTTTGGCCGTTGAAGACCGTGGCGTTGGCCAAATGCAGAATTCCCAGGGCTCCCCGGTCGGCATGCCAAATGAAATCGGAGATTCTGCGGCAACGAGAATGAGCGGGCACCTTCACCATCCCTTCGATGCGCTCCTCCGGCGTGCGAAGCTCCACCCATACCTCTCGAGTGGCGTAGGGGGGGCGGGAAAACTCCGAATCTTGGGGTTCCATGGGCCGATCCTGTCTCGAGCCTTCTGGAAAACATTCTATTTTTTTCTGGGGCTTTTGTCAATTTGCATTCCTTTATTAAGACCGGGTCCTTTATATGCCCTGTCCGTGGATCCCTATGACTTCTCCGGCAGCCTTTCCTTAAATTACCGGGCGCTGGGGGGCAGGGCCGCGGAGGTGGAGGTGGAGAATCAGCTTTTTCTTTCGGACATTTTTTTTGGAGTGGGGGGGCCGGTTCTCTCCGGAGTGCCTTTTTTTCTGGAGTTTTCCACCGATTCCGGAGGCCGGCCGGAGCTTTACCGTTTTTTGTTTCAGTACGTGCGGTGGAATGAGTTTCGGCTGCAGTTGGGGAAATTCCTGGTTCCTTTCGGACACTACAACGAGCTGTACCGCCCGGACATGTTTTTGACGGTGACCCGACCGCTCCTTTTTGCCTCTCCGGCGAGTTTGGATCTGGTGTCGCGCCTGAATCTTCCCAGGCCGGTGTTCAGCTCCGGTTATGTGGACACGGGCGTCAGCCTCGAATATATTCCCAAACGCAACCAATGGTGGTGGCCTGCGAGGATGGCGGCCTATCTGGTCAATGGCTTGGCGGAGAGTCCCAGCCAGGGGCGATCCTTCCCCAATCCCCAGAGCTTGATCGTCCCTCCCGTTCCCCTAAGCGGGGTGACGGTGGATTTTGGGCATGAGCGAAATGACCTGGCGGACAACAACGACAGCAAGACCGTGGGAACGCGCGTGGAGTTTGCCATCGGGGACCTGCGCCTGCCCATCCCCCTACCGGAGGGTGTGGAGGCCTTGGAGGGGGTCGAGGTGGGCTTTTCCGCCTTTGGAAGCAGGTATGATGTGGAGGATCAACTGGACCAGCAGGCCTTTGGGGCGGATTGGAACTTTCAGTATGGGGATCTGGCCTTTGCCGGCGAGTTCGCCTACTCCCCGACAGATTTTAGATCCCCATTGGATACTTCCACGACGACCTTCACCACCGCCGATTTGTTGAAAAACCGGGAGGATAATTATGGGTTTTATGTCCAGATGGTATTCCCTTTGGGAAGCCTGCTGGGCGCGGGGGATAAGTTGTTGGGAGTGGTGGGTTTGAGCCAGATGTGGCGGCGGGGTCCGGAGATGAAGCTCTTAACGGACGTGACCATTGACGGGGAAAAATTCGAGTCCGTGACCGCTTTTTCCGCCTCCGGCAGGAAGATAACCGAGAGAATTCGCAAACTCACCGCAGCCGCGAACTACCGGTTGACGGATCATTTTATTTTAAAAATGGAATGGTCCTTGTGGGCCATGGATCGGTTTGGGGACGTCAATCAGGGTGCCATTTCCACGGTCTTCAGCTTTTAGGCCGCTCCTTTTTTGCCTGCTTCCATTCCTTCTGAGCCGGGGTTTCTCGGAATCCTCTTCTTTCCGTTTGGTTCAGGAAGAGTCCGACCACCGTCTGTATCTTTGGGTTTTTCCCTCACGTGTGCGCACCCCCTTTCCGGAAAACAATCGGGTTTGGGCCAGGGTGTATCTGCCGAGGGCTACCAAAAGGGTTCCCACTGTCCTGGTGCTGCCGATTCTGGCCGCGCGCAACACCTGGGTGGAGGAGAGGTTCTGCCGTCTGTTTGCGCGGGCGGGGCTGGCCGCGGTGCTTTTGGAGTTGCCCTACCAGTTTCATCGCCGCCCGGACCCCTGGGGTTTGGGGGAGGGACGGGTGGGGGTCCATTCGGGGGCGGTTTTTCTCTCGCGCGATCCCGAGGTCCTGGCGCGCAATTTCCGGCAGGCGGTATCGGATGCGGTGCAGGCCGCGGAGAGGCTTCAGGCGTTGGATTTTGTTCAAAAAGATGCCCTGGGGGTTTTAGGAATCAGTTTGGGGGCGATGGTGGGGGCGGCGGCCTTCAAGAAGACCCCGGCCTTGCGGGCGGGGGTTTTTTTGTTGGGGGGGGCGGATTTTCCGCGCTGGGTCTACGAAAGCAAGATGACCGCTTTTCACGCGGCCCGAAGCGGCTGGACCCAGGCGCAGTTGCGCAGGATTTGGGAGGACGTGGACCCTTTGTATCTGAAGGATGTGGAGGGGGTGCGTTCGGTGCTTCTGGTCAATGCGCGGTGGGACCGCATCGTCCCTGCGAAAAATGCACGGGCTTTAAAGAAGGCCTTTCCTTTCTCCAGGCAGGTTTGGGTGCCCTTCGGGCATTACAGCTCGGCCGTGCATCTGATTTGGCTACCGGACTATGTGTTGCGCTATTTCGAGCGGCATTTGAAGCCATAGGTCAATCATATTTTCTATAATTCCTCGACTTTTGCAAAAACATGCTTATTACTTTATTGTGGGTGTTTTTCCATGGTTTTGCCCATGGGGTGACCTTTGAGGACATCTTTCCGGGGGCCTGGGCGGCGGGGGTGGGACAGGCCTATACCGCCTTGGGGGATGATACCTTCTCCCTATTTTACAATCCGGCGGCTCTGGCGGATCGAGACCACCTGGAAGTCTCCTTTGATCTGGGACGCTCCTTTTCCCCGAGTCCGGTCACCTCTCCCCTTTCCTTGGGAGCTTGGACCTATTCCCGCCCGGTGCCCGTCCGACCGGGGGCTAATTTTTCCGCCTCGTGGATGTGGCTGCGGCAAGGTGAGGTGGCCGATCGGGATTCCTTCCATTTTTCCTGGGCCCAACCGTTTGTGATCCCCCAGCTGCAAGGGTATCTTCAGAAACCAATCAAGGTGGGGGGGAGCTTCAAGATTTTAAGCGTTCGCCGTCCGAGCGGATCCGATGTGGGGATCGGCTTAGATGGGGGGGTGCTCCTGGAGGCCGAGAATAATCTGCGGTTTGGTTTTTCCTTTTTGGGTTTGGACACGGGCAACCTGGGACTCCAGACTCCGTTTGTCAGTTGGGGCCTTTCTTATCCCTACCGATTCCTGAGTCTCAACGCGGATCTGAGGATCCGCAAGGGCTTGACGGTGGTCTACCCCGGCATAGAAGCGACCCTCCTGGAGGGGCTGCTGCAACTGCGTTTCGGGAAGGGCATGCCCATTGGGGGGGTGGGTGGCGTAGCCTTTGGGTTGGGGCTCAGGATCTTGCCTTGGATTGTGGATTATGCGGTGACGCTGCCCATTGAGGGACTGCATCAAAACGGCGGATCCCACCGCATCTCCCTCGCCTATCGCTTTGGGGAGGCTCCCTTCTACACCCGCTTTGTGGGAAGGGCTTCTGAGCGGGCGGAGAGCCTCAGGAAAGAGATCTCGCAGTTGGAAAAACACAAGGAGACTTTGCAGGAGGGGATCCGGGAGGCCTCCATCAATCAGCGTTTGGCCCAGGAGGACTTTCGGCGGTTGGAACTGAGGCTGGAGGATTTAAAACTGCAAGAGAAACGGCTGTTGCGGGAGCTGGGGCGCCCGAAGCCTCCCAGCCCTCCCGCGTCAAAGTCCCTGATAATAAAAAAAGCCGTCTCCCCAAAGACTCTCCAATGGCCCAGGAGCCATCGCGTCGCTGCCGGCGAAACCTTGCGTAGCCTGGCACAGAGGTATTACGGAGACGCCAACCTCTGGGAGAAGATTTATAAGGCCAACCGCGGCTCCATTGAGCGGGGGCTGCCCCAGGTGGGTTCGGACCTAGTCATCCCCGACCCCCGGTAGGGGTGTCCACAGAGCCTTAATGTCTCGTATTCTTGTTGCGATTCCTCAGGAGTCCTGGCGGCAGGATCTTGCTTTGCTGCTGGAATCTTTGGGACATGAGGTTTCCTCCGTACAGGCTCGCCCGGAGATGCTGGAGCATTTGAAGGGGGAGTTTCCGGAGCTGCTTTTTATGGCGGACGGGATCGAGGAGACTCCGGCGGAATCTCTGCTCCGGGAGATTCAGGTGGCCTCCCCTTTGACGACGGTCGTGGTGTGCTTGAAGAGCCGCGACGCGACCCGGGCGGTGGAGGTGCTCAAAGCGGGGGCGTTTGAGTGCGTGGCTCCACCCTGGACTTGCGAGGGGTTGGATGTGGTAATCCGTAAGGCCGTACGGTGGAGTGGGACGGCGCTTTCCCTGGCGGAGGCTTCCCGGCGGGAGCGGGTCAGGATCTGGCTGAGGTTTCCCCGGGTGTTGATCTGCGCCGCAGTCTTGGCGCTTCTCATCTCGGCAGGCCTGATAGGTCGGCGGGCCTATTTTCCAGCCCAGCCGCCGGAGGCTCCGCATTGGGCGCTGCCCTACCGCCACCCTGCCGGGCTGGCCTGGGACGGAAAGGTTTTGTGGGTGGCGGACTGGTTTTCTCAAGCGGTTTATCTTGGGGAGTTGCACCCCGGATTTTCGGTGAAAAAAACCTATCATTTTCCCACTTGGGTCCCGGTGACCCTGGCTTTTGTGGAAGGAACGCTTTGGAGCGCCAGCGCCTCCGGCAAGATTCAGAAACACCTCCTGGACGGCTCCTTGACGGTGGTGGAGTCTTACCCCGCCGTCGGTCCGGCCACCACCGGACTTTGCTATGATGGGTTGTATCTTTGGAGCGCCGAGGCCTCCGCGCCCCTGATCACCAAGCACCTGCTGGATTCCAAGCTGAGTGTGGTGGAGCGGTATCCCTATCCCGGCGGCAAGCCCGCCGGCCTGGTCTACGATGGAAAGAACCTTTGGTCTTTGGACGCCGTTAGCGGCCAGCTTTTGGAGCATGATATCTCTCAGCCGGACCGGGTGCTCGGCCGTTGGCCATTGGAGATTTATCAGACTGGGCAGTGGAAGGCGGCAGGTCTGGCATGGGATGGGCGGTTTTTTTGGAGTGTGGCGGAGCCTCTCGAAGAGTCCGAAAGGTCTCAGGAGACAGCTCGCATTTTTCGCCACGGCGTCTTGCGGGAGGGGTAGATGCGGCGGCGCGTGGTTCGCCTGAGTCAGTGGATTCCGCTTTTGATCACCTATCCGGAACGGGAACTTCAAGATTCCTGGGGGCATCTGTTGGATCTGAGCCTTTTCGGAGCGCGCTTTCAGACGCGAGCGCCCTTGAAGAGAGGGCAGGAGATTTTTTTGAGCTTTTCGATTGGGGAGAATTTTTTTCAAAAGATTCGCTCTAGGACGGTGCGGGCCCGGCGCGATGCGGAAGGATATTGGCTGGCCGGGGCGGAGTTTTTGGAGCCGCCGGAAAAGAAGCGCCTGAAGGATGTCTTGGTGAGGTTGGTAGGATGAAATTTACCATCTATTTGCTTTTTCCGTTTGACCTGGGGTTGGAGCTGGATTTTTCCGGCAAGGATCAAAACAAGATATTTAAGGAGCTTGCCACCCGGCAGATTCCCGATCTGACCCTGGAAGGGCAGGTCCTTTCCTCTGCGGAGGTCACCTTTCAGATCTATCGCTTTGGGGTAGGGCTCATCCAGACGGCCTTCAGTTTGGAGGCGGATCTGGAGCGCTGCGCGCAGCTGGCGTGGAACGCCGATCGAATCCGCCTGGGAAAAAGGGATTTGGTGGGATATTGCCAATCCATGGTGGAGGGGATTATCGAGCGGGCTAAGCCTTACGCCACCTACACTTATGACCAGCGTTTGGAGGAGTCGGAGGTCTTTCCGGTGTTTGTCCTGCAGGATTTTATCCGCAAGGACGCCGGGGGGTTTATCCGCCGGCATGAGAAGCTCCTCTACGGCATCGTGGCCAATGAGCCGGACTGGAGCCGCCTGTCTCCCTTTGTCTTAAAGCAGGATCCCTTGGAAAACTACGGCTACTATGAGTACGAGTTGATACTGATTAAGCGCTACGGGTCGGTGGTGAGTTCGGCGCAATCCAAGGAGCTGATGGAGTCCATCGCCACCAGCTACGCCCAGTACTGGAGCCTCCGCTCCTACTCCGCCTACTTAGATGGCGAGATGGAACGGACACAGAAGCTGTTGGAAGATTTGCCTCCCTTTTATAAGTTTTGGAAAGCCCCGCAGCGCTACCGGCGCTATAGCGAGGAGGCGATTGATTTTAGCCGGGATAAGCTCTCCATCGTGGATTCCTTGTATAACCGTTCCGCGCTGAGAATCGCTTCCGATTCCGATTGGTACTTTCGAAGGTTTTCGGAGACGGCGGCGAAGGTATTTCAGGTGGAGGAGATGTATCGGGAGGTGGAGCTTAAATTGGATCGAATTGAGAGCGCCTACAACTCCGCCCGGGACTACATCGCCACCAACTTCTTCATCATTTTGGATTTTATCTTTTTCTTCTGGTTGACCTGGTCCATCCTGGATACCTACCTCCTGTGGAAGATGGCCGGAAAGTAGGCGGCGTCCTGATGGGGCGTGAGAAAATGTTAAAAAGAACTCCCTTGTATGAGTTGCAAAAGCGGGCCGGGGCCAAGTTCGTGGATTTTCACGGTTGGGAGCTGCCGCTTCATTATGGGAGCATTCTCCAAGAGCACCATGCCGTCCGCCGAGGGGCCGGGCTGTTTGACATCTCCCACATGGGACGTTTCTGGATCCGGGGTCCGGGGGCCTTTGCGTTTCTCCAGAAAACGACCAGCAACGACTTCCGGCGGGCGCCGGTAGGACGGGCCCTCTATACGCATCTTTTAAACGAGCGGGGAGGGGTGATGGACGATGTGGTGGTGTTCTGTCTCCGGCAGGATGTGTATGGGATGGTGGTCAATGCCGGACGTCGTCAGGTGGATTGGGAGTGGCTTAGGACCCATACCGGCAAAGCCCAGATGGAACTGGAGGACGTTTCAGAAGAGTCCGCCATGCTGGGGCTTCAGGGGCCGAGTTCTCCTAAGCTTCTGGAGGGTTTCTGCCCCTCGGCGCTGGCCCTGAAACGCTTCGGGGTCTTACAGACCCAATATGACAACCAGAGGCTTCTGGTCAGCCGCACCGGTTATACGGGGGAGGATGGGTTTGAGTGGATTGTGTCGCGTAGCGTGGCCCCTTCGCTTTGGGAGAGACTTCTGGCTTTGGGAGAGCCTGGCCGTTTGAGGCCCTGCGGCCTGGGCGCGCGGGACACCTTGAGGTTGGAGGCCGGGTATTTGCTGTATGGCGCCGACATTGACGAGGAACATACGCCTTTGGAAGCGGGTTACGATTGGGTGGTGCGTTGGGACAAGGGCTCCTTCATCGGTCGGGAGGCTCTGGAGCGCCAGAGGGAGAACGGATTCTCTAAGAAGATACGCGGGGTGAAGCTTTTAGAAAAGGGCGTCCTGCATGCTGGCGCCTCGGTCCTGTTTCAAGGGAAGGGGGTGGGGAAGCTGACCAGCGGAAGTTTTTCGCCGAGTTTAGGCGTGGGAATCGGCATGGGATATTTGGAGGAAAAACTTCCGGCCGGCGCGCGGGTAGAGGTGGAGGTGCGGGGTAGGCGCCTGGCGGCGGAGGTGGTGCCGCTTCCCTTTTATGCTAAAGGAAAGTAAAATAAAATCCGGAGCTTGCGATGCCAAACCCTGAGCAGTGTCGGTTCGCAAAGACCCATGAGTGGATTTTTGCGCAGGGGAACCAGGCCACGGTGGGCCTCTCCGATCATGCGCAGCGGGAGATTTCGGATGTCGTCTATGTGGAGCTTCCTGTGGTCGGGCGAAAACTCAAAGCCGGGGAGTCCTGTGCGGTGGTGGAGTCGGTCAAGGCCGCCTTTGATGTCTATGCGCCGGTTTCTGGGACGGTGACGGAGGTGAATCAGGAGCTTCACAATGATGTGTCCCGGATCAATCAGTCTCCCTATGAGAAGGGCTGGATGTTCCGGTTGGAGATGGAGGATCCTTCCCAGTGGAGTCGGCAGATGGATCATGCGGCGTACCAGGAGTTTGTGAAGAGCGCGGCGAGTTCCCACTGATGTTTGTTCCCACCACGGATTCAGAAAAGCGGGAGATGCTTGAAGCCATCGGGGTGGATTGCGTGGAGGAGCTTTTCCAATCTATTCCACCCTCTCTGCGCTTTCCAGGCCTGAGGGGCCTTCCGCCCCCCGCCGGTGAGCTGGAGGTTTTTCGCCATGTTCAGGCATTGGCGGAGGGGAATCGTCCTCTGCGGTGTTTCGCTGGAGCGGGGGCCTATGACCATTATATTCCCTCCGCTGTCTGGGCGTTGGCCATGCGGGGGGAATTCGCCACCGCCTACACCCCCTACCAGGCGGAGGCCAACCAGGGGGCGCTTCAGGCGCTCTATGAGTTCCAGAGCCTGGTTTGTGAGCTTTTGGGCACCGAGGTGGCCAATGCTTCTCTATACGATGGAGCCAGCGCCCTGGCGGAGGCGGTTTTGATGGCGCTGCGTCACCACCCCGAACGCCGGAAGGTGTTGTATTCCCAGGGAATTCACCCCCAGAGCCTCCAGACCCTAAAGACCTACGCGGCCAATCTGGAGGTGGAGTGGGTTCCGCTTCCTCTGACCCCTGAGGGGACAACCGATCTTAATCAACTTCGGCAGAAGCTTTCGGAGGAGGTGGCCTGCGTCCTTCTGCAGCACCCCAATTTCTTCGGGTGCTTGGAGGAGGTGGAGGAGGTTTGCCACGCCTCTAGCGCCCAGGGGGCGCTGTCGGTTGTTTCCACCTATCCGGTGGCCTTGGGACTTCTGCGTCCTCCGGGGGAGTGTGGAGCGGACGCGGTGGTGGCGGAGGGGCAGTCTTTGGGAATTCCCCTGAGCTTCGGAGGACCGTATCTCGGACTTTTTGGGACCCGGCAGGCCCTGTTGCGCCGAATTCCTGGACGGATCTGCGGAATGACCGCGGACTTGGAAGGCAGTCGTAGCTTTGTCTTGACGTTGCAGGCCAGGGAGCAGCACATCCGTAGGGAAAGGGCGACCTCCAACATCTGCACCAATGAGGCCTTGTGCGCCTTGGCGGCCAGCATCTTTTTGGCCTTGTTGGGGCCCCAAGGGCTTCGAGAGTTGGCGGAGCTGAATTTTTACCTGGCCCATCGGCTGGCGCGTAGGCTGGAGAGGCTGCCCGGATTTAGGCTTAGGTATGCCACTCCCTTCTTCAATGAGTTTGTGCTGGATTGCCCCGTCCCTGCCGGGAAGCTCCATCGGAAGATGCGGGCCAAGGGGTATCTGGCGGGAGTCTGCTTGGACCCATGGTTTCCGAAACTCAAAAACAGCCTGCTTCTTTGCGCGACAGAGACCAGGACGGAACAGGAGCAGGAGGAGTTTTGCGCAGAGCTCAAGAGATGCCTCTAAGGGCGGAGCCTCTGCTGTCGGAGCGCTCGGTTCGCGGCCGGCGAGGCGTGAGGTACCCTCGGCCTGCCCGTTTGCCTGCGGATCATGAGTTGCCTGCGCACTTGCGCCGAAGGGCCCTGCGGCTTCCGGAACTCTCGGAACTGGATGTGGTTCGGCATTACACGCGGCTTTCTCAGAAAAATTTCGGGGTGGACACCCATTTTATTCCCTTGGGTTCCTGCACCATGAAATACAATCCCAAGTTGAATGATCGTTTGAGCTTCCTGCCGGGTTTTCAGAATCTCCATCCCCTCACAACGCAGGAGGCGCTGCAGGGGATCCTGGAGCTCTTCTTTGAACTGGAGAAGTGGCTTTGCGAGCTTTGCGGCATGGATGCCTTTACCCTGCAGCCGGCTGCGGGGGCGCATGGGGAGCTGGCCGGCATTTTGATTGCCAGGGCCTACCACCGGAGCCGAAAAGAGTCGGCCAGGGTGGAGGTTTTAATTCCCGACTCCGCCCATGGAACCAACCCCGCCTCGGCAGCGCTGGGAGGGTTTACGGTCATTCCCATCCGTTCCAACACGCGGGGAAGGGTGGATCTGGAGGATTTTAAAAGCAAGCTGGGTCCCCGGACGGCTCTGGTGATGCTGACCGTCCCCAATACGCTGGGACTTTTTGAAGATGAAATCCTGGAGATTGCAAGGCTCGGCCATGAGGCGGGGGCTCTGTTATATCTGGACGGCGCCAATCTGAACGCCTTGATGGGAATCCTAAAGCCCGGGGAGTTGGGTTTTGACCTGTTGCATCTCAACCTGCATAAGACCTTCTCCATTCCCCATGGGGGAGGGGGCCCGGGAGGAGGGCCTTTGGGGGTGCGTAAGTCCTTGGAAGATTTTCTGCCGATGCCCCGCGTGGTTCGGGAAAAGGGCGCCTACCGCCTGCGGGAAAATTCCAAAAAGACAATCGGAAGAATCCGCTCTTTTTTCGGCAACGTGGGGGCGTTGGTTCGGGCCTATGCCTACATCCGCTCTTTGGGAGGGACGGGGTTGCGGCAAGTCAGCGAGACGGCGGTCCTGCATGCCAACTACCTCCGGGTGAGGCTCCGCAAGGAGTTTCCGTCTTTCGTGGATGAGCCCTGCATGCATGAGTGCGTGCTCCAGGCCGTAGGGCCCTCCTGGAACGGGGTGAAGACACAGGACGTGGCCAAGCGCCTTTTGGATTTCGGGTTTTACGCCCCCACCATCTACTTTCCGCTGATTGTTCCGGAAGCTTTGATGATCGAGCCCACCGAGACGGAGTCCAAACAGACACTGGATGAGTTTATCGAGGCGATGCGGCAGATCGCGCAGGAAGCCCAAAGCTGCCCGGAGAGGCTTCGGGCGGCTCCGCACCATACGCATGTCCGGCGGGTGGATGAGGTCCAGGCGGCCCGGAAGCCGAATCTGCGGTGGGGCAGGGGGGAGGGTGGCGGAGGCCTTTAGGTTTTTGGATCTGGACGCTGGTGATGCCGCCAGGCAGATGGCGGCCGATGAGGCGGTTTGGGCCTGTCGCCTGTTTCCGACGCTGCGGATCTACCGGTGGTCCGAGCCCGGGATGACCTTCGGTTACTTCCAGAGTTTTCGGGAAGGTGGGGTCCGCCGGATGACGGGGGGAGGCAGGGTTTTTCATGGCCAGGATCTGACCTTCTCCGCTGTTTTTCCCTGGGAGAAGGGACGGACCGCCTCCCAGATTTACCGGAGGATCCATGGGGAAGCGGCCCTTTTTTTAAGGGAGCGGGGTTTGGAGGTTTTCCTCTGCCCGGAAGGCTCCGGTGGGGAGGCCGACTGTTTTAACGGCCCTCCCGTAGCCGGGGATCTTTGGGTCGCGGATCGGAAGGTTTTGGGGGGCGCCCTGAGGCTCTCCGGAGGCTGGGTTCTCTACCAAGGCTCTTGGCAGGGGGAGGGGCGGTTTTTTCCTTGCGTTCGAGAGGCCTTGCTCTGTGCGATGCGGGCCCTGGGCTTTGCGGTTTTTTGGAGGGCGCAGGATCTTGAGCCGGCAGAGAAAGAGAGGGCGCAGGCGCTGGTTCAGGGGAAGTATTCTTGCCTATATTGGAATCGAAACCGAGAGGTGACAAATGGTTGCATTTGTTCTGTGTAAATTGGTGGCGGGCCTGGAGCAGAAGGCGTTGACTCAAATCCGCGACATCGGGGGCGTCAAAGACGTGTTTTTGACCTTTGGCTCTTGGGATGCGATTTTAACGGCGGAGGCGGATACTATTGACAAGCTCAGCGGCTTGATCGTTCGGGAGATCCGCGGCATCCACGGAGTGCAGACCACGGAGACGCTGGTCACTACCAACCTCTAGGTACGGAGCCTTAATGTATCGCGGCGGGGTCGGGCAGTTTTCCTATCTCCTGCACCGGGTGACCGGGGTGGGAATTCTTTTGTTTTTGTTGGTGCATATCGCGGATACGGCGCTCATATGCCTGGGCCCCGGTTACTACAACCGGATCATGGCTCTTTATGCGCATCCGGTCTTCAAGCTCTCCGAGGTGGCGCTGTTTGCGGCGGTTTTGTTCCATGCCTTGAACGGCATCCGGGTGTTTCTGGTGGATTTCTGGGAGAGAGGGACGGTATATCACAAGAAGCTGTTTTACCTGGAGGCGATTGTGTTTTTTGTGGTCATGGTGCCGGTGGCTTATAAGATGGTGGGAAGTTTTGTGTTGGGGAGTTTGTTCTAAATGGAAGCGGGTGCGGACTGGAGCGTAGAAAGCGGGGGGCGCCCCATGCCGGAGGGCGGGCTGGAGCTCTATGCCTGGATTTTTATGCGCTTGTCCGGGGTGGCCCTGCTTTTTCTCGCCCTGGGACATATGGTCCTGATGCATATCTTGAACAGCGTCGAGGTGATCGATTACGACTTTGTGGCACGGCGCTACGCCTCTGTTCTGTGGCGCACCTACGATTTTTTGATGCTTTTTTTGGCCATGCTTCACGGCGTCAATGGCGCTCGGACCATCCTGGCGGACGTCGTCACTCATCCGGGCAGAAGATTTCTATTCCAGTCCATTCTTTTTACGGTCGGGGCGGTCTTTTTGGTTTTGGGCGCTTTGGTGATCTTTACCTTTCAACCCGTTTGAAAAACTGCTTATGACCATACCGACCCATCGTTTTGAGGCGCTGGTGGTGGGAGGCGGCGGGGCGGGGCTTTATGCCGCCCTGACCCTTTCCCGGGAAGGCATCCCCACCGCGGTTTTGAGCAAGCTCTATCCCACCCGGTCTCATACCGGAGCGGCTCAAGGGGGGATCGGGGCGGCCCTGGGAAACACCGAAGAGGATCATCCGGAATGGCACATGTACGACACCGTGAAGGGCTCCGACTATTTGGCGGATCAGGACGCGGTGGAGATCCTGTGCCGGGAGGCCATCGAGACCGTTTATGAACTGGAGCATCTGGGGCTTCCATTCAACCGGACGCCGGAGGGCAAGATTGACCAGAGGCGTTTCGGGGGACATACCCGGGAGCAGGGAAAGGCGCCGGTGCGGCGCGCCTGTTATGCCGCGGACCGCACCGGCCATATGATTCTGCAGACTTTGTACCAGCAGTGCATCCGGCGCCAGGTGCGCTTTTTTGATGAGTTTCATGTGTTGGATCTGGTGCTGGAGGAGGGTTCCGGCGGACGCCGGTGCGCGGGGGTCGTGGCGATGGATTTGGCTTCTGGGGAGCTCCACTTGTTTCATGCCCAGGCGGTCCTTTTTGCCACCGGGGGAAGCGGCCGGATGTTTCAGGTGACCTCCAACGCCCATGCCCTGACCGGGGACGGGATGGCGGTGGCTTTTCGGCGGGGGATTCCCCTGGAGGATATGGAGTTCTTTCAGTTCCATCCCACTGGGATCTATAAGATGGGGATTTTGTTGAGCGAGGCCTGCCGGGGGGAAGGGGGGGTGCTGCGCAATGCTCTCCAGGAGCGGTTTATGGAGCGCGTGGCGCCGACGATCAAGGACCTGGCTCCCAGGGATATGGTCTCCCGTGCGATCTATCAGGAGATCCGGCAGGGGCGGGGCATCGGGGGAAAGGATTACGTGCATCTGGACCTGACCCACCTGGGGCAGGAGACCCTTGAGAAAAAGCTTCCCGACATTGCGGATTTTGTCCGCACCTATATGGGGCTGGATCCTGCCCGGGACTTGATCCCCGTTCAGCCGACCGCGCACTACTCCATGGGGGGCATACCCACCAATGTGGATGGGGAGGTGATGCAGGACGAGAAGGATACCCCTCTGCCCGGTTTCTATGCCGCGGGGGAATGTGCCTGCGTTTCGGTGCACGGGGCCAACCGCTTGGGGACCAACTCCCTGGTGGATATTCTGGTTTTTGGACGCCGCTCCGGAATGACCATGTCCCGCTACATCCGCCACAGCGGCTGGCCCTCTTTGCCTTCCCAAGGCCTGGATTGGGCGCAGGCTCTTTTGGAGCGTTTACGGAACGCCCAGGGCAAGGAGAAGGCGGCCACCTTGCGGCGTGAGCTGCAGCAGGAAATGATGGAGAGCTGCGGGGTTTTCCGAAGGGAGCAATCCTTGAGTCTTTTGCTGAAGAAACTGGAGGTGTGGGAGGGAAGGTTTCTGGAGATCGGCCTGCAGGACCGCTCCCGGCGGTTCAATACCGAGCTCCTAGAAGCCATAGAACTTCAGAATCTTCTAGTCCTGGCGCGCGTGACGGTTGCCTCCGCCTTGGCGCGCACGGAGAGCCGTGGGGCTCATGCGCGGGAGGATTACCCTAAGCGAGATGATGAGAATTGGCTCAAGCATACCTTAGCCGCTGGCGAAAACGGCAAGGTGGTGTTAAAATATAAGCTGGTGGTCATCACCAAGTTTCAGCCGCAGGAGAGGAAGTATTAAGTTTAGTGAGGCGGGGATGAAAATCAAACTCCAGATCAAAAGGTTTAATCCGGAGAAGGATCGGGCTCCTTGGTGGGGGAAGTATGAGGTGGATGTGGAGCCGAACGACCGACTTTTGGACGCGCTGCATGAGGTCAAGTGGCGGCAGGACGGGACGCTGGCCTTTCGGCGTTCCTGCGCGCACGGGGTCTGCGGTTCGGATGCCATGAAAATCAACGGCAGAAACCGTCTTGCCTGCAAGGAGCTGGTGAGGAATCTTTCCCGGACCATTGTGGTGGAGCCCCTCATGGGCTTTCGGGTATTAAAGGATCTGATTGTGGATATGGAGCCTTTTTTTAAGAAGTACCGTCAGATACACCCCTATTTGGTCAACGAGGATCCGGAGGAACCTGGGCGGGAGCGCCTGCAGACCCCCGCCGAGAGGTCCCGTTTCGAGGACACCACAAAATGTATTCTGTGCGCTGCCTGCACCACGGCCTGCCCTTCCTTTTGGACGAACCCCGATTATGTGGGGCCGGCCTCCATTGTCCAGGCCCATCGCTTCATCTTCGACAGCCGGGACCGGGCGGGAGCGGAGCGCCTGCACATCTTGAATGAGTCGGAAGGGGTCTGGCGTTGCCGGACGGTGTTTAACTGCGCAGAGGCCTGCCCTCGGGGGATTGACGTGCCCAAGGCCATTGCGGAGGTCAAGCGCGCGCTCGTCTTTAAGAAGATTTAATGCCTTTCTCGGCGGATCCCAAAGAGAAAAAAATTCTGATCGTGGACGACGATGAAAGCGTGCTGGAACTTTTGGGGTTTATTGTGGGCAAGGAAGGCTTCCAGGTCGCGACGGCTCTCGATGGGGTGAAGGCTCTGGAGGCGGTGGAGGCAAGCCCCCCCGATCTCATTCTGCTGGATCTGATGCTTCCCCGCTATGGCGGTTTTGAGGTTTTGAGGAGGCTGCAGTCCGGGGAAAGCTCCCGCATCCCCATCGTGGTGATCACCGGCAAATATACCGACCGCTCCACGGTGGATCTGATCCGCCAGGAGTCCAACGTGGTGGAGTTTTTTGAAAAACCCCTCAAGCCTCAGGTCTTGACCCCTCTCCTGCATCGGATTCTGCAGACCCGCCCCAGGGATCTAGACCGGGTCGAGGAGAAAAAAAAGGAGCTGGGGACCCAGGGAGCGGAATCCTGATGAGAGAGCGTTTCGCGGAGCTTTGGCGCAAGAGGTGGTTCCGGGCGGCCTCGGCGGTTTTTTTCTGCGCGGCCTGCGTCTATGGGATGGTCTTCGTGGATCTTTGGTTTCGCGCGCGCTCGGCCTATCTGGAGGGGGAGAAGTATTGGGACTGGCATTTTTATCCGGAGAAGAAAAAGCGCCACTACGAGGGGTGGTTTCAGAAGGAACTTCAGAAGCTTCAAGGGCGGCTCAAGAGCGGGGAACTGGAGGAGGAAGCCTTTCAGCGCGAGCAGGAGCTTTTGGAGTTTCGCAGGGAGGAATTTCTGAGGGAGAGCTCCATCAAATACGCCTATGTCTGGTATCAGACGGCAGTGGAGCTGTTTTCTCCTCCCCGTTCCAGGTGGGTGGAGCTTTCCAGGGGTAAGATGCCCCAGACCAAGGAGCTCTGGAAAGAGGAGCTCCGCCGACAGAAGATTCCGTTCGAGGAGTATATGCTGCGCTGACGTGTGGTATAAAAAACTCTTCGCCTGTCTGCTTCTCCCCACCGCCGTTTGTTCGTTTTGGGCCGTCTTTTCCCTTTTTCCCGCCCTTTTTTCCCGCCTCGGTCATTTTTTGATCTTTCTCTCCGGTTTTGCGATTTTTGGGGTGATCTATGTCTTCCGCCGCAGGCCTTTCTGGATCTATGTCTTTGGGCATGAGCTGACCCATCTTTTGGCGGCGCTTCTCTCCGGCGCCAGGATCCATCGTTTGGTGGTGAGCCGCTCCGGGGGATCGGTGAGTCTGTCCAAGTCCAACGCCTTCGTGGCCCTGGCGCCCTACTGCCTTCCCATCTACACCGTCCTCCTTTTGATTGTATACGCGGTGCTGCATTTTTCCCGGGGATCGGTGCCCTACCCGGAGCTCTTTTTATTCGGATTTGGCCTCACCCTGGCCTTTCATGTCTTTCTGACCTCAGAAGCGATCCTGCAGGAAAGCCAAAGCGATCTGGTGCAGGCGGGGGGGGTGCTTTTTTCCTGGACGGTCATCCTGTGGACCAACAGCCTTTGCCTGGTTTTGATGCTGAAACTCCTTTTTCCTGCGGAGGTTTCCCTGCGAAGGTATTTCCTCAGAACCTGGGAGATGACCCAGGAGGTTTGGGCAGGCCTCGATCGGGGGGCGGCGTGGGGTTTGGAAAAGATCTCTGGGAGTTTGAAGTAAGGCGCAAGGCCTTTCACCTGCTAGGTCTGGTCTACCTGGCGATCTATGCGGCTCTGGGGCGCCAGGGGGCCCTGTGGGCTATCGGGATTTTTGGCCTCTGGGTTTGGTCTACAGAATGGCTGCGGCTTCGCCATGCACACTGGAATGAGAGGATTTTGGAGTGGTTTAGATCGGTTTCCCGCGGCGCCGAGCGGATGCGGCCCTCCGGGATCGGCTACGGGGCCTTGGGGGTTTGGCTGGTCATTTTTTTCTTTTCGTCTCCTGCCATTGTGGCCGCCTCGGTGCTCTTGATGGTTTTCGGGGATGCGGCCTCCGCGTTGGTGGGCACCCGCTTCGGTCGGCATCCCATTGCGGGATGCTTCGGAAAAAGTTGGGAGGGCTTCAGCGCCTGTCTGGTGACCTGTTTCTTTTTGGGGAGGTTGTTTTTTCCCTGGACCGAGGCCTTGGGGGCGGCCCTGACCGTCAGCGTTTTGGAATCGGCCCCCCTGCCCTTAGACGACAACCTTTGGACCCCTCTTGGCGCGGCCTGCGCCTTCCACTGGTTCTCTTGACTCCCTCTCCCCTGCCGCGCATTCGCGAGGCTCCTCCGTCGCCGGCCGCCCTCGCTGCCGCTCGCTGCGCTCGCTATCTGCCGCCGGCAGCGCTCGGGTCGGCTTCGACTCCCTCTTGATAAATGGCCAGGGTGGGAGTCGAACCCACACGCCCTTGCGGACACAGGTTTTTGAGACCTGCGCGTCTGCCGGTTCCGCCACCTGGCCTTCATCGCCCTCACGGGATAATTTTTTGCCCCTCCTGCGCCATGAGGATTTGGGGGGCGCCGGGGACCGCTTGGGCTTTTTGTCGGCAGGCTTCATAGAGCCCGTCCAACTGAGCATCGGAGTAGGCCGGGTTGTGATGAAAGAGCAGGAGTTTTTTGGCCTTGGCCTGAAGGCCCAGCTCTAGGGCCATCTCCCAAGAGGAGTGCCCAAGCTGCTTGTGTTTCTGGTAGTCTTCCGGGGTGTACTGGGCATCGTGGATGAGGATGTCGGCGTTCTCGCAGAAGCGGGTGAGTTTTTCGGTATAGTCCAGGAAGGCCGTTCCGGGCTCGATCTGCACCTCACTGTCCGGGCAGTAGATGATTTTTTTTCCTGAAAACTCCAGGGCGAAAGCCAGCGTGGTGGAGGGATGGAAGGTGTAGAGGGCGTGGAGCTGGATCTGGGGGCCTAGCTCGGCCGTGCCCTCCGCAATAGGATGGATCTCCAGCCTGGCTTTTGGGGGATTGGCCATGGGGGAGAGCACGCTGGTAAAGATTTCCCGCACCATCTCCTTCAGGTCTCTTTCGGGGTCGTCGGGTCCGTAAATCTCCAGGGTGCAGCGGCTGTCTCGGGCGCAGGCAAACGTTCCCAGTCCCTGGATATGGTCCAGATGAAAATGGGTCAAAAGGATTTTGAGCCGTTGGTGCGCGGGGGACTTCACCAGCATTTCGCCCAGCGGGAGAATGCCGGTTCCGGCATCCAGGATGATCAGGGGGGAGCCGGGGATCTCCAGACTGATGCAGGGGGTCCGGCTGCCGTAGCGGCTCTGTTGCCCCGTGCTTAGGGGAGCGATGCCCCGGCAGCCCCAGATTTCCAGTTGGGCCGTTTGAAGAGTGGGAGGGCGAGTGGGGGGAGGGGCCGGAGTTTTGATGGTCGGGGTGTGGGGGGGGCCGATGATGGCCGCGATCTTTGGGGCCAAGGTGTCTATGTTGTAGGGCTTTTCGATGAAGAGATCCGCCCCCTGTTGGTAGGCCCGTTCCTTGTCCAGGGGGAAGGCCTTGGCGGAGATGATGACGATTTTGGAGTCTTTGAGCTCCGTCTCTTTGCGGATCATCCGGCACAGGGAGAGTCCGTCAATGCCCGGCATCATGATATCCAAAAGGATGGCCCGCGGGCGGACCCTCTTGGCTAACTCCAAAAGCTTGCGCCCTTCCTGCAAAAGTTGGGTTTGGAATCCTGCTTCCTGAAGGATATCGAAGGTCAATTGCCCGACGATGGGATCGTCATCGATGATGATGATTTCGGGATTGCTCATCGCAACTATGGTACTATATCGAATCCTCGATTGTCGATTCTCGGACGATGAGAATTATAGCGGGAGCGGCAAAGAAAAGGCGGATTCTTTCGGTTTCTAAAAAGTCGGGGGTGCGCCCCATCTCGGCGCGCATCCGGCAATCTTTGTTTGATATTTTGCGGCCTTGGGTGCCGGGCTCCAGGTTTCTGGACCTTTATGCCGGAACGGGGGCCGTGGGGCTGGAAGCCCTGTCTCGCGGGGCGTCACGGGTGGTCTTTGCGGAATTTGACCCTCGTTGTCTGAAGGTCATTGAAAAGAATCTCTCTCGCATGGGTTTCCAGGATCGGGCCCGCACCTACCGCACGGATGTGTTGCAGGAGCTGCGGTGGCTCCGGATGCAAGAGGGAGAGTCTTTCGACCTGATCTTTTTTGGACCTCCCTATGTGGATGCACGCAAGCGACCTCTGCGTTTGGTGGGGCCGACCCTGGAGCAGGTGGCTCGGGCGGATCTGTTGTCGGCAACAGGGTGGGCAGTGGCCCAGCATCACGCCAAGGAGGGTTGCTCCGCAGAGGGATGGGTCCTTTTCCGACAGCAGAGGTATGGGGACAGTCGGTTGAGCTTTTTTAGGCGGGTACCCGGAGATCTGCGGAAGGTGGGGCATGGAGCTTAGCTACTCGGGGCTTAAGGCCTACCGCAACTGCGGATGGCTGTATCAGCTGCTTTACGTAGAAGGCCGGCGGGCTCCCTGGAGTCTGTCCTCGGCCCTGGGGGTTTCGGTGCATCAGGCCCTCAAGGAGTACCACGCTGGTGGCCCTGCGGATTTGGACCGTTTGCTGGGGCTTTTGGATCGGCACTGGGCCTCTCCCCGCGATACCTCTCCCCGGGAGCAGTGGGAGTCTTATGAGCGCGGGGTGCGGATGTTGAAAAATTACTGGAGGATGGACCGGGATCGCAAAACCCAGGTCGTTTTCGTGGAACGGGCTTTTGAGTTTTTCTTGGGCCGGTATCGCGTTCGGGGAACGATCGATCGCGTGGATCGGTGGCCGGATGGGAGCTACGAGCTGATTGATTATAAGACCCATCGGGGGCGGTGGTCTAGAGAGCGCGTGGCACAGGATACGCAGATCGTTTTGTATGCGATGGCTCTGCGCAGAGCGTTTGGAATCCATCCTCAAAGGCTGAGCCTCTTGTTTTTGGCCAGAGGTCTTAAGGAGACGATCCGGCCCGATGCGGGAAGGGAGCAAGAATTGGAAACGCTGTTGTGCCGCGTCGGAGAGGCCATTGAGAAAAAGAGTTTTTCCCCGGATCTCCGATTCTGCCCCCGGTGTGATTTTAGGAGCCAATGTGTTTATTCTACCGCCCGCGAGGGGGTTGCGGGCGGTTTTTCTTGAATCCGCTGCGTTTTTTCTATATGATGGGGACAATTTCCGCGAGATTCTCATGCCCGAAGCCGCCCCCTCCTTCTCGCCCGGTTTAGAGGGAGTTGTCGCCGCCAAGTCTAGGCTGTGCCAGATCGATGGAACTCAGGGGAAGCTGTACTACCTGGGCTACGCCATTGAAGATCTGGCGGAGCACTCCAGTTTCGAGGAAGTCTGTTTTTTGTTGTGGAGGGAGCGCTTACCTCGCGCCCGGGAGCTGGAGGAGCTCCGGGGTCAGTTGCAGGAGTATCGCCAAGATTGCCGCGACCTTTTTGACTTTGTCGGCAGGTTTCCGCACACCGCCCGCCCGATGGATATGTTGCGGACCTGTGTTTCCTGGCTGGGATGCAGGGACCCCCATCCCGGCGACGCCTCCGGCGAGGCTAATTTCCGTCGCGCAGTGGCGGTGACCGCCCATTTTCCAACCGCGGTGGCCGCCTTCCATCGCTTTCGGGAAAAGCAGTCTCCCGTCCCGCCCCATGCCCGCCTTTCCCACGCCGCAAATTTTCTCTACATGCTGACCGGAAAACAACCGTCGGATTTGGCGGCCCGGGTCATGGACGTAGCGCTTATCCTGCACGCCGACCATGAGATGAATGCTTCCACCTTCGCCTCCCTGGTGACCGCCTCGACCATGTCGGATTTATACTCGGCTTTGACCACGGGGGTGGGAACATTAAAGGGGCCGCTGCATGGGGGGGCCAACGAGGCGGTAGTTCAGATGCTGGAGAAGATCGGCAGCGTCGAGAATGTGGAGTCCTATTTGAGCGAGGCCTTTGCCCAGAAGAAAAAGATCATGGGCTTTGGGCACCGGGTGTACAAGACCTACGATCCCAGAGCGAGGATCTTTAAGCGCTATGCGGACGAGCTTTCCCGCGCCGATGGCGACCGCAGATTTTTTGAGATCAATGAGCGGATAGAGGAGCTGATGCAGAAACGCGTGGGAAGCCATGGGATTTATCCCAATGTGGATTTCTACTCCGGGATTGTATACCGGAGCTTGGGGGTGGCTTCTGATTTATTCACCCCCATCTTCTCCATCGCCAGGGCGGCCGGTTGGACGGCGCATGTTTTGGAGTCTTGGCAGAAAAACCGCATCTACCGCCCTGCCTCTGTTTATGAGGGCCCTGGGCCCCGAGCCTACGTGCCCTTGGATGAAAGGTAGAGCATTCGCGCGATGAAGCTTTTGGAGTATCAGTCCAAGGAACTTCTTCGACGCTACGGCGTTCCTTTGCCCCGCTCGGGGGGGCTGGTGCGCGCTGCGGGACATCTGGGAAAGGCCTTGAAGGAACTGGGCCGTGGGCCTTGGGTCCTCAAGTCCCAGGTGTTTTCCGGGGGGAGGGGTGCCGCCGGTGGGATTCGGTTGGTTCGAACCGCGCAGGAGGCGGCGTGTGCGGCCGGAGAGCTTTTGGGGAAAAGGCTGGTGACGGCCCAGAATGCGCCGGAGGGGGAGACGGTTCGCGCCCTCTGGGTGGAGGGGGCATTGGAGATTTCCAGGGAGCTTTACGTTTCGGTTTCGATCCACCGCGGCCTGGGACGTCCGGTTTTCACCTTCTGTGCCGAAGGCGGCGTGGAGATCGAGCGGCTGGCCCGGGAGTCTCCGGAGAAGATCCGCACGGCAGTTCTGGAGGAGGGGGAATTTCGGCCTCACCAGCTGCGCGGTTGGACAGACGGCCTGGAACTCCCCTCCGGCGCCGGGGAGAGGTTTCAGGAGATCGTCGGGTCTCTGATTCGGATTTTTATGGAGCAGGACGCCTCCACGCTGGAGATCAATCCCCTGATCTGGACTGCGCAGGGGGAGTGGGTTGCTTTGGATGCCAAGGTCATTTTGGATGATAATGCCCTGTATCGGCATCCGGAATATCTGAAGCTCGCCCAAAAGAGCGAGGAGTACTCCAAAGCGGAGAGAAAGGCCTTGGAGGCGGGCATCTCCTACGTTTCCATGGATGGGGAGATCGGCTGTATGGTCAATGGAGCGGGGCTGGCCATGGCCACGCTGGACATGATCCATCTGGCCGGGGGACGGGCCGCCAATTTTTTGGATGTGGGAGGAGGAGCCGATGCGCAGCAGGTGCGGCGGGGGTTTGAGCTCTTGCTTTCCGATCGGAAGGTGCGCGCGGTTTTGGTGAATATCTTTGGCGGCATCCTGCGGTGCGATGTGGTTGCCCGGGGTCTTTTGGATGCTTTCCGAAAGCTCCGGCTGGGAGTGCCTTTGGTGATGCGCCTGGAGGGGACGCGGGTGGAGGAGGGAAGGAAACTCCTCGGCGCCTCCGGGCTCTCCGTCATTGGGGCCGAAACCCTGGCAGATGCGGCCCAGAGGGCGGTGGCGGCCGCCCGAAAGGTATGAGTATTTTGGTGCATGCGGACAGCCGGGTGGTGATCCAAGGGATCACCGGATCGGCGGGGTCTTTTCATGCGCAGGGGTGTTTGGAGTATGGAACCAAGGTAGTGGCGGGAGTCACGCCGGGCAAGGGGGGCAGCGAGATTTTGGGAGTTCCCGTTTTTGACTCAGTGCGCCAGGCGGTGAAAGGGAGACATGCGGAGGTCTCCTTGATTTTTGTGCCGGCGCCCCATGCGGCGGATGCCATCGTGGAGGCGGCGGAGGCCGACGTGAAGCTGATCGTCTGCATCACCGAGGGCATTCCCGTGCTGGACATGGTGGGTGTGAAAAGGAGGCTGGCCCAGTTGCCCGGCCCTGTGGTTTTGATCGGTCCCAACTGCCCCGGGGTGATCACCCCGGGGGCGTGCAAGGTGGGAATCATGCCGGGATACATTCACCGGGCCGGCAAGGTTGGGATCATTTCCCGCTCAGGTACCTTGACCTACGAGGCGGTGTGGCAGCTGACGCGTTTGGGGCTTGGACAATCCACCGTGGTGGGCATCGGTGGGGATCCTATTTTGGGCACGGGCTTTCAGGAAATACTCGGCCGCATGTTGGAGGACCCCGGCACGGAGGCCGTGGTCTTGATCGGGGAGATCGGAGGCTCCGCGGAGGAAGCGGCGGCGCAATTCTATCGGGAGCGGGGAAACTCCAAACCTGTCTTCGCCTTTGTTGCGGGTCGCACCGCCCCGCCCGGCAAACGGATGGGGCATGCGGGGGCAATCGTGGAGGGGGGGACCGGGACGGCGGAATCCAAGAGGGAGGCTTTCCGCAAGGCGGGGATTTGTGTGATTGACTCTCCGGCGGAGATTGGACAAACGGTCTTTGAGTCCTTGAGTCCAACCCGCAAACAGGATGCGCTGACCTAGCACGCTGGCGCCCTCTGGGCGCCCGGCGGGTACCCGCAGCTCTGCGGAGGGTGCTAAAGGAATGGAAAGCTCTGTCGGGACATGGGCGGCTTTTCTGGCCGGGGTTTTGAGTTTTCTTTCCCCGTGTGTGTTGCCTCTGGTTCCGGCCTACCTGGCTTTTTTGGCGGGCGGTTCCTGGGAGTGGGGAGAGCCCCAGGATCCACGGGGCCGGGTCAGGATCTTTTTTCGGGCCACGGCTTTTGTCCTGGGTTTTTCCGCAGTATTTATCGCCTTGGGGGCGACCGCCAGCGCAATCGGGGGATGGTTTTCCAGCTATCAGGTCTGGATTCAAAGGCTGGGTGGGGCGGTGGTGATTGTGTTGGGAATATTTCTGCTGGGGCTTCTGCCTGTTTCCTTCCTCCAGCGGGACCTCCGGCTTCGCCTGAAGAGCCCCCCGGCCGGCTTGGCCGGCTCCGGCTTGGTAGGGGCCGCTTTTGCGGCCGGCTGGACTCCTTGCGTCGGGCCGGTTTTAGCCTCCGTTCTGCTTTATGCCTCGGCTTCGAGGACGCTCTCCAGCGGTATTTTTCTTCTTTCCGTTTACTCCCTGGGGCTGGCTCTTCCTTTTCTGATTGCCTCCTTGGCGCTGGGGAGATTTTTAACGGTCCTACGGCGTGCGCGGCCCATTTTGCGCTGGATGGAACCCCTCCTGGGGGCACTGCTCGTTTTTTTCGGAGGGCTTCTCTTGTTGGGCGGGATGAACCGCTTCACCGCCTGGATGCTGATGCAGTTTAGCGGTTGGGTTCGGTTTCTGACGGAGTTGGGGATATGAAATTGAAGGGCCGCGGAATCCTTTTTTGGTTTTTGGGACCTACCTCGGCCCTCCTTTTTTCTATAGCTTATCTCATGATGGGATGGGGTCAGAGGCTGGAGAATGTTTGGTCGGATCTTCTCTTTCGGTTGCGGGGGCCTCTGGAAACCACCAACTCCAAAATTGTCCTGGTGACCATTGACGATATCTCCTTGGCTCGCTACGGCCGCTTTCCCTGGCCTCGGAGCTACCATGCCCGGTTGATCCGCAGGTTGACGGCTCTGGGGGTTCAGACGATCGCTTTTGACGTCATGTTTGTGGATCCCGATCAGTTTGGAGCACAGGGGGATCGGGAGCTGGAGCGGGCTACCCGGGAGTCCGCCCGGACGGTCCACGGCTTTTTTTTGAACCGCTACCGAAAGAAACTCATTCAATCGGGAGGCGGCGTTGGACAAGAACAATTTGTCTATGAGATGCAGAAGCCCATCGGGAAGCTTCCGGAGTGGAGCGCGGGGCTGGGATATTACAATGTGGAAGACTTTGTGGACGCCGATGGCTCTCTGAGGCGTTTGGCCTTGTGGAAGAAGATACCCGACCTGGGAACAATGTCCCTTTTTTCCGTGGCGGCTTTGGCGCATTATTCGGGAATCTCCCGGGAAGAGATTCCCCGCACTTGGCCGGTGGAGATCGGGATCAACTACCGAGGTCGGCGCTTTTACTACTCCATTCCCTACTCCCAGGTTTTAGACGGCAAGTTAAGCGCCCGGGAAAAGAAACTGTTGCAGGGGGCCTTGGTTTTGGTCGGTTCGGTGACCATCGGCGCCTATGACCACTATCCTTCTCCCTTTGAGGCGCAGATCCCCGGCGTGGATATCCATGCGACCTTGATAGACAATTTGATGCGAGGGGATTACCTTCGCTTTCTGCCCCTGTGGACGGGAGTGCTGGCCATCTGGGGGCTGGGCCTGCTGTTTTACTTTTTGGCCTTTCTGCCCTTGGGGCTGGGATGGGCGGCTCTTTTCTCCATCATTTTTTGCTATTCTGCTTCGCAGGTCGGATTGTTTTTCCATCAGATTCGCCTGGCGTACGTGGCGCCGGTGGCCGCTTTGGCGGCCCCTTCTGTTTTGTGGCTGGCTTACCGCACCTTTGTGGTGGAAAGGGAGAAGCGCTGGATCCGGAAGACCTTCTCGCATTATCTCTCTTCCAAGGTCATTGATGCGTTGATGGCCGATCCCCGGAAACTCAGGCTGGGAGGGGAGCGCCGAGAGATGACGGTCTTCTTTTTGGACATTGTCAACTTTACCGCTCTTTCGGAACGGATGCCTCCGGAGAAGCTCACTCATTTCTTGAATACCTACCTGTCGCGCTTGACGGAGGTGGTGCTCCGGCATGACGGCGTGGTGGATAAGTACATGGGAGATGCCATCATGGCTTTTTGGAACGCTCCCTTGGACCAGCCGGACCACGCGGCGCTGGCCTGTCTGGCGGCCTTGGGGGCCCTGGCGGAGCTGGAGGGGCTGCGCAAGGAACTGACGGAGTTTGGGGAACAGGCCCCGACGGTCCGTATTGGGCTCAACACCGGGCAGATGGTGGTGGGCAACATGGGTTCGGAGGCCCGGTTTGAGTACACGGTGATCGGGGATCATGTGAATATGGCCTCGCGCCTGGAGGGGGCCAATAAGTTTTTTGGGACCAATATCTTGATCAGCGAGGCCACCTACCAAAGGGCCCGGGAGCGGGTGGAGGCCCGGGAGGTGGGGTCGGTGCGCGTATTGGGAAAGCAGCTTCCGGTCAAGGTCTATGAGCTTTTTGCGGAGAAGGGGAAGCTTTCCCCGGACTGGCAGGTGGCTTTCCAAGAGTACCGGCTTGGGGTGGAGGCGTTTCGGGGTCGGCGTTTTGGAGAGGCTCTGGAGCATTTCCATCGCATTCGACAGCGGCTGCCCCAGGATCATCTGACGGCCTGTTACACCCAGTTGTGCGAAGATTACCTCAAGGTCCCTCCGGCGGAGGATTGGGACGCGGTATTTAGCTTGGCTGCAAAGTAAATGACTGTCTTTTGGCGACTTCTTTTTGGGCATTTTCTGGCGGATTTTACCCTCCAGACGAACTTCATAAACTCCTGGAAGCGCCAGAGTTTCTGGGGCATGCTGTTGCACACCGGTACCCACCCCATTTGTTACCTCTTGCTTACCTATCCCTATCTGGACCGCTTCTGGGTTCAGACGGATTATTTCTCCCTGCGGGGATGGACCTGCATCCTGCTCTTGTTTCTCTTTCACCTCTTGGAGGACGAGTGGCGAATCTACACCATCCGGAGGTTTCGAACCTCCGATAGCACCCTCTATTTTCTGTGGGATCAGGTCATCCATCTTTCCGTAATTTTTCTATTGTTTCCTCTGGGGATGTATGACCGGGAAGCGGCTCTGATTCCGGAGGCCTGGCCCATCATAGGCGTTCTCCTGATCCTCGCCACCCATTTCGCCACCGTGTTGATCTATTTCATCGAGAAGGATTGGTTCGGCGCTCACTACCCCCAGGTGGATGAGAAGTACCTGCTCATTTTGGAGCGACTGGCGCTAACCTGTTGCTTTCTGCTGCCCGGGTCGTGGTGGGTGGCGCTGGTCAGCTTTTGGTTGGGGCATATGTTTTACCTGCGTTACCGCAGGGTGCATGATTTCTCTTGGTTCAGCGTGGGGTTTGGGGGGCTGATTGCGGTCGCATGCGGGATTTTTGCTCGCCTGGTTTACTATAATGGATCTAACTTTTTTTAACGCTAGTTGAGATTCCCATAATGGAAGAAGCGGTGATTTTGAGCGCGGTGCGAACGCCCATCGGGTCTTTGGGCGGCTCTTTGTCTACCTACTCAGCTCCCCAGTTGGGCGCGGCGGCGATCCGGGAGGCGGTGTCGCGCGCGGGGATTGCGCCTGAAAAGGTGGAGGAGGGAATCCTGGGAAATGTCCTTTCTGCGGGCGTGGGGCAGGCCCCGGCCCGGCAGGCGATGATCGCGGCGGGGATTCCTCCCTCGGCCGGCGCTATGACCATCAACAAGGTCTGCGGCTCGGGGCTGAAGGCGGTAATGCTGGCGGCCCAGTCGCTGCGCCAAGGAGATTGCCGGATCGCGGTGGCTGGGGGCATGGAATCCATGACCCAGGCCCCTTACCTTTTGGAGAAGGCCCGCGCAGGCTACCGGTTGGGGCATGGGCAGCTGGTGGACAGCGTCATCCGGGATGGATTGTGGGATGTCTACCAAAACATCCATATGGGGGGCTGCGGGGAAATGTGCGCGGAGAAGCACCGCATCTCCAGAGAGGAGCAGGACGAGTACGCCAGGAAGAGCTACTCCCGGGCGGTGAGGGCTCAGCAGGAGGGAGCCTTGCAAGAGGAGATCGTTTCCGTGGGAGGCGTGGGGGAGGATGAGGAACCCAAGCGCGCCGCCTTCGAGAAGATGGGCCGCCTCAAACCGGTTTTTAAGCCGCAGGGAACCATCACTGCGGCCAATGCCTCCAAGCTCAACGATGGGGCTGCGGCCCTGGTCTTGGCCTCCGCTTCTCAAGCAAAGGAGCAGAAGGCCCCCCCGCTGGCCCGGGTGGTGGGTTGGGCCACCCACAGCCAGGAGCCGGAGTGGTTCACCACCGCTCCCACCGGGGCGATCGAGAAGCTTTTATCTCGGGTGGGTTGGAAGAAAGAGGAGGTGGATCTCTGGGAAGTCAATGAGGCCTTTTCGGTGGCGGCCCTGGCGGTTCTGCGCTTGGCGGGCTTGGATCCCGAGCGGGTCAATGTGCATGGGGGGGCGGTGGCCCTGGGGCACCCCATCGGAGCCAGCGGAGCCCGCATCCTAACCACATTGCTCTATGCCTTAAAAAGGCACCGAAAGAAAAGGGGGGTGGCGGCCATCTGTCTAGGGGGAGGCGAGGCGGTCGCCCTGGCGGTGGAAAGAGTATGACCAGGGTGGCCATTGTCGGTTTGGGTTTTGTGCCGGCGCAGCGCAAGACCCCTCAATATTCCTATAGGGAGATGACCTACCGCGCGGCCCGGCAGGCGTATGAGGATGCCGGCATCTCCCCCAAAGAGGTGGATTGCTTTATCACCTGCGCGGAGGACCTGCATGAAGGAACCAGCATCTTTGATGAATATACCCCGGACCAACTGGGGGCGGTCCATAAGCCGATGCACACCGTGACCCATGACGGTTTGGTCGGCTTAGCCTGCGCCTGGATGGCTATTGAGTCCGGAGCGGCGGAGCTGGTGGTCATAGAGGCGCACAGCAAGGCCTCCAATATTTTGACGCTGGATGACCTCACCACCTATGCGATGGATCCGGCGCTCACCCGTCCCTTCTCCCTTTCGCCCCATTTCGTGGCCGGTCTCGAGATGAACGCTTTTTTGACGCAGTCCGAAAATACGGAGGAGGCCTGCGCTGCGGCTGTGGTTTTAAACCGGCTCCGGGCCGGAAAAAATCCCGCTGCCGCATATGGGGGAGAAACCACGGTGGCCCAGGTGCTGCGCTCCAAGCCCCTCTCGGCGCCCCTGAAGGAGGCGGAAAAAAGTCCCACGGCGGATGGGGCGGTCGTGGCAGTCGTGGCCTCGCAGGAGCGCGCCCGCAGACTCAAGGGCAGGCCCATTTGGATCGAGGGGATTTCCTGGATCAGCGATTCTCCCAGCCTGGAGTCTCGGGAGTGGGGCCAGGCCTTTTATGCCCAGGAGGCCGCTGCCGGGGCCTTTCGGATGGCTCAGATTACCGATCCCCTCAGGGAGGTGGATCTTTTTGAAGTGGATGACACCTATGCCTACAAAGAGCTGCAGCATCTGGAGGCCATCGGCCTCTATGAGCGGGGGAAGGCCGGACGGGCGGTCCTGGATGCCGCACAGGGCCCCAAGGACTTTCCGGTCAACCTCTCAGGGGGATGTTTAGGGAGGGGGGACCTTCTGGAAGCCAAGGGGCTGTATCAGATTGTGGAGTTGGTGCTGCAACTGAGGGGAGAGGCCGGCAAGAGGCAGAGGGCCTGCGCCAGACGAGGTTTTGCCCTTTCCTGGCGGGGAGTGCCCACGACCTCCGGGGCGGCGGCAGTTTTGTCAAAAAACTGATGGCAAGACGAGTGGCGGTCATTGGAGCAGGAATGACCCGGTTTGTCCGGCGGGCGAAGGAAACGTCCAGGGAGCTGGCCTTCGGGGCCAGCCGGATGGCGCTGGATTCCTGCGGGCTTTCCTTGAATGACATAGATTGCGTAGTGCATGGAACGGCTCCGGATGCCTTTGACGGATTCCATATGAAAGGAGAGTATCTGAGCGACGGCAGCGGAGCCTTTCGAAAACCCTATCTGCGCTGTTATGTGGGAGGGGGGACGGGGGTTTTTGCCCCCATCCAGGGTTGGATGCATGTGGCCTCCGGCCTTTTCGACACCTGTCTGGTGGTTTGTGAGGAGAAGATGTCCTCCTGCCAGCCCCATCCCCAGGGGGCCTTTAACTCCATCTTTGACCATACGACCGAAAGGCCCTTGGGTCCGAATCTTCTGTGGATTTTCGCGCTGGAGATGAACCGCTATATGAATGCCTATGGAATCTCCCAGCGGGACATCGCCGGAGTGTCCGTCAAGAACAAAAAGAACGCCTTGGACCACCCTGCCGCCCAGGTGGCCAAGGAGACCACGGTGGAGGAGGTGTTGGCCTCGGAGGTGTTGGCCTGGCCGGTCCACCGGTTGATGGTGAGTCCCGTTTCGGATGGGGCGGCGGCGGTCATTTTGGCCGGCGAAGAGAAGGCCCGGCGTTTGACGGACCGCCCGGTCTGGATTCAGGGGGTGGGATGGGACTTGGACACCTCCTACTGGACCAATCGGGACCTGGCCTATCCCCAGTACGTGGAGAACGCCGCCCGCCGGGCCTACCGGATGGCGGGGGTCCGGGAGCCCAGGAAGGAGATCCATCTGGCGGAGCCCTACGATCCCTTCGCCTACAAGGAGCTGCACCACCTAGAGGGGCTGCTTTTGTCGGAGAAGGGGAAGGCCCCGGAGGACCTGGCCCGCGGCCGGTTTGATCGGGAGAAGGGGGAGCTTCCCACCTGTCCCTCTGGGGGATTGATGGGGGTGGGCAACCCCATTGCCGCGGCGGGGTTGATGAAGATCTGCGAGCTTTTTTGGCAGCTTCGGGGGGAGGCGGGGAAACGGCAGGTCCCCGGAAAGCCGGAGCGGGGGTTGGCTCAGGCCTGGGGGGATTTGATGCAGGTGGGGACAGTCGTAGTGATGGGAATAAAATGATATTCGCTTCGAGAATTTTATGACTGAGGTGGCGCAGAATGTAAAGTGGATAGGGGAGAACTGGAAAAAGGAGGAGGTCCTGCACGGCAAGGTTTTTACCTTCTCCGACCGGCCGCAGGCCAGGTATGCCTGGGACACCGGAGAGGCCATAGGAAGGTATCTGGCTGGGTTCAAACAGGGAAAGATCCTGGGGGTTCGGTGCAGGGGCTGTCAAAGGATCATGGTTCCTCCGAGAATTTTTTGCGAGCTCTGTTTTCGGGACATCTCGGAGTGGGTCACCCTGAAAGAGACCGGCCGCATCCGAACCTTTTCCGTCTGCTACGTCACCTGGGACATGAAACGCATCCGCAAGCCCCAGATTCCGGCGGTCATCGAAATCGATGGAGCCTCTGAGGGGATGGGGATTTTGCATCTGGTGGAGGCTCCCAGGGGAGATAAGCCCTGGGAGAGGTTGCGCGCAGGGACGAGGGTGCAGGCTGTCTGGAAGCCCAAAGGACTTCGGCGCGGGGCGGTGACGGATATCCGATTTTGGAGGGTGTTGACGGGTAACGCAAATGCCGGCCACTAAAACTCGGCAGGCTTTGAAGGTCTGGGGTTCTTGGAAGGGGGAGCTTCCCCTGCAGAACCTCTACACCGCGGGGATTGCGGGCAATGAGTTTTTTCGGGTGCTCAAGGAGCGGGGCGAGCTCTTGGGGGCCTTTTGCCAACAGTGCGAGTACGGCTATGTGCCGGCCCGCTCTTTCTGCGAAAGGTGTTTTGCCGATTTGTCCGGCACCTTCAAGACCGTCTCCTCCGAGGGAGTGCTTCTGGCCTGGACACAATGCCACCGGGATCGGACCGGAAAAACCCTGAAGAAACCTGTCTGGCTGGGGGCCGTTCGCCTTCAGGGTTCCTCCTCGGCTTTAATCCATATCTTAAAGGTTCCTCCTCAAGAACTTCACGCTGGGCGCTTCGTGCGCGCTATTTTCAAACCGGCCGCGCAACGCGTGGGCAGCATTTTGGACCTCTCCCACTTTGAATAACGCCGTGTTTGCGCTGCTTCTCCTTTTAGCTTCTGCTTTCCTGGGTCTCGGCCAAGCCGAGACCCTAGTGATCTACCACACCAACGACGTGCATGGCTGGGTCTTTCCCCAAACCGTATCCCGGAGAGGCTCTCCCCGCA
>JACQJP010000018.1 GCA_016204975.1 Elusimicrobiota bacterium
AGATTACAACGAAGTCGCGCCACACAGCGCGTTGGGGATGAAAGCCCCAGCCCAGTTCTACATAGATTGGAAGGCGAAAATCAGGTTAATACCTGTCCAAATTTAGGCGGGGCACAACAATCAGCGAAACGGATCCTCTTCCCCTGACCCTGGCCACGGGGGCCGCCTACACCATCCCCCAGGGGATGAGCGTGGCGATGGACCTTAAATACCAACCCCATGACAAGAAGGTCGTGGTAGGAATGGGGACGGAGTACCAGGTGCTTTCCACCCTGTCCTTGAGGGCCGGGTACGCAGCCTTCCAGGGCAAGGGAGCGGGGCAGTTTGACGGTAGCGAGACGGAGTCCCTCTCCAGCTTGGCGGGACTCTCCGGAGGGTTCGGGCTAAGACTTGGCGGATATCTGTTGGATTACGCCTTCACGCCCTTCGGGGATTTGGGCAACGTCCAGAGGGTGAGTTTGAGCGCGAGGTTTTGAATCCTTCCTGCTTGCGAAGCTGAGCGATCCGCTCCTTTCGCCAGCGCGGAGCCGGTCCCGGAATCTCGAGCGTCGAGGAGCGGAGTTTCTTGGCACCGCGCGAGTGTTCCACCGCCTCACGCAGGCCCGCGATCAGTTTCTGTCCCAGTTTCGTCTTGCTCATCTCGCCTCCTCCTTTCGGACTTTGGGGGAACATTGGGGGAAACTCTCCCCAAAAGAGGGGAGTTTCATAGAGCGGGGTGGAGCGCCGCGGAGGCGGTTTCTCGTCGAGGATTTAAAAATTTTTGGTTTTCCGTCAGAGGCTGAAAACTGCGGAATGCGATCTCCAGGCGTGCCGTTTCAACCGCTCACGCACCCTTCCCAAAACAAAAACATTATACCAACTTCTTAGGATGGTGTCTTACTGCTGGACTTATCCCTTCCTGCTCAATCGCACCTCCGCCTCGGAGGTTTCCAAAGCCCTCGCTGTAGAATTTGCCCAATGGAGGAGGCGGAGCGATTCGTTTGGAACGCCGGTAAAGACAGGCGCTTCTATTGGCGCCGGTAGGTGTAGAATAAATCTTGCACCCCCCTCGGCCCTATTTTCCGCGTGGAGCCTTCCACCGTGCTGCCGGGCGATCTCCGAGCAAATATAAAGACCCAGGCCGGTTCCTCCCTGGGCGGCTCTGGTTGTGGAGAAGGGTTTGAATATGCTGGTCAGGATTTCCTTGGGGATGCCGGGACCATTGTCTTCAATATAGACCTGGACCTGCGGCATCCGGCGCCCCTGCCGGTCCGAGAACTCGCTCCGGATAGTGAGAACGCCTCTGCTGCCTATAGCCTTGATGGCGTTGGAGATGAGATTCAAAAATAGACGTTGCAGGTGCGTGCGGCTGGCATGGACCGCAGGCAGATCCTTCCCCATTCTCATCCGGACCTCTACCTTGTTTGCGTCCAGGGTATTGCGCAGCACGAGCAGGATGGATCTCAGTACCTCTTGGATGTCGCAGGGAGCCATAGCGAGCTTTCCCTTTTTCGCCAGGCCGGTGAGGGTGGCGACGATGTTTTTGCCCAGCCCGGCTGACTTGAGTATAGCCTCGATGTCACCCCTCGTCTCTGGAGTCAGGGAGGCATCTTGGCGAGCCAAATCAGCGAACCCCACTATCACGGTGAAGGTGTTGTTAAGATCGTGGGCCACGCCGGAGCTCATCAAGCCGACTTCCGCCAGTTTTTCTGCCTCGTCCAGCCGTACATTTTTGATTTGCATCATGTTCTCTAGCTTTTTGATCTCCAGCCTCTCGGCCTGGAGTTTCACCCGCGTGCTTCTATCCCGGTCCACAATCCGCCAAGTCATCATGGCTGTGAAGACAAAAATCCCGCTCTTGAAGGTCAAAGTGAAGATGGAGACGGTATCCCACAGTGGAGTGTCGAATCTCATGATAGTGATATTGAAGGCGACGGCCGCGGCTGTTATCCAGAGCACCTCCCTCGCTCCCAGAAGCAGGCAGACGGTGTAGATGGGCAATAGATAGAGCACCCAGAGGTTCGATGTTTGCCCGCCGGAGTAGACCAGGATAGCTGTAATTGTGGCGCAGTTGGCTAAAATAAAGGCGGCGGAAAGCCAATTCCTTCCGCTCCATCGGCGCAAAGCGAGCCCGGCCCCCAGGTTAACCGCCATAAAAACTACGAGCAGGTAGAGGATCTGCGGATAGATAAGGTCGGAATTGTCTCTCCAGAGATAGGTCAGGACGGCCATGAATACGCCAAAGCCTGCTTCATATTTGGTGATCAAAGCCCCGTCGGTTTCTTGCCCTTGCGGCATAGGCTTGCCTCCTGTAAGTGATATTCTGCTGGCAACGATTTCCTTAGAAGTATAGCTGGCGATGCTTAAGTTTTGCTTAGGTTTTGCTCAAATAATCCTCAAATCGTTGACCGACAGTTGACCCCCCCAAGTGCAGTGGGTCTTTCCCGGTCGCCCGACGGAGAATGAGGTAATCCTAGAGGTCTACCTGCCGGGAGTCCGGAAACAAGAGATCCGGATCGAGGTAAAGAACGGCTCGGTCTTGGTCCTCAAGGGAGACTGGAAGCCGGTGGAAGAGAAGCAGGAAGATGGCTATCTCCGCAAGGAGGCCAAATTCCACTGCTTCTACCGCGCCTTCGCACGCAAGCGCAGAGAATACGATGCGCACCTGGCGATGGCCGACCAACCACGGAAAAACGATCTAGATGGTCGAGGCCCTCTATCGGAAGAAAATCTGCTCAAGTTCTGTATCTTCTTTTTGCGGTGTTGCGCCGATCAAATCCATTTCATGGATGGCATGCTTAAGCTTGGCGAACTGGAGCGCCGCTATCGGAGATTTATTGAAGGGCTCGTGGCTGAAAAGCAGCTATCGAAGGCTGGTACCAAAGTCATGGAGAGGCTCTTTATGCAAGGCGAAATACCGCGCGCCCAAGTGCTTAAGATCTGCGACGTGAAGCAGCGCCGCGCAACCCAGATCGTCAAGGAACTACTCGACGCTAAGATTACGCGTAGCGAAACGGCCTATGGCCCCCTACGACTTAATATCTCAGCCGACATGGTAGCCGTGCTTTTTCCGGAGTTGGCGTAAGCGGTCTGGAATCTCACCGGCCGGGAGGGATTCCCAATTCCGTTTTGCAAAAGTCCAGTCAATTCTTCAGGAGTTTGTCTAAGAACTTCTTGCCTTCCTCCAGCACCTGCTCAGCGCCCTTGTCCAAAACCTGTTCGGTCACCCTGCGCTGAGCAGCGGTGATGTCGGGGCGGATGGAAGGTTTTCCCCAGGGGCCCTTGATAAAAAATCCCAACGTGGGCCTTCCCTTGGAATCCACCAGGTATTCCGCCATCCCCCCAAAAGATTGCGCCTTGAGAAGCTTGGTATTCAAATAAAGATCCAACGTCTCTTTGGGAATATCCACGCTGCCTTTGGAAAAAATAATCATATCCGATCCTTCCATATAGAATTCCTTAATCTGCATCACCCCCTGATCAAAACCATACTCCCCACGCACACTCTGATAGGGCAGCTTCTCCAAAGAAGGGAGGCCAAGCTTCAAAACCCCCAGGCGATTTATCTTCTCCAGCGTGATGAAGGGGAAAAACACCACCTTCAAAAGTTTCCTCCTTTCAACCAATTCCATCAGGTTTTCAAAACGCCCCGCCCCCACCAATAAGCTGGCCTGACCGGTCACCTCCTTCATGGCAGCCGTAAATTTTCTCAAATCCCAAGAAAGCCGGGCCTTCTCCCCTTGAAAATTGGAATGGAGGATCTGATCCACCTCCAGCGTGCCCGTCAGGCGAGCCACCCCCAGATTCTGAAGGAAACTCCCATTGTGGACACCCGAGGCTTGCGGCGGCTCCTTATTGTTAGAAGTTCCTCCCGTCGCCTCATTCTTTTTAGCGGTTCCGTCATCGGATTCCGGAAATGCCTTTAGAACCTTCCCCACATCCAGCTTGGCCAACCGGCCCTGGAGCTTCAACTCTTTGGGCCTCCACAGGTCCTGAATAGAAACCAGGATGGAAAAATCGGAGCCGTTCCACTGCCCCTTCAATTCCGAAACCTCCAAATGATTCTTCCCCTTCATGGCCATACGCAAAGAGACCCCATCCAATTCCTGATTGAGAGTTTTCGCCCGGACATGATTGAAAGCCACCTGGCCTTCCACGCTCGGGGAAGGCCAGGGCCCCTCAAGTGCCACCCGGAAACTTCCCTCTCCATCCAAATGGGCGTCCCGCAGCGAAGGTACAAAGAAAGGGAGGTCCCGCAAAGCAAAGCGGGAACTCTCCAGCGTCAATCCCACCTCCGGTCTCTCCCTCAAAAGCCGCACCCACCCCTCCATCTTGACCAAAGAGCGAGGAGTCCGCAATTCCGAAGAGAGCACCCGGAAGAGGGCAGGATTGGGCACGGCAATCCGTGCCACCGCCTGAACAGGCACAAAAGGGAAGTCTTTCGACTGAACCCCCGGAACCTCCAGCTGGAGATTGGCCTCCGGGTGGATCCAGTTGTGCACCTCTCCCTGAAGGTGGAATTCTAAGCCCAAGGCATGAATCTCCAAAAGTTGAATGTCCACCCGCGCTTTCTCCAAATCCAACCGAGCCAGATCCACATCCCCCCGAAACTTCACCTCCGCCTCCACCGGCTTTCCCTGCCATGCGACAGCGGACTGAAACCTAACCTGCGCCGGAAAGGGGTCCTGCAAGCTGAAGTCTTGAGTCGAGAATTCAAGGTCTTCCAAAACAACCTTGCTGCCGGTGGCCTGATTTTCAAAAATGAGCCTTCCCTGAGAAACCTCCGCCTCCTGGATGGCCAAGGAGATCGGCGAAGGACCCGGACTTAATAAAGAAGCATCCGGAGCCGCTGTTGCGGAAGGGGCCTCCCGCCGACCCGGAGCCTCCGAAAAATTAAGGGTTCCGTCCACCCGGCGAATGAGGTGTAGGCGGGGGCGGACCAAGCGAATCTCCGCCACCTCCAGCCGCCTAAAAAACAGAGGCAGCAATCGGAAACGGATCAGAAACCTTTCGCTGGAGATAAACTCTCCCGCCTCAAAGTGCGGAACGTTCGACAACTGAAAACCAAAAACATCCAGTCCGCCCAACAGGCTGATCCGGACTGCATCCACCTTGATCTCACGATTCAAATGCTGCCGAATAGCCGAAACAAGAATTTCCCGTCTCCTGTCCTGAGGCAAGAGGATGCTCAAGGCGGCCCACAGCCCCACCGCCAAGATTCCCACAAAGAGAAGAAAAGCCACCAATATCCTAAGAAGAATTTTCATCTTGATATTCGGAAGGGGTGGGATTCGAACCCACGAGGGCGGAAACCGCCCTACAGGTTTTCGAGACCTGCGCCTTCAACCACTCGGCCACCCTTCCATCTGTCGCACCCCCACTCCTTTCGGCTCGCAATATAAGCTCGCCAGGAAGGTCGTTCGGGCTGCCGTCGGCGCTCGAGCGGTTGATTGCTCGCGCCGGTGCTCCTCATGGAGGGCTCTGCCCTCCTCTGACGCTCGCTTTTTGCGCCGTACGCAAACGCTCGCTGTCACCTCCCGAAGAGGAAAACCTTTATACTGTCGCGCCCCTCACGGTTTGCGATTCGCTTCCTGCACAGGGACGCCGGCAGCCACCAGGGGAAGCGTGAAAAAAAAGCGCACTCCCTCGCCATATTTTGGATCCAGCCAAATTCTGCCCCCGTGCAGCTCCACGATCGCCTTGCAGACCGAAAGCCCCAACCCCGTTCCAGGAACCTTCCGATTGACTTCGTTGTCGATCCGGTAAAATTTCTGAAAGAGATTTTTCTGAACCTCCGGTGGAATCAGCGGACCATCATTGGTTACGCTGACCAGGATTCCCTCCGGCGACTCCTCAGCGCGCACCAAAATCCGACCTGCGCTGGGCGTATACTTGATGGCGTTGGAGATCAAATTAAAAAAAACCTGTTTTAGACGATCCTCGTCTGCCGCCAAGGTGACGGGCTGCGGAGGAAACTCCAAAGCAAAAAACAAATGGGAGGACTTCACTTGAAAGGGATCCAGAATCCGGCGCACCAGGCTCTGTAAATCAATGCGGCTGATGTTCAACGCGGCAACCCCTTGCTCGATTCGGGACAGCTCCAGTAAGCCATTGACCAGTCGGGACAGACGATCCATCTCCTGGTCCAAGATGCCCAAATAGGATAGTTTCTTCTCCTCGCTCAGGTTTTTCCACCTCTTTAAAAGCAAGGAGGAGTAGCCGGAGACCACCGCCAAGGGATTTTTCAATTCATGGCTCACCGTGGAGGCAAACTCACGCTCCTGCTCCAAGGCCGCCTGAAGCCGCCCTGTCTCCTCTGTGGTTTGGGACCCGCCGGCCGCCCCCAGACGGTCCCGAAGCTCCCGAACCTGATCCTCCTTCTGATCCAGAATCTTTTGAAGTCTTTCCAGCTCCGGCTGCAAGTCGCCGGGGGCTTCTCCCCCGGAACTTCCCGGTGACTCTCGCTGCAGACGCTCCAGCTGCTGATCCTTCTCCTGAATGCTCAAGGCCAGATCCCGAACTCGCCCCTTCAGCTCTTCGACCTGCTGCATGCTCTCATAGAGAGATTCCCGAGCCCAAGGCCTTGAGGCGGAGCGCGGCGCGACCAAGAAAGTGATCAGCCAAGAAACAAAGAGGGCGGACAAAACCAAAATCCCCGATACAAAGAGCAACAACGGGCGGTCCCAACGCAAAAACTGGAGAATCACCTGCAAAGCCCCGGAGAGCTTGCTCAAACCCTGCCCCGGATAGTAGGGGGCGCAAAAGTGGATAAAAACCAGCGTCGCAAAAAAAGATGCCAAGACGCTGAGCAATCCAAAAAACATCCACCTAGCCCGCATCGCTATACCTGAAGCCTCCCCTTAAATTCGCGCCGAATCTCTCGAGCCGTTTCCCGGCGACGTATCTCCTCCCTTCGGTCCGGCCCCTTCTTGCCTCGTCCCAAACCTATCTCCAACTTGGCCCATCCATTTTTTAGATAAATCTGAAGAGGAACGACCGAGAAACCCTTTTGTTGGAACCTTCCCATCCACCGGCGGATCTGCGCCTTGTGCAGGAGAAGCTTCCTCGTCCTGCGGGAATCCAATGCGCCGCGGGAGTGATCATATTTGTAGGGCGCGATATGAACGTTACAAAGGTAGGCCTGCTCTCCCTCAAAACGGATGTACCCTTCCGCCAAACTGATCTGACCCATCCGGATCGATTTAACCTCCGAACCTTTCAGAGAAACTCCGGTTTCGAGGGTATCCTCGATCTGGTAGCGATATCTGGCCTTGCGATTGGTCGCCACCACCTGAATGGAGGCTTTCTTGGGCACACCCACCTATCCCTGGAACGTGGGCGAGGGGGGATTTGAACCCCCACGGCCTTGCGGCCATAGCGTCCTGAGCGCTACGCGTCTGCCGGTTCCGCCACCCGCCCTTGTCGCGCCCGCACTCCTTTCGGTCCGACATATAGTCGTACCAGGAAAGTCGTTCGGGTTGTCACCCCGCTTCGCAAAGGTGTCCTGGCTCCGCGGGACGCTCCCCATGGGAGGCTCTGCCTCCCCCTGGCGTCGCTTCGCTCCTGTCACCCTCCGAAGTGGAATCCTTCATGCTGTCGCGCCCACGCTGACTACCGAATTCCGGCGCGGCGAAGAATGGACCGCGTCCTCTTAAAATATCCGTCCAACGCAAAGAGGCGCTGAACCTTCTCCCTTCCTCCAAAAATCCTCCGCGCCTTGGGGTTTCTCCCAAAGATTTCCTGAAAGGAAAGTCCGCTTTCCCACGCCTTCCCGGCATCTTTCTGCACCCAAAGATAGGCCTGTTCCCTCTCTATTCCTTTCTCCAGTAAAGCATGCAAGATTTTCTGTGAAAAAACCAGCCCACGGGAGGCCTCCAAATTTCTTTTCATATTCTCCGGATAGACCCGAAGTCCGTCTAAAATGCTCAGAAATCGCCACAGCATAAAGTCCAGCAAAATCACCCCATCCGAAAAGGCGACCCGTTCTACGCTGGAGTGGCTGATGTCCCGCTCATGCCAGAGAGCGCAGTTCTCCAGGATGGCCGACAAATAACCCCGGACCAAGCGAGCCAGGCCGGCTAAATTCTCACACAGCACAGGATTGCGCTTGTGGGGCATGGCGCTGGAACCCTTCTGCCCCTTTCCAAAGGGCTCCTCCACCTCCCGCACCTCCGTCCTTTGAAGATGCCGGATCTCCAAAGCAAAACGCTCCACGGCGCACGCCGAGAGCGCCAAGGCGCAGAAATACTCCGCATGCCGATCCCGGGGAATGACCTGCGTGGAAACCGGCTCCGGCCGCAGACCCAACCTTCTCAAAACCCTCGCTTCAAATTGCGGAGAATGATAGACGTGGGTCCCCACCGCCCCGGAAAGCTTGCCGTAAGAGAGGATCTCCCGAGCCTGCTTTAAGCGAACCAGATTCCGCTGGGCCTCAGAGAACCAACCCGCCAGTTTCCCGCCAAAGGTGATGGGCTCCGCATGAATGCCGTGGGTGCGGCCCACCATGGCGGTGCGGGAATATTTCTTGGCCAACTGAGCCAAGCGCCCGGCAATCCTTTTCCAACCCTCCAGCAAAAGACCCGTGGCTTCCCGAACCTGAAGGGCCAGCGCCGTATCTAAAATATCGCTTGAGGTCAATCCATAATGGAGATACCGTTTCAAAGGATCTCCGAAACCCAACCGGGCTTCCAACGCCTCCAAGAAGGCCAATATCTCATGCCGCGTCCTGGCTTCCCGTCGCGCGATTTCAGAAAGGGTCACCTTCCCAAAGGCCTCCCTCAGGCGCACCAGGTCCCGGATCGAGAGCTTTCCCTCCTGCTGCCAAAACTCGCAAGCCGCATACTCCACCTCAAACATCTTGGCCCAGCGGTACTGCGCGCTGAAGATCCTAACCATAGCGGGTCGAGAGTATCTTGCAATCACCCCACTGCCCTCCCCTGCTCCCGAAGCCTCCGCAGAACCTTTTGAATCGCCTCGGGATAAATCTGATGCTCCACCTCTAAAACCCTCCGGGCCAGCGTTTCGGGCGTGTCCCCGGAAAGCACCGGAACCCTCCTTTCCAAAACCGTCTCTCCATGGTCATACTCTTCATCCACGAAATGAACGGTGGCTCCGGACTCCTTTTCCCCGGAAGCCAAAACCGCCTCATGGACCCGGCGCCCATACATCCCCTCTCCTCCAAAACGCGGCAGAAGCGCCGGATGGATGTTGAGCACCCGGTCCGGAAAGGCCTTCAGAAAACAAGGCTCCAGACGCCGGAAGTAACCGGCCAAACAAACCAAATCCACCTCGTAACTCCGAAATGCTCCGGCCAAACGGGAGCAATGCTCCGAGGCGCCGGGAAAATCCTCCACCGCAACTACCTCCCGAGGAATCTGTGCCGCCTCGGCTCTCCGCAAGACCCCCGCACCCGACCGGCTGGAGATCACCACCGCCACCTCCGCCCCTTGGACCCGATCGGAGCGGACCGCCTCCAGAATGGCCTGAAAATTGCTTCCATTTCCGGAAGCCAAAACTCCAATACGAAAACGCCGAAGATCCGAGCTCACCTACCCGATGATCTCCACCCGCCGAGTTCCGCGGACCACCTCCCCCACAATCCGCGCTTCCGGCAAGCGTCTCAGCACTTCCCCGACAAAGCCGGCGGACACCGCCAAGATCATGCCGATACCCATATTGAAAACCCGATACATCTCCTCTTCTGGAATCCTGCCCCGGGACTGAATGATTCCAAAAATCTCCGGCACCCTCCAGGAGCCTTTCCTCAAGACCGCGCAGAGCCCCTGCGGCACGATCCGCGCCAATTTTTCCGGAAAAGAACCACCCGTAATATGGGCCACCCCATGAACGGCCCTGCGGAGCACATACCGCCCCGATTGCAAAAGGGGCAAAAGCTCCTGGACATAGATGCGGGTGGGTACGAGCAGCTTCCTCGCCAGGCGCCGAAGCTCGGGTCGGTTGAAAACCTTGCGCACCAGAGAAAAACCGTTGGAATGCAGCCCGCTGGAGGGAAGCCCCACCAGGGCGTCTCCGGCTCGAGCTCTGGAGCCGCGCAAGAGATCGTTCGAGCTCGCCCATCCGACCGCAAAGCCCGCCAGGTCATACTCCCCCGGCCGATAAAACCCGGGCATCTCCGCCGTCTCCCCGCCCAAAAGCTCAATCCCTGCCAACCGGCAACCCCGAGCCACCCCCTTCAAGACCCTGCGCATCCTTTCCAACTCCAGTTTCCCGCAGGCCAGATAATCCATAAAAAACAACGGCCGGGCCCCCAAACACAGCAGATCATTTACATTCATGGCCACTACATCCACACCCACCGATTCATGGATATCCGCCAAAAAGGCGACCTGGAGCTTGGTCCCCACGCCATCTGCGGAAGCCACCAGAAAGCCTGGGCCCCGGCCACGGAAAGGATAGCTCCCTGCGAAAAACCCAACCCGGGGGACCCAGCGCTTCAAGCCACGTACCCACCGCCGGGCCTGCGCCAGATGCACCCCTGCCCGACTATAGGTACTGCTCCCCACTGGACTGCTCCCCACTGGACTGAGCTCCGGTGCCGGGAATCTGGAGAGGAAGTTTTCTTTCACACAAGGGACATTGATCGGGAGGATAAACCTGCAGCGGATAGGAGATCAAGGAACGGCACGGCACAGAAAGGGAAAGATCCCCGATGGAGCGATCCACGATGGCCGCCACCCCTAAGACATGTGCTCCATACATGCGCGCGAGATTGACCACTTCCCCCGTGGAGCGCCCGGTGGTCAAGACATCCTCCACCACCAACGCCCTCTCCCCCCGGTCCAGCCTGAAATCCCGGCGCAGCGTCATCGCGCCGCCGATCCGTTCCATAAAAATCGCCCGCGCCTTCTTCGCCCGAGCCACCTCCTGTCCGATGACCACCGCTCCCAAAGCCGGGGAGATGACCACCTCCGCACCCTGAGGAAATTTAGAGGCAACCGACCGGGCAATCCTTTGCGCCAGGTGCGGGTACTGCAGCACCAACGCCGTCTGCACATAGGTCCCGCTGTGGAGTCCGGAGGAAAGTTTGAAATGACCCGACACAATCGCCCCATGCTCCTGCAGGAGCCCCAGAACATCCAATTTGTTAGGCTGAGCCATGGCACGCCTCCAAGGCGCGCAGCGGATCCTTCAAAGCCCGAACCGGATCTTCTGCGCAAAGAACCGATCGGCCCAAGACCACATAATCAGCTCCCCTCTGGAGCGCCTCCTGGAGACTCACCGCCCTCTTCTGATCATAGGCTCCATCCGCTTTCTGAGGCGGCAGAATCCCCGGCACGACGACCAAAAAATCGCTTCCACAGGCCTTCCGAACCACCTCCACCTCCTGGCCGGAGCAGACCACCCCATCCAACTCCGCATCCATGGCCAGGGTGGCCAGGCGCTTGACCTGGCTCTCCACGGTTCGATTCAAACCCATGCGGTAAAGGTCACGCTCCTTCAAACTGGTCAGAACCGTCACCCCAAACAGACGCGGCCTCTGTCTCCCTGAGGACTCCGCCTCCTTCTGCGCCGCCAAACGGCACTCCCTTAGCATCGCAAACCCCCCCGAGCAGTGTACGGTGAGCCCCCAAACTCCCAGACGTACCGCCTCCCGCACCGCCTCCGAGACCACATGGGGGATATCGTGCCACTTCAAATCCAGAAAAACCAGCCCCCCCTGCCCCTGAATGGAACGGACGAGCTCCGGGCCTGCCGCCGTATAAAGGAAGGATCCTATTTTAAAGGCAAAAACCATACTCTGAAGTTGCGCAGCCAACTCCAGGGCGCGGCTTTTCTCCACATCCAACGCCACAATCAGCGGGTTTTTTTCCTTACTTTTTGTCACGTGTGCTCAGTTTAGCAAATCCGTCCCAGAGCCGCAATCGGCCTAAAATTTCGCGCATCAGCGAAGGCCCCCGATAAATCCAGCCGGTGTAAAGCTCCACTAAAGAGGCTCCGGATTCCATCTGCCTTTGCACATCCTCCGCGCTGAAAATTCCTCCCGTACCGATCAGAGGGACCCGCCCCGCGCTCCTCTCGGCCACCCTCCGAATCCATTGAAGGGCGCGCACCCTAAGCGGCGAGCCGCTTAAGCCCCCGGAAATGCGCCGGAATCTCTCCGGCACCCCCTCCCTGGAAATCGTGGTGTTGGCAATCACCAACCCGATCGCGTAGGACTGTGCCACCTGCAAAAGCTCGTCTAACTCATACTCTTCCAGATCGGGAGAAATCTTCAGAAAAATCGGTTTTGAAGAGGCATTTTGAGGGCAAACCCGATCCAAAATCCGACACAGCCACTTTCGCCTCTGTAGGACCCGCAAACCGGGGGTGTTGGGGGAGCTGAGGTTCAAGACAAAGAAATCCCCATGGGGGTAGAGAATTTTAAAGGCCGCCGCGTAGTTTCCGTCCGCCTCCTCCAAAGCAGTCTCTGCATTCTTCCCCAGGTTGATTCCCACCGGAACCTGGTAGGGATACGCCGCGGCCAGCCGGCGCGCCGCCTGCTGCGCCCCGCAATTGTTAAACCCCATCGAGTTGACCAGCGCGCAAGCCTCCGGAATGCGAAACAACCTCGGTTTGGGATTCCCCTCCTGGGGCTGCAGGGTGATCGTCCCCACCTCCAAAAATCCAAACCCGAACGAGGGCAGAACCCGCACCCAGCGGGCCTCCTTGTCAAAACCCGCCGCAAGACCGACCGGCCTTGGAAACTCCAAGCCGCCGATCCGAACCGGCATCCGCACGGAGTCCGCTCCATACAAACCTTTCAAAACCGCCAAAGCCCCCGGAGTCTGTTGCAGCGCACTCAGCGCCGCGCCGATGAGGATATGCGCCCGCTCCGCATCCATCCGAAACAAAACCGGCTTAAGAAGTCCTCGATAGAAATCCATCAATGCCCTAAAAACCTGCCCCCTCTAAAAACAATCCTTCCGCCTACCCCCACCGTATCCACGGCTCCGGGCAACTCCCAACCCAGAAAGGGGCTGTTGGAGCTTTTAGAAAAAAACTTCTCCACCTTCCTGCGAACCCGCAAGTTCCATAGGACCAGATCCGCCGGACCTCCCACCTCCAACCTGCCGGCGGGCAAGCCGAAGATCCGGGCAGGATGGAAAGAGAGTTTTCCCAAAAGCTCCGGCAAAGAAAGAACATTGCTTTCCACCAGCGCTGAAAAGGAAAGGGAGAACAGGGTCTCCAAACCGATGATGCCATTGGGGGCGTCCAGAAAACTTGAGATCTTTTCTTGCGCCGCGTGCGGCGCATGGTCCGAGGCAATCACGTCCACAGTGCCATCCGACAGAGCCTCCCGGAGGGCCTCCCGATCCTCCGGAGACCTGAGCGGTGGGTACATCTTGGCCAGAGTCCCGTACCTCCCCTCATCCTCCTGGGTCAGCACGAGGTGGTGAGGACATACCTCCGCGCTCACCGGGGCTCCCTCCCGCTTGGCCTGGCGCACCAGGCGCACCGACTCCCTCAAAGAAAGGTGGGCCAGATGCAGCAACCCTCCGGTTTGAAGCGCCAAATCCAGATCGCGCTCCACCATCTTCCATTCCGCCGAGCGAGATCTCGCCGGCTGGGTGGAATCCTCGCAGTGGCTGATGATTCTTTTGCCCAAGGCCTTGGCCCTCTGTAAGGCCTCTTTCATCAAAACCAGGTCCCCCACCGCCTTTCCATCGTCCGAAAAGGCCACCGCCCCCGCCTCCGCCAGAAGCTCCAGGGGAGCCAAACGTCTCCCCTCCAGCCTCTCCGTCACCGCAGCCACCGGATAGGTACGGCAACTTCCCTCCCGCCGGGCCCTTTCGATCACCTGCCGCAGAACAGAGGGGTTATCCAAGACAGGTGTGGTGTTGGCCATGCAGAGGAGGCTGGTCACCCCGCCGGCTATCGCGGCCCGTGTCCCCGTCTCGATGGTCTCCTGGTGCGTTTGGCCGGGATCCCGCAGATGGACATGCGCATCCACCAGCCCCGGAGACAGAATCAGCCCCTGGCCATCCAGTCTTTCCGCCTCAGGCCCAATCTCGGACGCGGCAGAGCGTAAACCGCCGGAAAAGATCCCTAGAATCTTCCCCTCCCCCACATAAAGATCCGCAGGGAAACGAAGTCCCTTCTCAGGGTCCACCGCCTCCGCCCCAACGATCCAGAGAGCCTTCTGTTCCATAGCATGCAAGGTTAGCAAAAAAAAATATTTTACGGAGTTTTTTTGATAGACTTCTTCTATGCTCGCAGTCCGGGACCAAGCGCTTGCGCGAGCGGTTTAGGGTGAACCAGATAAAACTTTTTCTTCTCCTTTTTTTCCTAACACCCTTCGCAGAGCTTCGGGTATCCTCCGGGCCCCCAGAGGGGTCCAGCGTGCCGGCACCCTTCGCAGCCCCAGTCCTTTCCACCATCCCCCTGCGGCTCCCCGACGGAACCCTCTTTAAGGTGGAGCTGGCCCAAACCCCGGAAGAAAGAACGCGGGGCCTCATGTTCCGGAAAAGCCTGATGCCACGGACGGGGATGCTCTTTGTCTTTCCGGAGGAAGGGCCCCTGGTCTTCTGGATGAAAAATACCTGGATAGACCTGGACATCCTTTTTCTCAACAAAAAAAAGAAGATCCAAAGGATTTTTCCACGCGTTCCACGCTCCTATCCGGAGCTTCCAGAAGAAAAGGTGGCCAAGGTTCTCTCCCGAGGAAGCTACGTCCTGGAGCTTCCCTCGGGCACCGCGTTCCGGCATGGCCTGCGAAAGGAACAAACCCTCTCTTTCAAAATTCCCTGAAATGGCTATGCGGCCCTCCCCCCTGAAGCTGGAAAAGCTGGCCAGACTTTACTCCACCCCACTTTATGTGCACTGCCAAAAAACCATCCTCCAAAGCCTCCGGCAACTGAAGCAAGCCTTTCGCCCCTGCGGGGGGGAGATCTATTACGCCGTCAAGGCCAATCCCCGCCTGGGGATCCTGCGCCTCTTGAGAAAAGAGGGGCTGGGCGCGGAAGCGGTCTCCTGGGGAGAGGTGCAACTGTGCCTAAAGGCTGGATTTTCTCCCCGCCGGATCATCTTCAACGGCAACGGAAAAACGGAAGCGGAGGTTCTCGCCTGCGCCCGGGCAGGGGTGGTATGGTTCAACTTCGATTCCTTGGACCAATGGGAGCTCCTGGAGTGGGCCGGAAAAAAAGCACAGAAATCCCTCAAAGCCCTCCTGCGGGTCAAACCGGAGGTTCCCTCCCCCACGCACCCTCATCTGGCGGTGGGAGAAAAAGGCAGCAAATTCGGCTTCCTGCGTTCGGAGCTCCCCGGAGCGCTGCGGGCCCTGAAGAAGGCCCGTTTTGCTACACTCGCCGGATTGCACTCCCACTTTGGCTCCCAAATTTTAAGCGCAGAGCCCTTTCTCCAGTCGGCGCGCTTCGGGAGGCGGCTCTTCGAAAAAATCCGGTCCCAGGGGTTTGCCATGGAGATGCTGGACTTGGGGGGCGGCTACGGCGTCCCTTACGAAAAGACTGACCGACCCCTGAATCTCAAAAAACTCTCGCAGGGCTACCAAAAAATATTCCAGGGGTTTTCCGGAAGAGTCGTCTTTGAACCGGGAAGATTCCTGGTAGCCAGAGCCGGAATCCTTCTGACCAGGACCCTCTCCATCAAAAAGGGCCCCTCCGGGAACTTCCTGGTTGTGGATGCCGGCATGACGGAAAACCTCCGCCCCGCTCTCTACGGAGCCCGCCATGAGGTCGTTTTATTGAATCGGCGCGGCAGAAAGAGCCGTTTTAGGGTCGTGGGTCCGGTCTGCGAAAATTCAGACTCCTTTGGAGACTTCCAGCTCCCGGAACCCAAACGCAAGAATCTTGCGGTGATCTCGAACTGCGGGGCCTATGCCAGCTCCATGGGCTCCACCTACAACGGACGCCCCAGACCCGCCGAGGTACTCATAGAACCCAAGGGCGCCGTCCGACTGATCCGCCGACGGGATGCGACGGCCTCCCTCTGGCAAAATGAAATCTAAAAGAATCCTCAAACTGGGCGGAGCCACCCTGGCCACCCCGTCGCAAATCCAAAAGGCTGCCCGAGCCGTCAAGGCCTTGCTTCGCCGGGGAGACTCCCTGGCGGTCGTCGTCTCCGCCATGGGAAAGGAGACGGACCGGCTCTACCGCCTGTATCTCCAATGCACCGGAAACAAAATCTCAAATCCAGATCTGGAACTCTTTCTCTCCAGCGGGGAATGGGCCTCTGCACAGCTTTTGGCCTCTGCCTTAAAATCCCAAGGGGTCTGCGCCCAGGCCCTCACCCCCTGGGAAAGGGACTGGCCCCTCAAGATTAGGATGACGGGACAAGGCCCTCCCCTTCAGGAAAAGACCAGCGAAATCCGTAGCTTCCGCCTTCTGCCTTCCTCCCGCAGGGCCATCCGCCAAAAGCTGTCCGCGCTCTGGAAAAAAGGCGCAGTCCCCGTCCTCTGCGGCTTCGTGGGCCAGGACGCCCAAGGCCGCGTGGTCACCCTGGGCCGAGGGGGAAGCGACCTCTCCGCCTTTCTTTTTGCCGAGGCAATCCGGGCCCAGGAAGTCCTATTGATCAAAGACGTCCCCGGAGTTTTTTCCTGGGACCCACGGACGCCGGGAAACATCCGCCCCTACCGGATTTCCCGGATTGGAGAGCGGGAGCTCGCCCTCTTAGCCAGCGCCGGATCCCGCGTCATCCATCCGGGAGCCTTCAAATACCTTCGGGCCGGTCAAACGGCGCGCGTCGCATCCTTGAATCAGAAGGACCTCCTGAAGGGAGGAACCCTCATCCTGAAATCCGAGTCCGCGTCCCTGAGGGTTTCTAAAACCCCGATGGCAGCCATCACCCTGGTGGGCAAAAATCTGCCCCAAACGCCCGGTATCCTGCACGCCCTCACCCAGCCTCTAAAACGCCAGGGCATCCCCATCCATGCGGTGACCGTGAGCGAATCTCTGCTGGCGCTGTATCTGCCGGATTCCCAGTGCGACCGAGCCTATGCTCGCCTCATTGGGGCCGGCCGGAAGTTCCCCGCGATTGCCTCCTCGACCGTCAAAAGAAATCTCACCCGCATTGAAATCCATTCCCCGGACATCATCGAGGCCCCGGGCATCCTGGCCAGGCTCCTGCAACCCATCGCCAGAAAAGGAATCAACATTTGGGAGATGGTGACCATCCACTCCGAGATCCTCCTTTTTGTGGAATCCCCCTACGTCGCCCCGATCCTTTCCCTCCTTAAGAAATCCCTCAAAAAAATTTGACAGCACCTAAAGGTCCTACAAAATCCATAGGTCCTTTTTCAGGGAAGAGATAGGCCTTTAGACCCATACGGGGGAAAGACAAGGTTGATACAATTCAACGGACTTCAGCGCCTAGGGAAAACTTATGGAAAAACCCAGCGAACAACCCGCAACAAAGAAAGACATTCAGATTCTAAAAACCGATATCCAAACCCTAGACCAAAAGGTTCAGACGCTGGACCAAAAGGTTCAGACGCTGGACCAAAAGGTTCAGACGCTGGACCAAAAGGTTCAGACGCTGGACCAAAAGGTTCAGAC
>JACQJP010000023.1 GCA_016204975.1 Elusimicrobiota bacterium
CCTGGACTGCCCGGCGGTACATCGGTCCCGCAATCCAGGGGGACTCCCACACAAACCCGGCGCATCTTTGAAAAAGAGAGCTCCGGAGTGGAGTCAGATTGGGCCCCCCCACCACCTCCGCCTCAGGATAGCGCCTAAACCGGCGCAGCAACTCCCGAACCGCCCCGGGGGGCAATACTGCGTCATCGTCTATGAAGTAGAGAAGATCGCCGGAAGCCTCCTGAGCCGCGAGGTTCCGGGCGCGCCCACGGGAGACCTTGGAAAGCCTGAGGACTTTCAGGGAGAAGGTCTGCTCCTGGAATCGGGCCAGCACATTGAGGCCATCGGGATCCTCCCCATTGACCGCCACCACCACCTCCGCGATCCAGGTTGGGTCATTTTGAAAAATAGACTCCAAACAACGCCTCAAAAGCTCCGGCCTGTGGGACCCGACTACGGTCGGGGAGTGCCGGCTCCACACGCCTTTGGGGTCCGGCCTGCGGTGGGTCAAGAGAATAAGGGAAACCGTGGAAACGGTTTCTCGCGCCTGCCTTTGTCCGGCAGGCAGCGGGGGGGGAGGCAATATTTTATCATTCCGGGACACGCCCAGAATGTCCAGCCACAGCGAACGCATGTCTATTGTGGATAATTTTCTTGCGGCCGGCGTGCCGGGAATCTGCATGAAAATGCCGTTTGTGGAATGCACGGCGTCGTCCGGGCCGGTGTCGTTGTCGTCCAAAAATAGCTTGCCGTGGCCTAAAGTTCCCGCGGAGCGGAAGTTCAAGTCGTCAAAGTAGACCATCAGGTCGGAAGGGCAGCCTTTCCATGAGGAGTCCGCCTCGAAAACGGTCAGACCCATCTGCCCCGCCTCCGGCAACCGCACCCGCCGCAATCCTTCCAATAAATCCTTCTTGATTTTAGGTAAATCCTCCGGATTGACGCATCCCCGCGGTTCCCGGCCTTTCAGATTGATGAAAATCCGAGCGTAGTAGCCGCCCCAGCCCCAGGCCGCGGTCTTTCCCCAGTCCACGTCACATTCTTCAATGGGGAGAATCTTTCCCGGTCCGGAACGAAGCTTTAAATAGCCGTTTTGCGCCAGCCACTCGTTGACGCAGAAACACCCCTTCATGGCCTTCGACCCGTGGTCCGAGACGATGAAAACCGTCGTCCTCCCATCGTCCACGGCGGCGTGGAGGTCCGCGATGCGCCCGTCCAAGAAGCGGTAGTAGTCCCGCAGGACGTTTTCGTATTTGTTTCCGGGCCCGTATTGGGGGTGTTCCGGATCGCAGAATTTCCAGAAGGCGTGGTGCATGCGGTCGGGCCCGATGTCCACGAACATGGAAAAATCCCACGGTTCCTTCGACAGAAGTCTCTTCATCAGCTCGAACTTCTGCCGGGACATCCCGTAGATTTTGGGAAGCATCCCGTCCCGGTCCCCGGTCCGGAAAGCCACGTCGAAGAGATAATCCGGGGGGATCTCGGAGCGCAGGCCCGGCGGATGGGTGAAACGCTCGGCGCCGGAAGGCGTGAGAAAACAAGACACCAAGCTCCCCGGGACTGGAAAGGGGGGGTAGCTGGGCGGAACGCCGACCAGGCAGATTCTCTTTCCGGTCCTTTCCAGGTCCCTCCAAATCCCCTCCTCCCCGATATCCGCCGAATCGGCCAGACGGATGAGCCGGTAGTCGTCCCCGGGGCGGCGGTGCCGGAATCCGTAGATTCCCAGCTCCTTCGGTGTTTTTCCGGTGAGCATGGTTATCCAAGAGGGGACGGTGATGGGCGGGTCGCAGCTTCTCAAGGGGCCCCAAAGGCTTCTTCCCATCTGTCGCCGGATGAAGGGCATCTCCGGAAGATGGCGGCCGAAGAAAAGCTCGGGAGGAACGCTATCCAGCCCGATGACCAGGACTCTGGGAGTCGCGCCTTGCATCTGGCTCAAATGAGGGGCTGCCGGCATCGAGCCGATCCAACTCGCCTAGAATTTCCTGCGCACAGACCCCCGCATCGTTGCGCGCCGTGTCCACGATGATTTCCGGACTCTCCGGCTCCTCATAGGGATCGGAAACGCCGGTGAAACGGGGAATCTCCCCGCGTTTCGCCTTTGGGTAGAGACCCTTGACGTCCCTTGACGCGCAAACCTCGATGGGACATCGTACAAAAACTTCGACGAATCGGCCACCCCCACCCTGACCTTCCCCCGTCAAGGGGGAGGGAGAGGCCAGGCAGCGCACGGCCTCGCGGTCGGCCCGGTAGGGGGAGACCAAAGCTACGACGGCGATTTTCTCCTCCCGCATCGCCTGAAGGCAAAGTTCCCCTACCCGCTTGGCCTGCTCGGCTCGGTCCTCCCGCGAAAACCCCAGGTCTTTGGAGACGGTCCTGCGGATCTCATCCCCGTCGAAAAGAACCACCCGCCGACCCCGGCTCTCCAACGCCTCTTTCAAGGCGAGGGCCAAGGTGGTCTTGCCGGAGGCCGGAAGCCCCGTCAGCCAAATCGTAAAGATACTTCTCATTAAACTGGAAAACCGGCCGAGCGCCTAAGCCGCGTTCCCGATATCTTCTCCAGGCTGGAGCCGGGGTGAGGGCATTCACCCTCCATCACCACGCGGCCGCAATCCCGGCACCGAAAGACTTCCCCGAAGAATAGAGGAACGATTCCCAATTCTTTCTCGAACCGGCGCACCGCCTCCCGGGCCGCCTCCGGAGCGTAAAAATCGCCGGTTCCGGCGTGGTCCCGGCCCACGATGAAATGCGTGCAGCCGTAATTTTTTCGGGCCAGGGCGTGGTGCACCGCCTCGCGGGGTCCGGCATAGCGCATGGCCTGGGGATAGGCGGACAAGACGATTCGGTCCGAAGGAAAGCGGTTTTTGACGAAATCCTCGTAGCTTCTCCAGCGTTCCTCCACAGGAACATCGTCCTCCTTGGTCGGCCCGACCGTCGGATGCAGCAGGACGCCGTCCACCCGCTCCAAGGCTTTTCTCAGCAGGTATTCATGGCCGGCATGGAGGGGATTGCGGGTCTGAAATCCCGCGACGCTTTTCCAACCCCGGCGGCGGAATTCCTCCCGGGTTTCTTCAGGCAGCCCGCGCCGTGACGCCGAAGGTATTCCCGGAGGAGGCCGCTTGACGGAAACAGACCCCGAAACCAGCCACCTCCCCTGAGCCGTCAAAACTTTGACCCCGGGGTGCCGGACATTCTCCGTGCCGAAAACCGCCAAGGCCTCCCGTCGCACATCGCGGGGAAAGACTTCCCGCACCCGGATTTCCCCCCTTTCGACGCCCTCTCTGTCTCTTAAGGCGAGGACCTCTCCGGGGGAAAGGCGCCGCGCCGTTTCCGCATCCACGGAAAGCGTGACCGGCAAGGCCCACAAATCGCCGGCTTCCAAACGCCAATTTTCCAGGACGCTCTCATAATCCCCGCGCCCCATAAATCCCGCCAGGGGCCGGTAGGCTCCGCAAGCGAGAAGTTCTAAATCGGCCACCTCCATAGGGTCCAAGACAAGGAATTCAGGCGCCGGCATGGTTCTTCTCCGCTGTCTATCGTACTAAATGCAATTGAAAATTTCAGGACTGCTGGAGGAGGAAACACTGCGGAGAAGCTCTAAAACCGCAGGCCCAGCCCGGCCTGGGCCCCGTTTTGCCCATGCAGCCAGAGGTAGGCCCCGTGGAGGTAAACGAACGGAAAGGGCTTCAAATTCAATCCGACGGTGACCCGGGGGCTGACGGCGGTCTCATCCACCCCCGAGAGGGTGGAGTCTTTGTCGGAGGATTTGACCTCCACCCGGGTGCGGTCCACGCCCACGCCCACATAGGGCTCCACAAAAAACAACCCCGCGGAGGCCACCAGGTTGCCCGCGACATGGGTGGCGGAAAAGAAGTCATGGGTCACCGCATCCGCAAAGGCCGAGACCGAAACCTGAGGCGCAAAGCGCAGCAGTTGACTCCTCCAGAGTCCGTAGCGTAGCCCTCCTCCCGCGATGACCACATCGGCGGCGCTGATGCCGTGCACGATGGCGTCCACGCGGAAGGGCAGCCCGATCTCCGCCTGAATCCAGGGAATCCCGAAGATATCCGCGCCCGTTTTTCTCAAAACCTCATTTTCCGGATCCGGTTTAAACTGAAAAGACCCATGCAGCCCCACATCAAATCCCGGAAAACCCAGACTCCTGCCGGAATGAAACGTCCCGGCCCCCAAAACTCCTCCCAAATCCCTGGCGAAAGGTTTTATCAACCTCTTCTCAATTGTGGCTTTGAAATCATTGAACTGGTCCGCATGCGAGAGAGAGGTGTTGAACAGGGCAATACAAGAAAGAACAAAGGCCATCCCCCATAAATATTTGCAAAAACCATGTATTTTCATTAGATATCCTCCATAAGATAGTTATCCACAGACTTATCCACAAAATCCACAGACATTTTATGAGCTTGTGGAAAGCTTCTCAAAAGCCAGGCGGATTCCTTGAAGCGTCAGGTCCGGAACTTTTTGAAATCCCTTTCCCAAGTGACCGTCAAAAACGGAAGAAAGCCCCCCGGTCAAGTACAACCCGGGAGCAGGCCTCCTGGGCATCTCCTTGAGAGTTCTGGAGAGCACCTCCCGTATCATGCCCAGATAGCCGTAGAAGATTCCCGCCTGGATACACTCCGCGGTGTCTTTGCCGATGACGCGCCGGGAGGGCCGTAACTCCACCTCCGGAAGCTGAGCCGTCTTTCGGGCCAGGGTTTCCACCAACATCCGCGGTCCGGGCAGGATCGCCCCGCCCAAATACTCCCCTTGGGAGGAGAGGCAATCGAAGGTGGTGGCGGTTCCAAAATCCAGCACCACGGCCGGAACCTCATAGAGCTCCCGGATCGCCAGGGCGTTCATCAAACGATCCGTACCCACCTCCGCAGGATGATGGACCCGAAGCGGAATGCCCAGGGGATCGGTGGGGCGGATCCAAAGCGCCTCCACTCCAAAATACCGCTCCGAGAGGGCCAGGAATACGGGAGTCAATGCGGGAACCACGCTGGCGACCGCCACCTTTCCCACGCGCCCGCACAGGCTGCTAAGGGTCGCTCCGTACTCATCCTCCGTCTTTTTGGGATCTGCGGCCAACCGCCACTGGTGCGTCAGCTTTCTTTTTTCAAAGAGCCCCACGGTCACATGGGTATTGCCCACGTCAACCGCTAACAACATTCCCCGTCACCGTCTTGAGAATAACAGAAAAAAACTTTCATTGCAACGCCGCCACCAGTTCCTTCACCGCCCCGGCAGACTTCTGAAGCGCGATACGCTCCTGCGCCGTCAGATTGAGGGCAACGATCTCCTCGATTCCTCCGGCGCCCAGTTTGACCGGAACCCCCACAAAAATCCCGTCAATGCCGTATTCCCCCTCCAGGTAGGCGGCGCAGGGGAGAATTCTTTTTTTGTCCTTCAAGATGGCCTCCGCCATCTGCGCTGCGCCGGCGCTGGGAGCGTAGTAGGCGCTGCCGGTCTTAAGCAATTTGACGATCTCCGCCCCCCCATCGCGGGTGCGCTGGATGATGCGGTCAATAACCTGTTTCGGCAAAAGCTCGGTTATGGGAATCCCGGCCACGGTGGAAAAACGCGGCAAAGGAACCATCGCATCCCCATGCCCACCCATCACCAAGGCCTGCACATTCTCCACGGAAACCTTCAGCTCCTGGGCGATGAACGCGCTCATGCGGGCGCAATCCAAAACCCCCGCCATGCCGATCACGCGATTTTTTGGGAATCGGCTGGTCTTCAAGGCCACCGAGCACATCGCATCCAAAGGGTTGGAGACCACGATCAAAATAGACTTGGGGGAGGTGCGCGCCACCGCCTCCGTGACGGATTGCACGATCCGCGCATTGGTCTTTAAAAGATCGTCCCGACTCATGCCGGGCTTTCTGGGGACTCCGGCGGTAAGGATTGCCAGATCGGACCCTGAGGTGGGACCGTACTCCGTCGTGCCGACCACCCGGGAGTCATAGCCGTAAACCGGGCCGGACTCCCAAATGTCCAGGGCCTTTCCGGCCGGCATCTCCTCAGTCTGCGGGATGTCCACCAACACCACATCCGCCAGATCCATCTCGGCCAGCCTCTGGGCCAAGGTGGCCCCCACATTGCCCGCGCCGATGACCGAAATCTTCTTGCGACTCATCGATAGCCTCCTAGCACGTTGGGGGCCTATGGCCCCCCGGCTTGATACCCGCAGCTCTGCGAAGGGTGCCTAAAGCGGCATGTTGGCGTGCCTTTTGCCCGGCGCAGCCACGCTTTTGCCCTGCAGGACCTCCAAAGCGGCGATGACCTTTTTGCGCGTGTGGCGGGCCAGGATCACCTCATCCAGATAGCCTCTGCGCGCCGCCTGGTAGGGGGAAGTGAAATGCTCGAGGTACTCCGCCCGCATCTTCTGCCGAAACCCCTCCGGATCCTCCGCCCGGGCCAGTTCCTTGGAGTAAAGAATCTCCACCGCCCCCTGCGGCCCCATGACCGCGATCTCGGCGTTGGGCCAGGCAAAATTAAAATCTCCATGCACGTGTTTAGAGGCCATCACATCGTAGGCCCCTCCATAGGCCTTGCGCAAAACCACGGTCACCTTGGGGACCGTCGCCTCGCAGTAGGCATACAGAAGCTTGGCTCCCCGGCGGATGATCCCCCCGTGCTCCTGGTCCACCCCCGGCCAATAGCCGGGGACATCCACCAGGGTGAGTAACGGAATCTGGAAGGCGTCGCAAAAGCGAATAAAGCGCGCTCCCTTTTCACTAGCCGCAATGTCCAAGGCCCCGGCCAGATGCGCGGGATCGTTGGCCACCACCCCCACCACCTCCCCATGCATCCTCGCAAACCCCACCACCAGATTGGGTGCGAAGCTCCGGTGGACCTCAAAAAATTTCCGGTCATCCACAATCTCCCAGATCGCATCCTTCACCGAATAGGCCCTCTTGGAATCCCCTTCCGAGAGCTCCTCCAAAAAAGGACTCTCCCGGTCCGCGGGATCCGAGGTGGCCAGATAAGGAGGCCTTTCCCGGAAACTGGACGGCAGATAACTCAACAGCTCCTGAATCTGCCGGAAGCATTGGGATTCGCTGGCGCAGACAAAATGGCATACCCCGCTTTTTTCTCCGTGAACCTGGGCGCCCCCCAAACTTTCAAAATCGGACTGCTCGCCGGTCGCAGCGCGCAACACCTCGGGACCGGTGATAAACATGTGGCTCACCTTCTCCACCATGAATACAAAATCCGTCAGGGCCGGAGAGTAGACCGCCCCTCCGGCACAGGGTCCCAGGATGGCCGAGATCTGAGGGATGGCTCCGGAGGCCTGGACATTGCGGTAGAAGATATCCGCATAGCCTCCCAGGCTCTCCACGCCCTCCTGGATGCGGGCCCCTCCCGAGTCGCAAAGCCCGAGGACCGGCATGCCGGACTCCCGGGCCAGATCCAAAATCCGGCAGATCTTCCGGGCATGGGCCAGTCCCAAGGAGCCCCCCAAAACCGTAAAATCCTGGGAGAAAACGGCGACGGAGCGGCCCAGGATCTTGCCCACGCCGGTCACCACGCCATCGGCCCCCAGAAGCCTTCCCTGGTAGGAAGGGTGGCGCAGGGCCGGCTCGACCAGCAGCCCGATCTCCTGGAAGCTGCCCTCATCCAAAAGCTCTTCCAGGCGCTCCCTGGCCAGAAGCTTCCCCTTCCCCTTCTGCGCCTTGGCTTTCTCCGAACCTCCCCCAGAAAGCGCCAAAGAGGAAAGCTCCTGAAGTTTCCGAGTTCTCGAGGAGCTTGCTCCGGCGGGTTTTTGAAGCTGTTCTGACATGGAGGATTCCTGATAACTCCTATTCTACTACTTTTACGGTTCCACCAACTCGATCAAGACGCCCTGGGTGGTCTTAGGATGGAGAAAGCAAACCCGGGAATTTTCCGCGCCGCTTCGGATGGGACCTGCCGCCTGAAATCCACAACCGGACAATTTTGCAAGCCTATCGGAAAGCCCCGCGCTTCGAAAGGCCACATGGTGCAGGCCCGGCCCCCGACGACTCAGAAACTGCTGCACCGGCCCCTCCGGTCCCAAGGGCTCCAAAAGCTCAATGCGCGCCCCGTCCCCGGAGCCGCCCTCTAAAAAAGCCGCTCGGACCTTTTCCGTGGGTACCTCCTCCACCGCAACCAACCGAAGCCCCAGGCCGTCTCGGTAGAGCTTCAAGGCCTCCTCAATGCTTCGGACCGCGATGCCGACGTGATCAATGCTATTCACATTACACTATTTTTATTGACAATATTTAAATATTCTGTTACTATAATACCGAGAGGTAAGTCATGAAAAAACTGATCGTGGAGTTGCCGGATCCGCTTCACGAGTCGCTGCGCAGAAAATCCGCCCTCCTCGATAAAACCATCAAGGAGATCGTCACCGACCTTTTGCGGCGTTTCCTGGCCGAGCCGCTGGCGGGGAAGGTGCGGGAAACCGGACTCTGCGGCCTTTGGAAAGACGAGCCCGGCAGCGCCGATGAAATATCCAAGAAAATCCTCTCCGGACGGCGCTGGCCCACCCGCAAGCGGCCCGAATGGTAAGCCGCATCCTGGACACCGACATCTGCGTCCATTGGCTCAAGGGAAGTCGTCAAATCGAATCCATGGCCCTGAAAACGGGCCTGGAAAGCATCGCCACGACGGCCATCACCCTCTGCGAGCTGCATTACGGAGCCCAAAAATCTTCCCGTCCCGAAGACAGAGAGAGAGCTGTTTCCCTCCTGGCGTCTAAAATCCAGGTTCTTGCGCTCACGCCGGACATCGGCCCGGTTTTCGGCGAACTGAAAGCCTCTCTGGAAAAGCAAGGCGCGCCATTGGACGACGCCGATCTTTTGATCGCCTCCTGTTGCCTCCGACATCAAGCCGTATTGGTCACCAACAACACGCGACACTTTCAAAGGGTCCCAAACCTAAAGCTGGAAAACTGGCTGAGCACTTAGCCCGAAAACCGCAGATCATTTCTTCAGAAGTTTTTTGCTGAGCGCGACGGGATCGGTTCTCTTGTCTACAAGCGCCTCCAGGTGTTTTTCCCGGATCCGATTCCTGCTCCTGCGGTAGATCCGTCGGGCCATTGCAAGGGTCAGTTCCTCCAAAACCTGGGCCCGGCGCCGATGTTTCCACTCCCCGGAGCTTTTCAGATAGCGGCGGTGCTTCTCGATCTGCTCTATTGCGGCCTCGGTGCCCGTATCCTCCACCGCCACGGTGGCCAAAACCGGCGGCTTCCACCCACGCTCCACTTGGCCCAAAGAAAGGGCGGACTGCAGATCCCGGATGGCGCGGTCCTTCTGGGCCAGATCGGCCTTATTGACCACGAAGAGGTCCCCGATCTCCATGGTGCCCGCCTTGATGGCCTGGATTTCATCTCCCAGGGAAGGCACCGTCACCAAAACGACCGTATCGGCCGCTTTGGCCACCGCCACCTCATCCTGGCCCGCCCCCACCGTTTCCAAAAAAATGATGCCGCACCCGAACGCCTCCAGCACATGGATGGCCCCAAAAATATTGGAGGGGAGCCCCCCCACCGCATCCCGCGCCGCAAGGCTCCGGATAAAAACCTCGGAGTCCAACGCATGCTGCTGCATGCGGATGCGGTCTCCCAGAAGCGCCCCGCCGGAGAAGACGCTGGAGGGATCCACCGCCAAGGCTCCCACCTTCAGCCCCCGCAATCGGTAGCCGCAGATGAGGCGAGACAAGAGGGTGCTTTTTCCGCTTCCCGGAGGGCCGGTCAAGCCCACGATGTGGGCCCTGCCGCCGTAGGGAAAGAAGGCCCGGAGCAAATCCTCAAAGCCCGCCGATTCCTCCACGATGAAAGTCAGGGCTCGGGAGGCGGCCCGGCGGTCACCGCGAACGACGGCGCGGGCGAGTTCCCGAAACGTTTCCTTGCTTTTTTTCAGCGAAGTAGCCATCCAGGTAGGCGACGATATCGGTCGTAGGAGTTCCAGGACCAAAAATTCCTTGAATGCCTTTCTTCTTCAGCTTGGGCAAGTCCTCATCGGGGATGATCCCTCCCCCGAAAACCAGAATTTTCCCCAGCCCCTTTTGCGCTAAAAGCTCCAGCACCTTGGGAAAAAGCGTCATGTGCGCGCCGGAGAGAAGCGAAAGCCCCACCGCATCCACATCCTCCTGCAGGGCGGTCTCGGCGATCATCTCCGGGGTCTGGCGGATGCCGGTGTAGATCACCTCGTAGCCCGCATCCCGCAAGGCGCGCACAATCACCTTGGCCCCCCGATCATGCCCGTCCAACCCCGGCTTGGCTATTAAAATTCTATATCTTTTCTTTACCAACTCAGGCATAACGATAATGAGAGAGGCTGCGATCCGGTTACCATTCAAATTCCGCCTGTTGCGCCCAATCCACGAAGGCCCGAGCCACCTTGGGATCGAACCTCTTGCCGGCGCCGTTTTTGGCCAAAACCAGAGCCTGCCGCTTGAGATCTTCTCCGCTGAGCCCGGAAAGCCTCAACTCCTCGACCGCTTCGACCAATGCCAAAATCCTGGCCCCGCGGGGGATGCCCTCCGCCGGCAACCGGTCCGGGTAGCCCGTCCCATCAAAAGATTCATGGTGGGAGCGAATGATGGGCACCGCTCCCCTCAAAATCCGGATATCCTGAAGCAACCTTTCCCCCAGAAGCGGATGCAGACGCTCCAGATTTTCCGGCGACACGGAGGCTCCCCCGGTCACTTGAGCCAGGAGCCTCCTATTCTTTAGAGCCACATACCCGATGTCATGGAGAAGCCCGGCGTAGTAGAGGTCCTGAAACTCCTGGCCCCGGATTCCCAAGATCTGCCCCAGGGCGCAGGCCATCTTTGCGCAGCGCAAAGGATGCTGTTCCAACCCGGGCCGTGCCGCCTCCACCGCCGCCATCAAGACCTCCAGGACATGCGCAAAGAAGTTCTTCTGATCCTGCGCCATCCGCGCGTTGGAGATGGCCACCGCCGCCAGGGTTCCCAGGCTCGACAAAATCCCGAGATCGGCTTCCTGAAAAGGCTCCCTGTTTTTTTTGTTGAGGACCTCCGCCACCCCGACCAGTTCCCCTCGGTTCAAGAGCGGCACGCACAGCACCGAGCGCGTGAGAAAGCCTGAGCGTTTGTCAAACTGTCCGCTAAAGCGCTGATCGGACTGCACATCGTTGACGATCAAAGGCTTCACGTTCTGCGCCACCCAGCCGGCGATGCCGGTCCCCAAAGGAACCACCATCTTCTTGACCAGGGCCGCCTTCTCCCCGGTGGCGGTCTTAAAATAAAGTTGCCTGCCCCCCTCCTCCACCAGCATTATCGAGCTGGCCTCGGCCTGCAAGAGCCTCTCCGCCGCCTCCCCGATTCGGCGCAGCAGGGTGTCTAGGTCCAGGGTGGAGCTTAGGCTTCCCGCGATATCAAAAAGCTCCAGCGCGCTCACCCCGTCCGGATGAAGCGGGGTAGAGCCCGACGGGGATTGCTGGGAATACCTGGCCATTATTCGCCTCCCCCCAACACCTCCCGCACCGTAGTCAACCCCTCCGAGGCCTTCATCAATCCATCTTGAATCAAATTTCGCATGCCCTGCCGCGCAGCCGCCTTGGCCAGGGATTCCGAACCCTTCTCCCGAAGGGCCACCTCCCGCAGAGCGTCGGTCAAGACCAAAAGCTCATGGATCCCGGCCCGCCCCTTAAATCCCGACTGCAGACAAATGTCGCATCCCTTTCCTTTAAGAAGAGTGTTTCCGGAGGGGGGCGGCACCCCATGCTCCTGAAAGACCGCCAGCTCCTCGACCGTCACGGAAACCGCCTCCCGGCAGGCGCCGCAGACGCGGCGCACCAGGCGTTGCGCCAAAACCGCCTTGACCGTGGAGGCCACCATGAAGGCGGGAACCCCCATCTCGGTCAGGCGAGTGACGGCGGCGGGAGCGTCGTTGGTGTGGATGGTGGAGAAAACCAGGTGCCCGGTCATGGAGGCCTCCATCGCCACCTGGGCGGTCTCCCGGTCGCGGATCTCCCCCACCATGATCACATCGGGATCCAGCCTCAAAAAGGACCTCAGGGCCAGGGCAAAATCGAAACGCTTCTCCTCCCCCAATCTGATATCGGGGTTGACCGGAACCTGTACGATGCCGTCCAAGTTATACTCCACCGGATTTTCGGCGGTCAGAATCTTGAGATCGGGGCGGTTGATGTGGTTTAAGGCGGCGTAAAGGGTGGTGGATTTCCCGGATCCCGTCGGCCCGCACACCAAAATCAATCCGAAATTCTTCTTGCCCCCCACCCCCCTCAAAAGCCCCAGAAAGGTCTTCAGGGTGTCCGGCGCAAAGCCCAACTTGGCGATATCCACCTGGACCGCCTTGCGGTCCAGGATGCGCATCACACAGGACTCCCCATGGGCCGAGGGGATGATCTCCACCCGGAACTCGATGGGGCTGGCCTGCGCGATCACCTGGATGCGCCCGCTTTGCGGAATTCTCCTCTCGGTGATGTCCATGGAGTTGGTCATGATCTTGAGCTTGGCGATCAGGGCATTGCGAAAAGACCAGGGCACCTGGAAGGGGGCCTCCCTCAAAAGCCCGTCCACCCGGTAGCGCACAAAAAGCTTGGAGTTTTTTCCGGCCGGATCCTGAAAGGGCTCCACATGGATATCCGAAGCCTTCAAAGAAAGGGCCCCCAGGATGACGGCATTGACCATCTTCTCCACCTCGGGGGCGGAGGCGTCCACCTCGGTAATGTCGGCCTTGACCTCCTCCGAGGCCAGTTGCAGCCCCCCATCCCCGAAGGCGCCCTCCCCCTGCTTTTCCACCGAGGCCAAAATCTTCGAGAAGGCGTCCGACTCCCCCCGGCCGTAGGCCTGGTCCAAAATGTGGTCCACATCCTCCGGCAAGGCCAGGTAGGAAAGCACCTCCAAACCCGTCCTCAAATGGATGTCCTCGGTGGTGAAGAAATCCCCGGGCTCCGCCATGGCTACGAACAAAACCGTCTCCTCCTTGGCAAAGGGGACCGCGCGGTGCCGGCGGGCCGCCGTCTCCGGCACGAGCTTGACCACGTCCGGGTCCGGCTGCAACATCTGCAGATCCACCGCCTTCACCTTCCAGGCCTCGGACAAGGTCCGCAGCACCTGGACTCGGCTTAAAAAACCCAGATCCACCGCCACCTGCTGCAGGGGAAGCCCCTTTTTTTTGGACTCCCCCAGAGCGGCCTTCAACTGCTCGGCGGTCAAGAGCTTTTTATCCTGAAAAATATCCTGGGCGGATTTTCTACGCTGCAATCCTTGGATGGCCATACCGGCCAAATACCCCCTCAAGCTCCCGGCAGATCTCCCCAAGTGTGGCATGACTTTCCACGCTTTTCAAGAGGCACGGAAAGAGATTGCGGCGCTCTTGCCGCGCCGCCGCCGCCAGCTCCCTCAAGGCCTCACCGACCAGGGCCGCGTTTCTTTTCTGCTTAAACCGCCGGAGCTTCTGGCGCTGAATCCTCTCCAGGTTTTTGGGCGCCTTCCAGATGCGAACCTTTTTAGGGGAGGAATTCTCTGCGCAAGCGTTGACCCCCACCACCTTCTGCCGGCCGGACTCGATCTCCCTCTGGGACCGATAAGCCGCCTCTTGAATCTTGCGTTGGGGAAAATCGGCCTCAATGGCGGCCAGCATCCCTCCCTGAGACTCGATCTCCCTTAAAAGAGTCCAGACCTTCTCCTCCAGCTTCTCCGTCAGGGCCTCCACCGCATAGGCCCCCCCCACCGGATCCACGGTGTCCGCTGCGCCCGTTTCAAAGGCCAGGATCTGCTGGGTCCTTAGGGCCAGGGCGGCCGATTCCTCCCCGGGAAGGGCCAAGGCCTCGTCGTAGGCGTTGGTGTGCAAGGACTGCGCCCCCCCCAAGACCGCCGCCATCGCCTGGTAGGCCACGCGCAGGACGTTATTTTCCGGCTGCCGGCTGGTCAAGGTGGAGCCGCAGGTCTGAACATGAAAACGGAGCTTGAGGCTTTGGGAGTCCTTGGCGCCATAGGTCTCCTCCATGATCCGGCGCCAGATGCGGCGCGCCGCGCGAAACTTCGCGATCTCCTCCAAGAAGTGGTTGTGGCAGCCGAAGAAAAAGGCCAGGCGCGGGGCGAAGGAATCCACCGAAAGCCCTCGGTCCAGAAAGGATTGCACATAGGCTTTGGCGTCCGCGAAGGTGAAGGCCACCTCCTGCGCCGCGTCCGCCCCCGCCTCCCGGATGTGGTAGCCGGAGATGGAGATGGGATGAAACAGAGGCATGGAGCGGGTCGCGTACTCCACGGTGTCCGTCGTCAGCCTGAGGCTTGCGCCGGGCGCAAAAAGGTAGGCCCCCCGGGCCACATACTCCTTCAGGATGTCATTTTGAAGGGTTCCCCGCAGCGCCTCCGGGGGAACCCCGCGTTTCTTTGCGACCGCCACGTAGAAGGCCAAAAGGACGGGGGCGGTGGCGTTGATGGTGAGCGAGGTGGAAACCAGGTCCAGGGGGATGCCCTCCAAGAGCTCCTCCATATCCTCCAGGGTCCCGATGTGTACGCCCACTTTGCCCACCTCTCCCCGGGCGCGGGGGTCCTCCGCATCCATCCCCAGCTGGGTGGGCAGGTCAAAGGCGGTGGAAAGCCCGGTCTGGCCCTGGGAGAGAAGCCACCGGAAGCGCCGGTTGGTCTGGCGGGCGGTTCCGAAGCCCGCGTACTGCCGCATGGTCCAAAGCCTGCCCCGATACATGTTGGGGAAGATCCCACGGGTATAGGGGGGCTCCCCCGCCGGCCCCAGTTTTTTCTCGAAATCCAGAGGCCCGACATTCCGGGGGTTATAGACCCGCTCCACCTCGATGCCGGAGGAGGTTTGAAAACTTTGTGTCTCTTGAGCGTCCATCACGAAAATTCCAGCCGATCCCCCGTCCGGACTCCCAGCGCCTGGGCCCGCCCCGCCGCCAGTTCCAAAACGCCCGCCGCCTCCCGGACCCACCCCGAAACCCTCCAGGGTTTCAGATCCGAAAAAATCCGAACCACACTGCCCTCCCTATCCAAAAAGGCCGCGTCAATCGGAAAACGCATGAAGAAGGTATGAACCATCCGGCAACGATCTATCCAAAGGCCCTCCCCGGGCTCTAAGGCGCTCCTTCCCAAAAGCCCCCGGAGCCTCAAGAAAAAGGAATCGGCCTGGGCGGCACGCTCCGCCACCAGATTCCCCCGGGTAGCATTCCACACCTTCATTCTACTTAATAATGGCGATCCGGCCCTTGGCCTGGCCCCGGTCGCTCTGGACCAAATAGATATAGGTCCCGCTGGCCACCCGGTTTCCGGCGTCGTTTCGGCCGTCCCAGGAAAGCCCCTTGAGCGTCCGCACCTTCTCTCCATTGACCGTATAAATCAACACCTCCAGGTTGGATCCTTGAAGGGAGGCCGGAACCGCGAAGGAAACCGCGGTCTGGGAGGTCAAACGAAACGGGTTGGGAAAGGCGATGACTTTTTCTTCCCCTTTGAAATCCGCCAGGGTCCCCCGCGCGACAAATCGAAGCGCTTTAAATACATTGATGCGTCCCCGGCCGTACCCATCGTCTGTGCCCGGAGGCCCCAGATCGTCCGCCGTCTGCTCGATGATGTTTTTGACCTCGGTCGTGGACTTGTTGACATTCGCCGCTAAAATCAAAGCCGCCAACCCCGCCACATGCGGGGCTGAAAAGGAGGTGCCGCTGTCCGGAGCCACCCCGCCCCCGTTGGCCGCCGCCAGCACCTCAACCCCCGGCGCCACCACCGAAAGCGAAGACCCTACGGCCGAAAAGGAGGCCCGCAGGTCCGCATCATCGGTGGCCCCCACCGCAATCACCCCGGGGATGTTGGCCGGGCTTCGGACCTTGAGCCCGCAGTTGGTATCCTGATTTCCGGCGGAGGCCACCACGACCACATCCCCACCCAAAGCCACATTCACCGCATCCGTCAGCACCTGGCTATCCGGACATCCGGAGCTGGAGATCCCCAGGCTCAAATTGATCACCGCGCGACTATAGCCATAGGCAGGGGTCGTGGCCACTCCCACCGCATACAAAACCCCACTCGAGATCGAAATGCTGTCTGCTCCGGCACAGCTATCAAATACGCGAATCGGCAAAACTTTTGAATTCCAGGAGACCCCCGCCGTCTGAAACCCGTTGTCCGTGGAGGCCGAAGCGATCCCTGCCACCAAAGTCCCATGCCCTCCGGAACACACATCCTCCACATTCGTCCCTTCCACCCCCCCGCCCGTAAAGCTCCTGGCGCGCGCCAGATCCAGTTTGCCGCTCAAATCCGGGTGGTCCGTATCCACCCCCGTATCCACCACCGCAATCAAAATATTGGACGCCCCCTTCTGAAACTCCCACCCGCCGGGCGCATTGATGCGGGCCAGGGCATATTGCTCCTTCACCAAGGGATCATTGGGCAAAACGCCGGTGGGCCGGTAAACGAAGTTGGGCGAGACGTTCTCCACGTTGGGATCGGCCCGGTAAAGCTCCAGGGCCTGTTCCACGCTTAAGTCCGGCGGCAGTTCCACCAGCTCCCAACCGATCTGTGAAAGCCGGCCGCGCACCTTGGCGCGGGCTGAGGCATGGAGGGCCCCTCGCTCGGTCGGGCCAGCCCCGCGTTTAAACTTGACGACCACCTGTCCCCTCACCCCTTCCCCGATCAGGTTTCCCGTCCTCAAATCCCTCACCCTCTCCACCTCCAACCCATTCACAGGGAAACAGTAGACGGTAGACAGTAAACAGGAAATAAGGGACAAAACAAGGTGAAATCTTAGCGCAGGCGGGTGACCGGGGTTCCTTAGAAAAACATCCGACTGGGGTGGCCGAGGATTTGCCCTGCAGACCCCGTAGCGGACGTGGACTTCGCTGCAGTTTTGGCGGTCGTTCGGACACCAGCCGAAGGCTGTGTGGGACCCTCTGGGGGAAACCGACGGGACTGGTTTCCCGGGGTCCGGGGGCCAAGGGCAAACCTCGACCAGAACCCCTGTCGGTATTAAAGAAAACCCCGGACAGTATCCCAATTCCATTTTAAGGTTTTATTTTTCACCGGACATCTTTTGAAATTCTCTTAAAACCGTCTCTTCAATCCTCTTCCTAAGTCCGGCATCCCGAATCCACGCCTGTTTTTTATATTTTCCGTTTTCTTTCTTCGCCGGATACGCAATCCAGTATCCTTCCTCCATCCTGCTTTTCATCACCCCCAAAACTACGACCAGCGCCTCCTCCAGCACCACCTCCGCATTGGCCCGGCGCAGCCCGGCGTTTTTCAAGGGGAAGATTTTTCGCACGGAAAAACCCAAATTCGCGAAGTGCCCGGGCCCCGACGGTTGCGCACCCTGCGCAGAGCTCCGGGTACCGGCCGGGGGGCCGGAGGCTCCCAGCGTGCCGGCGCTCTGAACCGCCTGGACCATCCGGCTATAAAGCCCGGCATCTAAAATCCTGACCTGGGGGTAGATGCGCCCAAAACGGGACTCATAAAAAGGAAACCTTAAGATCCCCAGGCGGTTGACCTTAAAATATTCCACCTCCCGGATTTCCACCGCATCGCTCAGCACAAAATCCGCCAGATACTGCGCCCCCTCTGGGTTTTTCCCCTTAAAAACCCCCACCTCCGTCACATGCAGGGAAGCCCAGGAAAGGGGTATAAAAGAAAGGGAAAATGCAAAGGTAAAAAAGGACTTTTGCAAATTTATGGAGAAGGGGGTGGCCTCTGCAAACTTCACGTCTTTTCCTTTTCTAGTTTCCCTTCAAAAAGCCCCATCTGGCCACCCTCGTTGTCCCTGCGAATAATATCCACCAGCTCCAGGATATCGGCCAGCTCAAAATCCGCCCCGGACTCCACCGTCCCGAACTCATCCCCATAGCGGGCAAACGCGGTCTTCATCTCAAGGCCCTTCGCCCCCACGATGTCCCGCTCCGCCCAATCTCCCACCATCAGGGTCTGCGAGGGGCTGGTCCCTAAAAGCTCCAGGGCCAGAAGAAACGGTTTGGGGGAGGGTTTCTTCTGCCCCGTGTCGTCAAAGGTGATCACGTGGTCGAAGTAGTGCTGCAACCCCAACCCCACAATCCGCATCCAGACCGGAAGCCGGGGGGCATCCGAGATGACCGCCATCTTCATCCCCATGCGCACCAGATGAGTCAGGGTCATATGCACATGGGGATAGAGCGACATGTGCCCCTCCTTGGCCCGGCGGTATCCCAAGATTCCGGCCGCCAGGATCTTGTAGTCAATCTGGCCGAACTCCTGAAGGAGCACCTTGTCGAAAATCTGCTGATCCTCGATCCCCTCCTTCCAGTAGACGTTGAAGATCTTCTCCTTCATGCGCTCCTTTTGGATCATCAGCCCCGCGTCAATCATGGCGTCCACCGCCGCCTCCACCGAAGCGCGCTTCATGCGCATGAAATCCATCAAGGTGTTGTCAATATCGAAGATGACCGCTCTTATCATGGCTTCCAAAAATCTCCTATCTTATACCCGCTCCACGTACTCCCCGGTCCGCGTGTCCACCCGCACCTCATCTCCTTCCTTAATGAACAGCGGAACCTTTACCTCCGTGCCGTTTTCCAGCGTGGCCGGTTTGGTCAGGTTGGAGACCGAATCCCCCCGCACCCCGGGAACGGTGGAGGCCACCTTCAAGACCACCTTGGGAGGAAACTCCACCGTAAAAAAATTTCCGTCCAGATAAAGGCCGTCCAACTCCATGTTCTCCGTCAAAAACTTAGCGCCGGCCCCCAGGGAGGATTTGGGAAGATGCGCCTGCTCGTAGGTTTCCGCATCCATAAAACAGCAATCCCCCCCCTGGGCATAGAGGAAGGTGACCGTGCGTTTTTCCAAGGGAACCTCCCGGAAGACGGAATCGGAACGGTAGGATTTCTCCAAAACCGCTCCCGTCCTGAGATTCTTGACCCGCGCCCGCATGACCGCCCTGGCCTGGGACATGCGGTGGTGCTGGTAGCTCAAAATCTCAAAGATCTCCCCAGCCTCTTCATAAATTGTGCCCTCCCGAAAATCCGACGTGGAAATCATGGTTGGGTCAACCTACGGCTTCCCTGGGCGGTCACCAGCAGCGTGTCCTCCAGGCGCACCCCGAATCTCCCCGGAAGATAAATGCCCGGCTCCACCGTCACCACCATTCCCGCGCGGAGCCTCTCTTTGGAGCCCGGCCCCAGCCGCGGAGGCTCATGGATTTCCAGCCCCACCCCGTGGCCGGTGGAGTGAATGAAATAAGAGCCGTAGCCCTGCCGTTGGATGGTATCCCGAGACCCGCGGTCCACCTCCCCCGCTGAAACCCCCGCCCGGAGCCTGCGAATCCCCTCCCGCTGCGCCCTCTCCACAATCCGGTAAACCCGGCGGTAGAGCGGGGGCGGGCTCTTTCCCAAAAACAGGGTTCGGGTCATATCGGAGCGGTAAAATTGAAAGAGGCTTCCGAAATCCATGACCACCGGCTCCTGGGACTTCAAGAGGCGCTCGCAACTTCGGTGGTGGGGCAGGGCCGAATTGGGACCTGAGGCCACAATGGTCTCGAAGGCTACTCCCTCCCCCCCCTCCTTGCGAAACTCCTCCTCCAGCTCCAAAGCCACCGAGCGCTCCGTGCGGCCCGGCCGGATGCGCCTGCGAACCCGCTCAAAAGCTCCGGCGGAGATCCGGCAGGCCCGGCGCACGCGCTCCAGGGCCTTGTGCTCCTTGACCGCCCGAAGCCTCAGCACAAGCCCTGGGATGGGAACCAGACCCTTTTTCTCCAAGGCCCGGCCCGTGGCATAGATCTCCCGGGTGGGATCAAACCCCACCCTGCGCAGGCCCTCCCCCCGCATCACAGCGGCCACTCCCGCCACGAGGCTGACCCCGGCAACCACCCGGCAATCCGGCACATCGCGCCGGACTTGGTCCTTCAAAAGCTCCGGCACAAAAGCCCAGGTCCGGCGCTGCCCCACCAAAAGCGCAAACCCTTCCTGGTTAAAATCCGTCAAAAAAATCAGGTCCGGGGGGCATGTCACCACCATGCCGTCCAGCCTCTCCCGCCGGAGCAGCCCCTGCAGCCTTTTCAGATTTTTCATAAAAAGTCCCGAATCGCCGCGTACATGAGATAGAACCCAAACCCCGCGCTCAACAAGCCGGTCCCCACCCCAAAAAACCTCTGCCATGAAAAACTCCGCTGTAAGGCATACATCATGGGAGCCCCGATGGCCAGGCTGAAGGCCAACATCCCTACCGTGGTCCCTGCTCCGAAAAAAACCAGGTACAAGATGCCCGAGAAGGCACCCGGCAGGGTCCCCAAAACCAAAAGCGCCACCGCCGCGCTTCCCGCCAGGCCATGCACCATCCCCACCACAAAAGACCGCCAGGGACCCCCCTGCCGCAACCCCAAGGCCAAGCTCTCTCTGGGATGAAAATGGCTGTGCCGCAGGGAACTCTCTTGCATAAAAAGGTGATGGGAATGTCCAGGCTCCCCATCGTGCTCATGTTCGTGTTCATGCCCCCAAAAGCGCCACAGCTCAAACCCCATTCCGGCAAAGAAATTCAAAAAACCCAAAAGGACCAAGGCCGCCCCTACCAGAAACTCCGCCGCCCAGGCTGTGCCCGCCGGAACGGAGAGCTTAAACCAGATGATGGCCCCCCCGACCAGAAAAATGACCAGGCTGTGCCCCGCGCCCCAGAAGGCTCCTATCCACGCCGCGGTGGAGAGCTTTCGGCTGCGGGAAAGGACCGTAGAGACCGCCACCAAGTGATCCGCATCCAGGGCATGGCGGATCCCCAAAAGAAACCCGACGGTCAAAGCGGTGAAGAGATACATCGTTCGACTCTGCTACCAGGATTCAGCAACGGAGCCTTCCGGCTCTGGAGAAGTCTTTTGGCCACCGTAAACACCTCCCCCACCCCGATGGCCCGGCAGCTGCTCCACGTGGTGTCCAAAACGATCCCATGCTCCGGCCCCAGCGGCCGCCAGCAATAGTTGTAGCGGCTGGAAAGGCACAGCGTGGAGGTTCCCATGGCCGCCGCCACATGCAGGAGGCTGGTGGAGTTGCAGATTAAAAGCCGCATCCGCTCCAAGGCCGCGGCGGCGGTTAAAATCGGCAGCACCGGAATGACCCGGCAGGAATCCGGATTCGGAAGATGCCCAAAAATCCGTTCCAAAAGCTCCCCTTCCCCCGGCCCTTGAAACCAATAGATGGAAACCCCCAGCTCCCGCATCAGTCGCTCCGCCGTGGCCGCAAACTTCCACTCCGGCCACCGGTTATTGAACTTCCGGACATTGCCGGAATGGATCCCCACCGCTTGCTCCTCGGGCAACCACCCCAAACCTCTCAAAACCTCCAGGGCCTTCTCCCGATCCTGCGGCGAGGGATACACCCGGTACCGGGTGGAGAGCGGAGCCATCCCGAAAACCCGGGCCAGACGCTCCAGTTTCTGGAACACATGTTCCGTCTCCGGACCGGGATCCAAAGTCAGATGGTAAAAAAACCGATCCTGCCGGCAGGCATAAGAAACCCTCAGGGGAGAGCGGCTCAGACGCGTCAAAAGTCCGGAGGTGAGGGAATAGGAGGGGTTTAAATCCAAAGTCAAATCAAATCGCCGCCGCAGAAGCCTCAGAAAAATCCCTCCGGCCTTTCTCCAGGAAAAAACCCACATCTGATCTACATCGGGGCTGTTCTCCAGGGCCCCCACATTGAGCGAGCTGGCCAGGCAAACGATCTCCGCGCCGGGAAAGCGCCGCCGCAAGGCATTGAGAAACGGCGTGCTGATGACCAAATCCCCGATGCGGTCCACGCGAAGAACCAAAATCCGACGGACCCGCTGGAGAAATCCCTCTTCCGGCCCGTCCCTTTGGGGAAGGGGGCGCAGGAAAAGCCTGAGAATGAGAAAAAAGAAACCCCGGCTGCAGGCTTCCAACCGCCGAAACTTCATGGCCTCCTAGGGGAGCTCTCCAGATCGCCTTGGACGGCGTCCCGGATCTCCTGCCTTTCGCCTCCTGCGGCACCGGCGCGCATGCCGGGCAACTCCTTGGGAGGGGCGGTAGGATGAAATCCCAAGCCGTCAAACCAAACCGAGCCTCGAGCCTTGTGCAGGCAGAGGTACCACACCGCATAACGGGCGGTGAGAGGCGCCTGGAGGGTGCGGGTAAAAAATCCCCAAGGTTGGCTGCCCCGGACGGCGGAGACCACATCCTCGCGGCTGATAAAATTCTTTCCCCCGTCAAACCAGGAGACCAGAGCCTTGGCCCCGTGGGTATAACTTTTGACGCCTTCCGTGCGCATCCAAAGGGAGGACTGGTACCACCGCTCCCCCTCCACCCTCACCGGCATCGCCCGGATGTAGGAGGTGGACTCCCACCGGTGAGCCTCCAAACGGACGGAACGCACGCCCTCATAGGCATTGGCCTCATCCAGCTGGGCCTCCTGCGGCAAACGGTATCCCCGCTCCCCCAACTCGAAGCTGGGATTGAGGAGCAGATTCTGGGGGGTCAGGACCTGGACCGCCTTGGAAAAGACAGCTTCCCCCTCAAAGCCATCCAGGGCCCGGATGCGGTAGGCGTAGCGCTGCCCGGGCTCAACCGCCGCATCCTGAAAGCCCGGCGCCTCCGTCTTTCCCACCGTCCGAAAAGGAGCCTCCCCCTCCTGGCGCTGCACCTCAAACTCCTGCCTCCCCATCGCCGGCGGGGCGTTCCACTTCAGCTCCACTACCGTCCCCGACAAGGAGGTGGCCTCCAGCTCGGCCGGGCCGAAGAAATTCCCGAATCCGGATTCCTCCGCCAGCGCTCCCCCACACAGACACAGCACCAGTAAACTGACGCCCAAGCTCTTCATAAAAAACCCCCTTCTGCCAAGGATGGCCCAAACGATACCCAACGGAAGTTAAGAAACGATTACGTTTCAGATGGCGCGGGTAGGATTCGAACCTACGGCCTAGCGCTTATGAAACGCCCGCTCTGCCCCTGAGCTACCGCGCCCTTCCGTAAGCAATTCTACTGGAATTTCAAAGGAAATGAAAGCCGACAGCAACAGCCGACAGCAAAAGCCATCGTTCTCAGCAAGGAATGTCCCTGCAAAAACTTCACAAGGAATTCGCAAAAAATTCGTGAAATTCTCAAGAAGGTGTGTTATCCTACAGCCAGTGTCCCGAACGCGTAGAATAGACGCGACATAGTATACGGGGAGGTACCACATGGAAACGGGAGAATGGAGGAAAGGGTGGGTGAATGCCGTCCTGGAATGGATACGGAAACCTGCCGAAATGCTTATTTCCCATTCTTCCACCGACCGCCGCAATGCCTTCCGGGGAGATTCCTGCCTGCGGATTGTAACTATTGTAACCTGTGGTAGAACAAGTCCCCTCCATGTGGCCCTGCGCATAGCGCTCAGCCTCGCCCTGATCTTTTCCAGCACCGTGCCCCTCTCCCTGGCAGACATCATGCGCAGGATCTCTTATCAGGGTTACCTTATTGACAAGTCAAACAACCGCCCCTTCACCGGCACCAAGACCATCAATTTCCGCATCTGTGCGGACTCCGGCTGTACTACGCAGCTTTGGCCCTCCTCGGGAACGGAAGATCAGACCGGAATCAGCGTCACCAACGGGGTCTACAACGTCCAGATCGGCAGCCTCCAATCCATTCCGGCCGGGCTCTTCAACCGCACCACCGCCTACCTGGAGGTGGGCATTGACGGCACGGCCCTGACTCCCCGGATTCTCATGCAGGCCTCTCCTCAGGCCTTCAAGGCCTTGATGGCGGAGAGCTTGGGAGCCACAGACGTCAACTGGTCCACCTATTCCGCCTCGGGCTTCGATCTGGCGGTGCCTTTGAGGATCTCCACGCTCAAGGACCTCAATGATTCCAACTTCTTCGACGGCCCCTCAGCCACGAGCTGCAATGCGGGGGACTTCATGACCGGTTTCTCCGATGAGAGCGGAACCTTCGCCTGCTCCACCCCCAGCCCCTCCTCGGGAGGAGGCTGGGAGGATACGGGGAGCGTGGTCAGGCTCCTAGCCGGGACCGACAATGTCCTCATCCAATCCACCGCCACAATCGGTGGCAACGCCTTCTCGGTAGGAGGGTCTACCCTGGTGGTTACGGCAGGCAACGTCGGCATCGGGACGGCGAGCCCGAATGAGCGCTTATCCGTTTCAGGGACAAGTAATGATGTCAACACACCCATTGCAAGGATTACAAGCTCAGACTCACAAGTGCCGCTCTATTTTACTTCAGGAACTGGAGATGCATATATCAAAGGGGATAGCGGTGGCAATTTTGCAATGGGCGCAGAAGGATTTATCGCCTACGAGGCAGGTGGTTTTGGTGCGGCAAACGAGAAGATGAGGATCTCAAGCAGCGGCAACGTGGGCATCAGTTCCAGCACGCCACAGAACCTACTGGTCGTAGGCTCCGGAGCAGGCGTACTCAATGTTCAGAGTGGAGGCAACGTCGGCATCGGGACCGCCTTGCCGAACGGTAAATTGGACGTTCGGGGTAACATCTATAATAACAATAGTGGCACTCTGACAAATCTGCAGCTGGATTCTGATTCTGCCCAAAGCATACAGGCGGAATTCCGACGGGCCGGTTCCCAGGTCTGGGGGTTCAGGCGCGGCATTAATGGAGCGGCGGATGACTTCAATTTGTACAATTTCGGCCTGGCGGCTCCTGCGATATTTGCGAGGTTTACGGACAGCAACATCGGCATCGGGACGACGAATCCTGGTTCGAAACTGGATGTCATCGGCGCGGCCTCTTTCGGGGATCTGCCCACAAAATCCACGTTTACCATCGGGGGAGCCTTAAACCTGGCCTCCGGGGCGGGGATTACCGTGGCGGGGGGAGCCGAACTCACCGGTCTTCCGGCGACCCCCTCGGGGGCCACCGCATCGGCCTCCAAGGCTTATGTGGATAGCCAAGTCACGGCAGGAAGCGGATGGACGGATGATGGAACGGTGGTCCGACTGACGACGGCTGGAGACAACGCGGTGGTGCAGTCCACCCTCACCGTCCAAGGCAACGCCTTCTCAGTAGGAGGGTCTACCCTGAGCGTCCGCTCCGGCAACATCATCATGGGATCCGCAAATGCAAGAGGAAGACTTTCCGTGAATCCTAATAACACCACTGCGGTGAGCATTTATACGGAAGGGACCTCGAGGGACTTCGGATGGAACGCTTCAGAAAACCTGCAATTTGGCACTTGGGACGGCACCACGTGGACGGATAGATTGACCATAACCAGCGCCGGCAACGTCGGCATCAGTTCCAACACGCCACAGAACCTATTAGTCGTAGGCTCCGGAGGAGGCGTACTCAATGTTCAAAGTGGAGGCAACGTGGGCATCGGGACGACGAATCCTGGACAAAAACTACATGTATTAGGAGGTGATGTTCAGATTGAACGCGCAGGAGCCGACGAACCACTCTTGCAATGGTATCGTTCCGGAGCAGGTGTTGATAACAAATACTGGCGTGCCTATGCCACTGCCGCCAACGATTTTCGAATCGAGACGGTCAATGATGCATATTCTGCTGCAGCTACCGCTATCAATATCGAGCGTAGTGGAAATTCAATTGTTGATGTTTCATTTCCGAACGGCAACGTCGGAATCGGCGACACCTCGCCAGCCGCCTTGTTGACCGTCGGTTCCGGCGATCTCTTTCAGGTCATCTCTACCGGAGAAGTTCGAGGCATTGCCGGTTCTGTCGGCGCTCCGTCTTACTCCTTTACCGGCGACCCAGACACCGGCGTTTTCTCTTCGGCTGCTAATGTGATTGGTTTCTCTGCCGGCGGCACACAGCGCCTCACAATTTCCACGACAAACGTTTCAAGCACGTTGCCGTATC
>JACQJP010000027.1 GCA_016204975.1 Elusimicrobiota bacterium
CGCGAGGGGTACTGAAGGACGATGGTGGGAGCTTCCAGGTTTTCCGCAATATATTCCAAGGAAAAATGGACATGACAGGCGCGCGGGCTAAAGATCCCCTGGGCGCGCGTGACCTGCCCGAAGAGAAGCTCATAGCCCACGCTGGGAGCGTCTCCATAGTCCGGACCAATAGGCCGGCAAACGCTGGTTAAAAGCAGTTTTTCACTCATGGCAGAACGGTAAGAGTGTCGCGGTTCCGGGAATTTGAGACACCTACCCCCCCGAGTTCCTCCATCCCCGGCATCCCGCACTCTTTCATAAATCCGCGGTCCTTTTCTGATAAATACTGACTTTGGGCGGACCTTTTAGAATGGACTTCCATTCTTGGATGAGTTTGGATTGGGCAGGATCGCTTTGTATAGCTTTTTCACTACGTTTATAATCCTTCAAGCTTTTATAGTACCCCACCTCGTTAAAATGTCCGGGTTTGTTTATGTCTTCGTACAGCATCATTTTTGTTCCGCCACTGCTTTCATAGATTGGGAAAGCCTTTTTACAAAACTCAAGGAATTTCTTGCGGTTTAATTCCTCGACTTCCACCTCAAGGTATAGGACGACTTCAACATCATCAAGACCTCTCAGACCAGAGGTTCCCATGACACCCCCCCCACCCCCGGCGCAGCCTTTTCACTGGTAGAAAGTTTCGTCGCCGTCGCGGCTGGCTTCCCTTGGTGCGATGATCCGCTTGAATTTCTATCACTCAAACACCCCGCGCAGATCAATACTGGCAGAGGAAGAACAGACTTTTGCAAGATCACCCCTCTCACTAACTCGGTTGTCTTAACATTCATACGCAACATCCCTACCCCCCTTCCCGAGCTTTTCAATATCAGAGGTTTGGGAGTATCGTCCGCGCACGTACTGATTTTACAATTTTAGGTCGGGTGGGTAACTGTTGGCCTGTTTTTTACGGCCTGCTCTAGAAAAGGACGGGAATTCTATTTTTCAAACGGTGGCTCTACCGGCTTTACTGGATTTTGCCGATCCACCTTTGGCTGGCCTACATGATCTATGACACGAGCCTGGACCCCCGCGCTATCCGGTCCTCTAAACCCACCGTTCTACGACGACAAACTGAGTTCCGAGCGCGAAGCGCGTGCTGCGGGAGGCCCGCGCCTATGAATAACTTTTATACGTTATTTAACTTGATTAAATAACTTAAACATGTTATTAATATATAATGATCTTTAAGCGGTCGCTCTGTCTCACCCCCTTGCGGCGATCCGCTTTCCTATTCGGGCCCCGCATGACCGGCAAGACCTTCCTCCTGCGGGAGTTGCCGGCGGATTTGATCATTGATCTTCTAGACCCTGAACTGGAACTCCAACTCAGGCAGTCGCCGCGTCTTTTTTGGGAGCAAGTCTCTGCCCTCAAAGACAAGGCCTTGGTCGTGATCGATGAGGTGCAGCGCGTTCCGGTTCTCCTCGACTATGTCCAAAAAGGCATCGAGGAAAAACAGCTGACTTTTGTCCTCTCCGGGTCCAGCGCGCGCAAGCTCAAGCGGGGCGGGGCCAATCTCCTGGGCGGACGCGCCAAAGACCTCAGGCTTCATCCCTTGACCAAGGAAGAAATGAGAGAGCATTTCGACATCCAGGAGGCCTGCCAGTTCGGAACGCTTCCCAAGGTGGCCCAGTGTCTGGCGAGCCGCGACAAAAATGAAGCCAGGTCTTTGCTGCGCTCTTACGTCACCACCTACATCAAAGAGGAAATCCAGGCGGAGGCGTTGACGCGCAACGTCGGAGCTTTCCAGCGCTTCCTCCAAGTGGCCATCCAGGCGAACGCCCAGGTGATTGAGTTCGCCAACATCTCCCGCGAATGCTCCGTGCCGTCGAGCACGGTGAAGGAATATTACTCGATCCTGGAAGACACCCTTCTGGGAGATTTTTTGTGGCCTTGGGATCGCAGCGAACGCAAGAAGGCGCGCCCTAAATTCTATTTTTTCGACTGCGGGGTGGTCCGCGCCATCCAGAATCGGTTGAACGATCCACCCACGCCGGCCGAAATGGGTTTCCTTTTCGAGACTTGGTTCGCACGCGAGATCCGGCGGTTAAGAGACTACGGTGACAAAGCTCATGAGTTTTCATTTTGGAGGGAGGGAAACCACGAGATCGATTTATTAATCATGGGGGGGCGCGGACCTCTTTTGGCGATCGAATGCAAGACCGGCCAGAAACCCGTCAGCGCCCAAACCCTCCGAACTTTTCGCACGCGTTTTCCGAAGGTCCCCCTGGTGGTGGCGTCCCTCCATGACCACGCACCCCGCCGGCTTCAAACGGGAATCGAACTCTTGCCCTGGGCTAAAGTCTTGGAACGATACCAAGCATTGTAAAACCAGATCGAATCATGATTTGAGAACCCCCAGAGCCAGGCTAAGCCATCCCGCTAAATCCAAGGAGCGCTCCCATCAGAACGAAAAGCCCGTCTACCGACATTTTTCTACTCCCAGTTTCTGCGCGGAAACTAGATGCGGATTGGTGGTGTTCATCATGTGCGCAGGAGCTTATCGGCCTTGGCCGAAAAAATGAAATCGCTTTCCGTCAGACCGTTGATCTTGTGGGTCCATACCTCAAGATTCACCTTGCCCCATGCCAAGAAAATATCCGGGTGGTGCCCTTGATCTTCCGCCATCTCGCCGACCTGCTTGACGAACTCAAAACCCTCCCTGAAGTTTTTGAAGGTGTAGGATTTTTCCAGGCGGCCCCGTCCGTTGAGGTTCCAACCGTCCAGTTGGTCCAGAAGGGGCTTGATCTCATGCTCCGTTAGGGGGGGAACCCCGCCCCTGCACGGCACGCATTTCTTTTCCGCTAGTTCCATAGACATGCTCTCCTCTCTTGCCTCGTGGCTCCACAGGCGTCAAATTTATTCTATACTTAAGCGCCTGCTTTACCCATGCAGGCAATTGATCAAAAGCAGTCCCAAGGAGGCACCTATGTGCGGAAAATGTGGGTCTCTGGTTGCGAAGGCCGGGTGCGGATCGCTGGGTCTGGGGACGTTATTGCTGGTTTTGACGGTGGCCACGAAGCTGGCTCACTTCTCGATTCTGGGACTTGGGCCGCGGAGCTTCGCGGTGGGATCGGCGCTGCTGCTTCTGTTCTCGATCGCTCTGCATACCTGTAAAAGCGCCTGCCATATCGAAGGACAATAGCTTCGAACGACCTCGCCCTTGCTGCCTCCTCCCCATTGGGGGGTATCGTCCGTGCACGTGCTGATTTTACAATTTTAGGTCAGGCGCGCGCCTTTTGAAATAGTGGAGTTTTGTAGAATGTTTCCGAGGGTAGCATGGAACGGCGAGCTTTTTGGGTTGCCTCTCTGCTTTTTGGGTTTCTCTCCTATTTCCTCTCCAACGCGGTGTTTTTGAATCCCGATGGGGTGGGATATTTTGCCTACCTGCCGTCCTTGTTTCAAGACACAGATCTTGAGCTCTATAATCAATTTCGGCAGATGCTGCTGAGGGTTCCTCTGTCACAGACCCCCAATGGATATACCGCCACCAATTGGCCGATTGGGCCTGCGTTTTTTTGGCTTCCATTTTATGCGTTGGGCGAGCTCCTATGGGTTTGGGGCTATGGACTGGCCAGCGATGGGACGGGTTCCTGGTTTTGGCGCTTTGTAAATTGGGGGACGCTCTTTTATGGTTTTTCGAGTTTTCTCTTATGGATTCAGATTTTGAGGCTTGTGCGTTGTGAGTGGCGTCCGGCTCTGGGAATAGTTGTTGCGGCGGCCGTCGGCACGCCGTTTCTCTATTACGTCTGGATCGTTCCCTCCACCTCCCACGGGGTTTCTGCGTTTTCTACGACGTTGCTTCTGTACGTTTGGATATGGGGTGCCAAGAAGTCTCATCCCTGGCGCTGGTTTCTGGGAGGAATTTTATGCGGGATCTCTTCCATGGTGCGTCCTCAAAATGGTTTATGGCTCCTGCTGCCCTGGTGGGAGTGGCTCTGGGGTCCCACGGATAAAAGAAGGGGCCAGGACCTTGGTTTTCTGGGATTGGGATTTATTTTTGGAGCAAGCCCTCAGCTTTTGGTCAACCAGATTTTTTATGGAGATTTTTGGAGGCAGCCTGCCGCCTTTAATCTGCGGTGGGAATATTTTGCGCTGGATTCTGTCCTGTTCTCCTCGTATCACGGCATTTTATTTTGGACTCCTCTGTTTTGTCTTTCTTTGTTTGGATGTCTCTTGGCCTGCCGGAGAGCGGCTAGGGATTCCATCGTTTGGCCCTTGACCCTTATTTTTGTAGGGCAGGTTTTGGTGAACTCGTTTGTGGTGGCCTGGTGGGAGGGGTACTCCTTTGGGCAAAGGCAGATGTGCGGGGTCGTGCCGATCGCGGTTTTGGGGATTTATTGGGTGTTGGAACGCTTCAGGAAATATTCCAGGACCGGATATGTTTTGGGGTGGGGGGCGGTTCTTGCATCTTCCGGGTGGACCCTGGTTCTTTTAGGGCATTCCGTTCGAACGCTCAGCCTGGTGGATTACGTGGGGCCTGCGGAGATATTACTGAGGGGACTTCGATTTTGGGAGGGGTTGGCCGGCATCTTTCAGGCGCTTTCCCAATCGAGTCGGCCGGGGTGGACAGTGTGGTTTTTGGTCTTTTTGTTTTCTTGGGTTCTTGGGGTCTCTGCGCACTTTTTGATCCGGGAGGCCAGGGTAAGAAATTTGAGGCGCCTGGCGGGGGTCTTTGGGGCCTGGGTTGTTTTGGTCAACGGGTGGCTCCTTTGGGCCCACAGCAGGAAACCGGAGGTTTCTTTTTCTCCCCTGGACTGGACGGTGCCCTACCCGGAGTATCCTCGCTTCTTTATCCAACAGGCCCTGGAGTATAAAGAGAAGCTGCCATGAGGCGTCGTGCCGCGCCTTTTGGGCAGCACTTCTTGGTCCATCCGAAGGCGGCGGATCGAATTGTCGAGAGCCTGCAGTTAAATTCGCAGGATCGAGTGCTGGAGGTGGGCGCGGGGAAAGGGGTTTTGACCGGAAGGATTTTGCGCAGGCCCATGCAGCGTCTTTGGGCAGTGGAGTTAGACCCTCACCTCTGCTCTTACTTGAAAAAGCGGTTTACGCGCATTCCTCAGCTGACGTTGGTGGAAGGAGACTTTTTAAAGCTGGATCTTTCCGCGCTCTGCGGGGAGGGAGCTCCTTTGAAATTTATAGGCAACCTTCCCTATGCGGTGGCGGTCCCCATTCTCCAGAAGGTCCTCGCCTATCCTTCCTGGAGCTGTGCGGTTTGGATGGTGCAGAAGGAGGTGGCGGAGAGGATCGCCGCCAAACCGGGGGACGGGAGGATGGGGCTCTTAAGCCATTCGGTTCAGATCCGGGCCAGGGTGGAGTGGGTCTGCTCGGTTCCTGCCCGGTGCTTTCGCCCGGTCCCCAAAGTGGACTCCGCTGTTTTGAGACTCCTGCCTCTTGATCCTCCCTTGGTTTGGGGAGCGCAGGAGATCCGTTTTTTCAAGATCCTTCGCGCGGCCTTTTCCCAAAGACGGAAGATGGCGGTCAATGCCTTGGCCCATGGGTTGGGGATTCCCAAGGCCAGGGTCACCAAGGCTTTTCAAGAGCTGGGACTGGGGCCTTTCCGCCGAGCCGAGGAGCTGGATTCCCAAGCTTTGCTGCGGCTAGGCCCCAAGCTGCTACCTTTAGATTAACTTTTGTACCTTTTCCAGGAGGGCGGAGGGGTTGAAGGGCTTAAACATGAGTAGGCTGTTGGGAAGCTTCTCGATCTTGTCTCGGATGTCGGACTTGGCGGTTCCGGTCAAGAAGAGAACCGGGATGGGCTCGGTGAGCGAGGAGACCTTCAGCCTTTCGTAGAGCGCCAGCCCGCCTCCGGCCGGCATGTTGACATCCAGGATGATCAAACCCGGCCTTTCCCTTTGGGCGGTCATGAGGCCCTGCAGGGCGTCCATCGCGGAAAAGACATGGTAGCCCTCGGGGGTGAGAATCTCTCGAATCAGGTTGATCATATTGGGTTCGTCATCCACCACCAGAACCGCTTTGGAATCGCTCATCTCTTCTCCCGGTCCTCGTACTGGTAGCCGTAGCCTTTGACGGTGACGATCCGCACCCCGTAGGATCCCAGCCTTTTGCGCAGGTTGGAGACGGTGACGTCCACCACCCGGGTTCCCCCGGGGTACTCGATTCCCCAGACCCTCTCAAAAAGGTACTCCCGCCTCAGGACTCGCTTTTTGCACTCTAAGAACATCTGTAGCAGCTCAAACTCCTTGGGCCAAAGCTTGATCTGTTTTCCCCGGACGAAGACCTTGTGCTGGGAAAGGTCCACCACCAGTTTCCCCGATTGCAGAACGGCCTCCTTTTCCTCCTGGGACTTGCTCCGACGCAGCAGCGCCTCCGCCCGCGCGATGAGCTCATCGGGGCTGAAGGGCTTGGGCAAGTAGTCATCTCCTCCCAGCCTCATTCCCAAAACCCGGTCCTCCGTCTTTCCCCTGGCGCTCACAAACAAAACCGGAAGGGATTGGGTTTGGGGCTGGGAGCGGAGCTCCTTTAATAGTTCCAAACCGTCTGCATCCGGCAGTTTGCGGTCCAGGATGACGAGGTCCGGCATGGCCTGCTGGATCTTCTGGTGGGCCGAGGAGATGTCCCGGGCCCAGAGAACGGAGTAACCTTCATCCTCTAGAATGTCCTGGATGAGCTGGGCCATCCGGCTTTCATCCTCCACGACCAGTATCATGGCTTTAGACATGAGTTTTTTTCCTGGAGAGGACCCAGCGGACCCGCGTGGTCATCTCCTCGAAGTCCACTGGTTTCATCATCCAGGCGGCCACCCAGTCGGAGGGAAGCTGCTGCTTCAGCGGCGAGGGATCCTGTGCCGTCAGCAGAATCACTGAAATGCCGCGCAGGTGTGGATCCTCTTTGATTTTCCTGCAAAGCTCCAGCCCTCCCAGGCGCGGCATTTTGAGATCCAAAATGAGCAGATCGGGGTGCGGCGGGCCTTGGAGTCTTTTCCAGACCGCTTCCCCGTCCGGGAACAGGGTGATTTGGTGCCCGGTGTCCTCCAGGACCTCCTGAATCAGCCGCGCCATCTCCGGCTCGTCATCCGCCACCCAAATTTGGGCGGCGGCACCTTTGGCGGGCGCCGGGGGAGCGCCGGACAAGTCCTCTACTTGCTTCAAGCGTTTTTTCACTTCCCGAAGGAGGTGTTCCTTGGGGATGGTGTCGCTGATGAGCTCCGCAGTTCCTGTCAAAAGCCCGGCCTCCTGAAAGGCGTTGAGTTTGATTGCGGTCAAAAGGATCACCGGTATTCTAGAGTTTTCCGGATCTTTCTTCAGTCGGTTGAGGATTTCAAATCCGTCCATATCCGGGAGGGTGATGTCCAAAAGGAGGATATCCGGCCTTCCGCGCACAATCTCCGCCAAGGCCCCCTGGCCGGTCTGGGCCGAGGAGACTTCGTAACCTAGGGAAAAGAGAAACACCCTGAGGAGGTCCTCCACCTCCGGGTCGTCATCCACCAGGAGAATCCGGGGCTTTTTGTGGGGGGAGGCTATGTGTTTGAGAGTCGTCCGGATGGTGGCCGAGAGTCGGTCGAAATCAATGGGCTTGGAGAGGTAGTCCACGATCTGAGGGTTTTTGGAGAGATTTGCCTTGGGGGTGATGGAGACGATGACGACGGGAATGTCCTGGGTGTCGGGGGACTGACGCAGCCTTTTGAGCAGGTTTCTTCCGCTCATGCGTGGCATCAGGATGTCCAGAGTGATCAGGTTGGGCTTGCGGGTCTTGATTTTGGAGAGGGCCTCCAGCCCATCCGAGGCCGCCTCCGTTTCGTAGCCCTCGGACTCCAGGTGGCCGCGCAGAAGCTGAGCCTGGTCCGGATCGTCCTCCACCACGAGGATATATTTTTTTGAGGGGAGGGCAGCCATAGTTTCAGGACCCCATAAGGATAATCGAAAGGGGTGTAATGTTCAAGGAGTTTGTTGCACAAAAGTCGTGGAAAAGAAAATGGTATATTCCTGTTTCCTAATGTGCTTGCTGGGAGGAGGTCTCGATGATGGAGCTTAAGGATTCTTCGGTCTTGCATTCCCCGGAGCTGTTTCATTTTGAGCGGGAAGGAATCCATTTCTTCGTGGACGGGTCGGCGCCGAACTGGGTGGCCACAGACGACCGGGGAGCGGCTCTGATCGGCTGGGTGGACGGGCGCAGAGGCCTCGGAGAGATCCGCCGGCTTTATGAAGGCCGCTTCGGCATGGAGGTGGGCCGCGCCTTCGGGGACCTGCACAGCTTCTTTGGGGAAGTTCTCCGACGGCAGATTCTGTTCCCACGGAGGCCCAAGCCATTTTCCTATTCGGGACGGGAGGCTCATCTTTCCCTGGAGGGGCTTCGGGAGTTCTGGCTGCATGTGGTTCAGACCTGCAACCTTTCTTGCACACACTGTCTGGTTTCCTCCGGCCCGCAGGGAGAGCGCGGACCGGATACCGCTTTTTACGAGAATATCTTGGATCAGGCTCAGGCCTTGGGGGCTCGGCGGTTTTATTTTACTGGAGGGGAGCCTTTCATCCGGCAGGATCTGCCGGCCCTCATCCGGGGGATTACCGAAGGGAAAGATTCCGAGGTCATCTGTCTGACCAACGCGACGCTTTTTGACGGCTCCCGCCTGGAAGCCTTGAAGCGCTTGGATCGGGCGAGGGTGAGGTTTCAGGTGAGCTTGGATGGGACCTCCCCTGAAATCAACGACCCCATCCGTGGCGAGGGGGTTTTTCTGAAGGCCTGTGAGGGGCTGCGGAGGCTTAACTCTTTGGGGTTTGAGACCTCCCTGACGGCGGTGGTCACCCGCCAAAACCTGAGGGATTTGGAGAACCTGCCTGCCTTGGCCAAGCGCCTGGGGGCTGTGTCCGTGCATCTGATGTGGCTGCACAAGAGGGGCCGGATCTTAGAAACGGAAGGCGAGAAGGCTTTTCCTTCCCAGGGGGAGCTCCTGGAACTTTTCCGCTGCGTTTACCGAAAAAGCGTAGAGCTGGACATCGTTTTAGACAATGCGGAGTCCTTCCGGCGCCGAGTCAACGGCCCCCCTGGGGTCAAGTACGACCTGGGCAACCTCTGCTGGGAGAGTGCCTGCCTTTATACAGACGGAGCTCTATACCCCTCGGCGGCCACCGCCGGAACCCCTGCCCTTCGCTTGGGGGACCTCAGGAGGAGCGCTCTGGAGGAGATCTGGAGGGAAAGCCCGGTGGCCCGGGCATTTCGGCAGGCCTCTGTGGCGAAGGTTCCTTCCTTAGATAGGGATCCCTTCCGGTTTTTGACTGGGGGAGGCGACATGGAGCATGCATACTTTTTTAGTCAAAACGGCAAGGAAGGCAACCTCCTTCAAAAAGACCCCTATTATGGGCTGTATGTGGAAGCGATGAAGGACCTCATGGCGGAGTTGGCGCTTCGCAAGAAAAGAGGTTTGAACCAGCGCTCCGGTTTTAATCCACCGAGGGTTTACTGCGCCATGGGGGAAGATGCCGTTACCTGCAGCGAGGAGGCCCAAGAATGGCTTTCGGATGGGAAGCTGCCTGAGGTGCGCACGCTCCACTCCAACTGCGTGCTCTCCTTTGACGTGGAAAAGCCCTATCGGATTCTCCGGGAGTTTTACGGCCATGCGGCGGTGGAGCCCCAGAAGGAGTTGTGTTGCCCCATCCGCTATTCAGAAGAGGAGGTAGGCCATATCCCCAAGGAGGTGCTGGAGCGTTTTTATGGCTGCGGCTCGCCGGTCCCGGAGGCGCAGATTCAGATCGGGGAGACGGTGTTGGACTTGGGCTCCGGGGCGGGCATTGACTGCTTCATCGCCGCCAAGAGGGTGGGGCGGCAGGGGCGCGTGATCGGGGTGGATATGACCTCCCAGATGCTGAAGGTGGCTCGGGAGAGCCAAAAGAAGGTCGCGGGCAAGCTGGGGTACGATGTGGTGGAGTTTCGGGAGGGATACTTAGAAAGGGTTCCTGCCGAGGATAAAAGCGTAGATCTGGTGACCTCCAACTGCGTGATCAACCTCTCTCCGGATAAGGGGAAGGTTTTTTCCGAGGTTTGGCGGATCCTGAGGGATGGGGGGCGGATGGTGGTGGCGGACATCGTTTCGGATCGGCCGGTGCCGATTTCGTTGCAGGCGCACCGGGAGCTTTGGGGGGAGTGTATCTCCGGGGCTCTTTCGGAGGCGGAGTTTTTGAGCGCCCTGGAGAAGGCCGGCTTTTATGGGATTTCCATCTTGAAGAAGAGTTCCTGGAAAGAGGTCCAAGGGTACTCCTTCAGCTCTATCACCGTCTGTGGATTTAAGTTTGAGAAGCGCTCCGGGTGCTCTTTTCTCGGGCACAGGGCCATTTACCGGGGGCCCTACCGGGCGGTCTTGGATGAGGAGGGGCACCTGTTCCCCCGGGGCGAGGCGGTGGAGATTTGCACCGACACCGCCGAGAAGCTGAAGGCCTCCGTCTACGGCGGGCAGTTTTCCATCTTGCAGCCGGACGGCACCGAGAAGGCAACCCTCCCCACGGCTGTTTGCGTTCCCTCTGGAGACGGCAAGGGTTGTTGCTAGCACGTTGGCGAGCTCTGCGAGCCCGGCTGGTACCCGAAGCTCGACGGAGGGTGCTAGCGCTTGCCTCTGCTTCCTTGGGTCTTTGGACCTATATGGACTAGGACCTTCGTCCTAGAAAAACCATAGGTCTTTTTTTTGTTTTTCCTACCCCGAAGGGCCCAGGCGGAAATTCCGACTTTCCCCTATAATAACCCTGTGACTAAAGCTCTTGCGATTCTGATCTCGGTTTCCTTGATATGGACCCTGCCTGGTCCGCAGGCCTATGCCGCTGTGAGCAAGCATATGGCCAATACGGGCCAAAAATTGCCCGGCGGCCCGGTTGTGAAATTCAGGGCCTGGTTGGGGGATATGTCCAGGTGGGTCGGAGACCTGGGCACGGGAGCCCTTGGACTCACGGGGGTTCCGGTTCAGGATTTAAGAGGGTTGGAGTTGGGGACCTCCCTCACTCCTGAAGGCTACTACGCGACCCCTACCGATGGGGAGAAGGCCCTAGTGGCCCCTTCCTTAGCCGCCTATGAAGCCCTGACCGCCTTGGGCAGAGGACCAGATCAAGCAGGCTTTTCACCGAGGGTTCCCAGGGTCCGGATGGAAGCCTCCCAAGTGGAGGGAGGAGCTTCCCAGGGAGAGGTTTCTCTGGGGGAGGTAGCCCGTTCTGTGGAGAAAACCCGGCATTCCCTTCAGGTGGGTGATATGGTGGCGGCGCAGGTGGCCTCCGCCGAACCCTTTGTAGGCCCTATGGTGCTAGGGAGTGTGGTCGTGGCCTCTCCCCACCCTGGGTCGGCCGATGCTGGTTCTCTGCAACTTCCAGAGAGGATCAGCCCCCCTATCGAGGGTTTTGCAAGAGGCGTCGTTCAAGATCGTCCCGTGCCTTTTGTAACGTCCGAGCTGGATCTCCAGGCGGGAGGGAGGCAATTTAAGCCTTCAGGCTCGGTTGGTCACCTGCGAAGCGTTGTGGGTTTTGGGAGAGCCGGCGGGTCTCGACCCGGCGGGTCTCGACCCGGAGGGTCTCAACGAGGAGGCGCGCCTATCGCAGCCATAGGGGTTGTTTTGGGATATGCCTTGCTCTCCTCCGCACTCTTGAGAGGACTTTTAGGCGGCTGGAGCGTTCCTTATGAGGTGCAGGTACTTGCTTGGGCGGGCTTGGGTGTTTTTTCTTTTATGGCGCCGGGCATCGTATACGCGGAAAAAGCGGCGGATAAGTATAGAAACCTTCTCATGGCTATCCCGGTGGGTTCTCTTTTAGGCGTCAGCGCCAGCCTGTTTGTTGCGGGTTATCTCACCTCCTCCCCGCTCGGCTGGTGGGGCGTTGCGCCGCTGCTGCTGGCAATTGGAAACTTGCGCTTTGCCTCCTTGATCCCGCAGCTTAGATCGCAGATAGATAAAGACGAGAAAGATCTGCTGACGGAACGCGGGTTTGCCAGGAGTCTGTTTGCGATCGGATTGACAAACTTTTTATCGGGTGGTTTTCTTCCCATTCTGAGCTGGAATCCTCTCCATCCTCCCGGCCTCTTGCATACGGCGGTGTTTGTTGTTTTTTCATTGGCATTGGTCCTCTCGTTATACAAATTGGCCGGGGTGTTTAACCGCAGGCTGAGCCCGGATGAACTTTTGGAGCTCCGGCTTGAGAATGTCCCCGAGCAGGCGCAGCGGAAAAAGGACATAAGCATTCTGGAGAAGTTTCTGGGCGATAACTCCATTCGTCGGGGTTTTTCAGGGGAACCCTCACTGGGTTTTGCTCAGGAGTCCATGCGCGCCGCTCTTTTGAAAGCAGAGAATGCAGCGAAGGAAGATCCCTTTGGCGAGTCTGTTCGGCAGTATAATGACTCTATACAGGCGGAGATCCGTTGGGCCGACTATTGGCTGGGACGCCTGAGAGGCGCTTTTGAAAAAAGCGTGTGGAGTTCGCCCATGTGGCTTAGGCTGGAGGCTCATCGAAAGCTGGAGAAGCAAGTAAAATCACTGGAAGAAGAATTCAGATCGAAGGCCCATGAGATTGAGCAGGCGGCCAGGGCCAACCTACTGAAGGCTTATATCGATCAGGCGGAAAAATATAACCAGGCCGGAAATTGGGAGATGTCTTACTTCTTGCTTGCCAAGGGGGAGAGGCTGCTTCAAGAATGGAATCTCTCTGAATCCGAGCATGCCCGGCGGTTAGAAAAAATTAGAAAAGACGGCTTGCGCCAGGTCACCATGCAGGTGGAGGCCGGTCTTCCGGATTCCGGTTCAAAGTAGTCCACTATTCGCAGTTCTAGGCGCGGCCCCGTCAGCCCATGGGATGGGGCTCTTTCTTTTGGTATAGTTGATAGGCTGGACTTTTGCAAAGAGGAGTTGAGGGTTCTGTCCAGGGTTTTCTTTAATACCGACAGGGGTCCTGACCGAGGTTTGCCCTTGGCCCCCGGACCCCGGGAAACCAGTCCCGTCGGTTTCCCCCAGAGGGTCCCACGCAGCCTTCGGCTGGTGTCCGAACGACCGCCAAAACTGCAGCGAAGTCCACTCCACTACGGGGTCTGCAGGGCAA
>JACQJP010000021.1 GCA_016204975.1 Elusimicrobiota bacterium
CCTATGGGGCCCGGCCTGCGGGACCCGACAACGGTCGGGGAGTGCCGGCTCAACACGCCTTTGGGGCCCGGCCTGCGGGGGCCGTCCTACACGGGTTTCTGCGCAAGGCACTGGAGGCGAAATCCCCAGCGGGACTGCCGCTGCTCGTGCGGCGAAGTGTATTTTCCTTCCCATCTCCTAAAGCCTTCCGGACAATGCCGCTTCTGCAAATAGGGCTCATCCTGCTGGCTGTGGGCTGCGCCCAGGCCCAGACCCCTCACGCCGCTTCTCCGCTTTCTAAGTCCCTGAACTCTGCGAAGGGGCTGCGGAGGGTGGCTCCGGAAAACTATCCCGCATTCTTAGATGACCTGGACCTGGCATCCCTTCCAAAGGCCCTCCAGTCCACCCTCGACTGGTGGGAGGCGGTGGACCCAAAGACCCCTATCCCTTTCGGCGGCCAAACGGTCCTTGCCGAGAGGATTCAAAAAACCTTTCGGCGGTTCCTTCAGCTTCTGGCCCAGTCCCCTTCTCGCCTCCCACAAGAGATTCCCAAAGAGTTTCTTATCTTTGAGTCGGTGGGGGAGGGGGAAAGCGGCGCCGTCACCTGGACAGGCTACTTTGAGGCGCAAATCGAGGCCTCCCGCCTGCCCCAGTCCTCCTACCGGTTTCCGCTCTACCGCAGGCCGCCGGACCTTCGACACCCCTACTTCACCCGCAGAGAGATCGACCTGGAAGGAGCCCTCACGGGACAAAACCTGGAGCTGGCTTGGGCCTTGAGCCCCGCAGAGGTCTTCTTCCTGCAGACGCAGGGGTCCGGTTGGCTAAAACTCCCGGACTCTCAGGCCGGGCCCCAAACGCGTGTTGAGCCGGCACTCCCCGACCATAGTCGGGTCCCACAGGAGGTGCGCGTCCTTTTCGCAGGGCACAACGGACATCCCTACCGCAGCGTGCGCCAGCGCCTCATCGAAGAAGGGAAGATCCCCCCGGACTCCACCGCGTCCCAAGTGCTCCAATACCTCAAAAGCCAGTCACCCGCCGTGCAGTATGAAATCCTAGCCCACAACCCTCGCTATAGCTTCTTTCAGCTCTCTGCGCAGGACTCCCCGCCCACAGGAACCCTCGGCCTCCCATTGACACCGGGACGTTCGATTGCCATCGATGCCGCGGTCTTGCCGCTGGGCGCGCTGGGCTTTATCTCCAGCACCAAGCCCGTGGCGGATGAGGAGGGAAGGCTGCTGCGGACGGAGCCCTTCACCCGATTCGGCGTCACCCAGGATACCGGCGGGGCTCTGAGGGGCCCCGGGCGCGCCGATCTTTTCTGGGGACGGGGCGTCCGGGCCCAGGCGGAAGCCGGAGCGATGCTTTTTCCGGGAAAGCTGTACTTTCTTCTGCTCGCGCCGGAAAAGAAAAAGAAATAAAATAGCTCCTACGATTAAACCATGAAATACCGAATGCTGGGACGAACGGAGCTCCAGGTTTCCGAGATCGGTTTCGGCGGCTGGGGCATCGGAAAAAACTGGTGGGGAGAAACAGAGGATGCCGAATCCCTCCGGGCCCTCCAAAAGGCGCAGGATTTGGGAATCAACTTCTTCGACACCGCCTACGTCTACGGGGACGGCCATAGCGAACGCCTGATCGCCCAAGCCTTCCGCAGCGCAAAAAAACGGGCCTATATCGCGACCAAGGTCCCTCCCAAAAATATGCAGTGGCCCGCAGACCACCGCAGTTCCCTTCAAGCAACCTTCCCGCCCGAATGGATTATCTCCTGCACGGAGCGTAGCCTAAAAAACCTCCACACGGACTGTATCGAGCTCCAGCAACTCCACGTATGGTCCGACCGATGGCTCCAGGACCCTTTGTGGCAGAAGGTGCTGGAGGCGGTGGAAAGGCTCAAGTCCCAAGGGAAGATTCGTTTCTTCGGAATCTCGATCAACGACCATGAACCGGAGACCGCGTTGGAAGCGGTCCGAGGGGGGTTTGTAGACACCGTTCAGGTCATCTTCAACCTCTTCGAACAGACCCCAAGAAGAAAACTTTTCTCCCAATGCCTACAGAACCGGGTGGGGATTCTCGCCCGGGTGCCCCTGGATGAGGGAGGCCTTTCGGGGAAACTGACGCCAGAATCCCGCTTCGAGGAGGAGGATTTCCGAAGCCGCTACTTTGCCGGCGAAAGGCTGAAGGAAACCTGCCGCAGGGCAGAGGCCCTCAAGAAGGTTCTTGCCGCAAACGGCTCCCAAAACCTGGCGCAGGCCGCTCTCCGATTCTGCCTGAGCTTTTGCGCGGTCTCCACCGTCTTGGCGGGAACGCGCAGGGTCCCCCACGTGGAGGAGAATGCCTCCGTCTCGGACGGCCGCTATCTGGACGGCTCGCAGCTCGAAGAGCTGGAAGGACATGCCTGGCCCAGAAACTTCTACCGATAACCCCCCGTGCGACTCTTTATCAAAAACTTCGGATGTCAGATGAACGTGGCGGACTCGGAAGAGATGTTGCGCGCGTTCGAGGCGCGGGGCTTCCAAAGCGCCCAGGACATCGAGGGGGCGGACGCGGTTTTGATCAACACCTGCACCATCCGCCAGCACGCAGAAGACCGGGCGCTGTCTCTGGTGGGATCCCTCAAAAAGTGGAAGACCGGGCGGCCCGAGCGCCTGTTGATCGTCGCAGGATGCGCCGCGGAGCGCACCCAGGTCTGGCTGCAAAAAAGGTTCCCACACGTGGATCTGGTGACGGGAGCCAAATCCATCGAACAGTTTCCCCAAATCCTGGAGCAAGCCCTCCAAGCCCGTTTCAACTGGCATCAAGAAAATATCGGCCTTTGGCCGCAGGCCGAGCCCGCCCCAACCCCAACCCCTGCGGTGCAAAACCCAAGTTCGGTCGAATGCCGGACCGATCCCGGGTCCCCGGCAAGCTCCTACGTCACCATCATGCGCGGCTGCAACTACACCTGCACCTACTGCATCGTCCCCGCGGTGCGGGGAAGGGAAATCTACCGCCCCGTGGCCGGCATTCTGGATGAAATCCGCCGCAAAGCGGCCGACGGCGTTCGAGAGGTCACCCTGCTTGGACAAACGGTCAACAGCTACCGATACCTGGGAACGAATTTCGCGGACCTGCTGCGACTCGTCAACGACGTGGAGGCTCTGGAAAGCATCCGCTTCACCAGCTCCCACCCCTACTACCTGACCGATGCATTGATCGAAGCCATGTTCGAATGCCGGAAGGTCTGCCCGCGTCTTCACCTGCCGGTCCAGTCCGGATCCGACCGAATCCTCAAAAAAATGCGCCGGAACTACACCCGCCGGTTTTATCTGGAGCGCCTTGCGGCATTGCGGAGAAAAATCCCCCGCATTGCCATCACCACCGACATTATTGTAGGATTCCCTTCGGAGACGGAGGAGGATTTCCGACAGACCCTCTCCTTGGTAGGGGAGGCAGATTTCCGGGCCGCCTATTGTTTTAAGTTCTCTCCGCGGCAAGGAACGGAAGCGGCGGTATTCGAAACCCCCGTTCCCCGACCGATCCAAGAAGAAAGGCTCTCCCAACTCCTTGATGTGGTGAAATCCCAGGCCCGCCGAAAGTGCTGAGCGGAGTCGAACCAAAATGGAACAGGAAAGAAGAAGGCACCCGCGATTCAACCTCGTGGAGGGGTTGATCGAACCGGTTACCATCCGCATCGCCCCCCAGCGTGCCAAGGGACCCGCCCTCTCCCATCCGGGCATCCTCACCGATCTTTCGGCGGGCGGTGTGCGCCTGACCACCTTCCTGGATATTCCCAAGGTTCCCTGGCTGGACTTAAGTATCAAGCTGCCGGAGCTTCCACACATCAGCATCCGGGGCAAGGTTCTGCGCGTCACCGAAAAAAGCGGCGTCTACGCCCTTGCCATCCGGTTCACCAAAATAAAAAGTGCAGACAAAAGACGCATCCGGAAAATGGCACTAGACAACCACGATTGCAACACCCGTATTTCCCTAAACCTCCCGGATGCCTGCGTCCCCCACTGCACCTTCCACGGACTTTGCGCCAAACCCCAAAAGAGAAATTGGCACTAAGCCGCCCCGGGACCATTCTCGCCCTGGTCGGCCCTACCGCCTCCGGTAAAACGGAAGTCGCCCTGGAGCTGGCCAGGCAGGAAAACGCCGAGATCCTCTCCTGCGACTCCCGCCAAATTTACAAATACCTGGCCGCGGGAACCTGTAAACCTATCGGGGAATGGCGACGCGTCCCCGCGGGGAAGGTTTACCTGGTACAAGACATCCCCTACCACCTGCTGGATTTCCTGGATCCCAAAGCAACCTTCAACGCCGTGGAGTACGCTCGAAAGGCCCGGAAGACCCTTCAGGAGATTCGCGCCCGTGGAAAAAATGTCATCCTGGTGGGAGGAACGGGCCTATACCTGAAGGCCTTTCTGGAGGGCCTTCACCCCGTGCCCCCTTCCCAGGATGGGCTGCGCAAGGCCCTCCAGATCAGGCTCCTGCGAGAAGGCAGCGAGGCTCTGCACCAAGAGCTTCGGCGCCTGGACCCGGAGGCCGCCCAAAAAATCCCCTCCGGAAATGCCCAAAGGATTCTACGGGCCCTGGAGGTTCACCAGCTCAGCGGCCGCCCCATCTCCTCTTTCTGGAAAAAACCAAAAAAAACCACTGTCCTCCCCGCTATCACCGTCTGCATGCTATGGGAAAAAGAGGTCTTAAAAGAACGCATCCTGGCCAGATCGAAACAGATCCTGCCCGCCATGATCGGGGAGACCCGGCAGCTTCTCAGCCAAGGATACCGCCCCGCCGATCCCGCGCTGCAAAGCCTAGGATATCGCCATGCCGTGCGCTACTTGGAAGGAGGCGCATCTTTTTCACAGGCCCTGGAGGCCCTCCTCCAAGATACCCGGGCCTACGCCAAACGGCAAAGGACCTGGTTTCTACATCAGACCTCCGGCCATCTTCTAAACCTACGCCGACAAGACTTTTTGAGTAACTGCGGGTCCCCGATCGCGCCTCTGGTGGACAACCTAAGAACTCTATGGAAAAGGTCCTCTTAGTCGGCACCCACTCCGGCAGGGGAATCTCCTCGCGGCAGGAGGCACTGGAATCGCTCCAGGAACTGCGGCATCTCGCCGCCACCGCAGGGGCCGCGGTGGAGGGCGCTTTCTGCCAAAGCCTCCCGCGCATCCACCCGGCCACCTTCATCGGGGCCGGCAAGGCTTTGGAACTCCAACAAAAAGTAGAAGAGCTCGGGGTCTTAACTCTCATCTTTGACGAAGAACTCTCCCCGGCGCAACAACGCAACCTCGAAAATATCATCTCTGCCAAGATCCTGGACCGCACGCGGCTGATCCTGGATATCTTCGCCAAGCGTGCCAGAAGCCGCGAGGGGGCCCTGCAGGTGGAACTGGCGCAGCTGAGCTACCTCCTGCCGCGCCTGACCGGGAAAGGGACCGCCTACTCCCAGCAAGTGGGAGGCATCGGAACCCGCGGGCCCGGAGAAAGACAACTGGAGTACCAAAGGCGGCGCCTCCGCGACCGAATCGCCAAACTGCGTCGAGCGATCCAGGACATCCGCAAGGAACGCGAGGTGCAAAGAGAAAAAAGAAAATCCATCCCCTACCCCGTCGTCACCCTGATCGGATACACCAACGCCGGAAAATCTACCCTGCTCAATACCCTAGCCCAGGGGAAATCCCCCGTGTACGCCGACGATAAACTTTTTGCCACTCTCGATCCCACCACGCGCCGGGTCCGCCTGCCCCAGGGCAATGTCGCGCTCTTTACGGACACCGTGGGATTCATCCGGAAACTGCCCCATCCCCTGATCGCCGCCTTCCGGGCAACTCTTGAAGAAATCACCACGGCGGATTGCCTGATCCATGTGGTAGACGGCAGCCACCCGCGCTGCCGCGAACAGATGCGGGCCGTGCTGCAGGTCTTAGAAGATCTTCGCGCAGCCCAGCTGCCCCGCTTGACCGTCTACAACAAACAAGATGTCCTCTCGCCCGAACAGGCGGAGGACCTCTGCCGCCTAGATCCCTCCGCGCTTCTTTTGAGCGCCCGCACCTCGGAAGGGACCGGGACCCTCCTTCAAAAAATCGAGGAGCTCCTCAGCCGTAACTGGTGGACTCGAACCATCGAGATTTCCTTCCACCAGGCCTCCCTGCTTGCCGAAGTCTACCGCGTGGCGCAAGTCTTAGAGCAAAAAACAGATGCCAAAAAAATCACCGCCCGCATCCGGGTGACCCCCGCCAACTGGAACCGCCTGCAAAAGAAAATTCAAGAGCACAGACAGCGATTTGGTAAAATGGCCGGCTAGGCTCTGCCACAAAAATAATGACCCTGGCCAATAAAATCAGCGCGCTGCGGATAGCCTCCGTTCCCATCTTTCTCATCGCCCTCCTCAAGGACCGGTTCTACCTAGCTACCCTGATCTGTTTTTTGAGCGTCTTAACCGATGCTCTAGATGGCGCAATCGCCAGACGCTTTAAACAAAAAACCCCCCTGGGAAGATTCCTAGACCCGCTGGCGGACAAGATCTTTTTAATCAGCGCTTTTGCCGGTCTGATGCGCCTAAAGCAAATTCCGGATTGGGCCTTTATCCTGATCCTCAGCCGGGACGTGGCGCTCTTCCTCGGCTGGATTCTGACCTTTCTTTTGACGGGCTCCCTGGAGGTCCGAGTCCGGTTCCTTGGAAAAATAGCCACGGGGGCGCAGATGCTTTTGATCACCATTCTTTTGTTTCAAATGACCTTTCCTGCCCTGCTCCTCCATCCTCCGGCCTCCGAACTCCTGCTCTGGGCGACGGTGGCCATCACTTTGGTATCTATGCTAGACTATGGGTTTACGGGCAGCAAGCACCTGGGCTCCATCGGCTAAAACTAAACCTTACGCTGAACTTTTGCAAAATGGAATTGGGGTCCCGTCCGGAGGTTGCCTTTCGAAAAACGCTCGCCATTTGCGAGGTTCGCTGCGGGACCCGACTACGGTCGGGGAGTGCCGGCTCAACACGCCTTTGGGGCCCGGCCTCCGGCATTTTGTCCGGCTGCATGCAGGATGCCGGACAAAACACGGTTTTCTCCAGGCAATCCCCCGGCCAGTCCCCTTCTCAATATCTTTGCAAAAGTCCAGCTTATAGATGACTGAAAGCCTCCTGCTGCTTGTCTTCGCCTACCTGATGGGGGGGATCCCCAGCGGCTACCTTCTGGCCCGCTCCCTCTCCGGAATCGACATCCGCGAGCACGGCTCCGGAAACCCAGGGGCCGCCAATGTCTACCGCGTCGTGGGGCGATGGGCCGGATGGTCCACCCTGCTGTTTGATGCCGTCAAAGGGTACCTCCCGGTCGCCTTGAGCCTTCTTCGCAACCCAAGCTCCCCGCCTCTCGCCTTGGGGTGCGGGCTGCTGGCGATCGTGGGCCACATCTGGACCCCTTTTCTGAAACTGAAAGGAGGCAAAGGGGTGGCCACCTCCGCCGGCGTCTTTGCGGCCCTTCTGCCCATCCCAACCTTCCTCAGTTTCGTCCTCTTTCTGGCGGCCGTGGGCGTCAGCGGCCATATCTCTGTGGGATCTATGGCCGCAGCCCTGGCGCTGCCGATCCTGGCCTGGAGCCTTCGAGAACCCCTGTTGCCGGCCATCACCGCCACCGCGGTCTGCACCCTGATCTGGATCAAACACCTCCCCAACCTCAAGAGACTCCTCTCCGGAAAAGAGCTGTGGTTCAAAAGGCCCCCATGACCCATCCCATTGCCGTCTTGGGAGGAGGAATCTGGGGCAGCGTCCTGGCGCGCCACCTTTTTCGAAAGGGCCGGCAGGTGCACCTCTGGGAGTTTTTGCCTGAGAAGGCGCAATTCCTGCAAGAAAATAGAACGCTGGAGCATCTGCCGGAGCTGGATCTTCCCAAGGAGATCCGGGTCACCTCCAACCTTCAGGAAGCCCTGAAACAAGCACAGGGCCTGCTGGTCGCCTTGCCGTCGGAATTCATCCGCACGACTCTCCGACACATCTCGGAAATCCCGGACGCCAAAGCCCTGGAGTGGGTCCTCAGTGTCTCCAAGGGCCTGGAGGCCGAAACCTTCCAAACTCCCTGCGAAATCACGGAGCAGATCCTGCCGCACCTCCGAGGCCGCATCTTTGCCTTTTCCGGACCCAGCTTTGCCAAAGAGGTGCTCCGGGGGGTTCCCACCCGGATCATCCTGGCGGGGCCCAAGTCTCCCAACCGGCTTCTGGAAAAAATCAGAGTCCTCCTCCAAGGACCGCCCCTTTTTATCGAGTGCTCCTCGGACCGCAAGGGCGTGGAGTTGGGCGGCGCCCTTAAGAATGCCGTCGCCCTAGGCTGCGGCATCTGCGACGGCCTGGGATACGGCGCCAACGCCAAGGCGGCCCTCCTGGTTCAGGGTCTCGCCGAGATTGCGGCGCTGGGAAAAAAACTGGGGGCTGACCCGGAAACCTTCTACGGCCTCTCCGGTCTGGGGGATTTGGTGGCCACCTCGGCCGCGCCCTACTCCAGAAACCGCACCCTGGGGGAAAAACTGGGACTGGGGAAAACGCTTCCAGAAGCCCTCTCGGAGATTCCGACCGTCACGGAGGGCATCCGGGCGGTTGCGTGCGCCTTCCAGCTGGCCCAAAGACTGAAGTTGCCCACCCCCCTCATCGAGTCCATTTACCTCATCGCGCAGGGAAGACTGCCCCCCGCACAACTCATCAATCAGTTGCGCTGGAACGGAACCGCATAGTTTGGTACGATTGCCCCCAAGGTCCGTGAAAAAATTGCCCCGAGAATGCGAAGTCAAGATATACTCCCTGGCCACCATGGTCAATGAATGTATCATCTTTCTGGAAGAGACCGGCGGCAACCGCCTGCTGCCCATCTGGATCGGCCTGCCGGAAGGGCAGGCCATCGCCATCCGCTTTTCGGGGGTGGTCCTGCCGCGCCCTCTGACGCATGATCTGGTATTGAACACCATCCGCTCGCTGGGATGGGGTGTGACCAAGGTCGTGGTCAGCGATATCAAGGAAAACACCTTCTATGCTCAAATCTGCCTGCGGCAAAACTCCAAGGAATGTACCATCGACGCCCGACCCTCCGATGCCATCGCCTTGGCGGTAAGGGCGGGGTGTCCGATCTATGTGGACGAGGGCGTCTTTGAACGATGCCAGGTGCTGACCAAACCCATTACCGAAGAGGAAGTTAAAAAATTTAAAGACGAACTCAAAAATCTAAGGCCGGAGGACATCTTCAAGGATATCCGAGGGAAGCCCAAAAAGGAGGGACCCGAACCGGGCCCCTCAGACACAGAGGGGGACAGGAATTGAACCATGAACAAAGCGGATCTCATCCGGGCCGTAAGCCGTGTTCTGGGAACCCGCTCGGACTCCGTCCGTGCGATCGAAGCCACCTTTGAAAGCATGCGAAACTCCCTGCGGAGCGGAGAGAAAGTGGTTCTCTCCGGATTTGGAAGCTTTCGGGTCAAGATGCGCAAGGCCCGCAAGGGAAGGAACCCGAAGACGGGCCAGGAGGTTCCCGTCCCTCCCCGCAGAGCGGTACGCTTTAAAGCCTCCAAAGAGCTCCTGGGCCAGTAGGTCACTTTACCGTGGGATCCATCGCGGACCTCATTCCCAAAGACAAGATTTACTTCACAATCGGCGAGATCAGCCGACTCGCACAAATCCCGGCTTATACCCTGCGCTATTGGGAGTCGGAGTTGGGAAGCCTGCGCCCCGTGCGCCTCGAGGGCGGACACCGACGCTACAACCGCAAAGACCTGGAGATGATCCTCAGGATCAAGGAGTTGCGCTACCAGAAGCATTTTACCCTGACGGGAGTAAAAAAATGGTTGCATCCGCTCCGGAGGGCCACAGAGGAATCGGCAAAAACGGATTCGGACGGAGCCCAGTCCAAAGACCTCCTCCAAGAATCTAAAAAAGAGATCCGGGAACTACTCAAGCTTGTCCAAGACTGACCAAGACGGGGAGTGGCTCAGTGGTAGAGCGCTCGCTTGGGGTGCGAGAGACCCCGGGTTCGATTCCCGGCTCCCCGATTCTCTCTGATGCACATCGCCCTTCTCTACAGTGCCGAACACTCCGGCCACGCTCAGGCCGCCCACGCCCTCAAAGAGGCCCTGCAGGCGAAGGATCCCAGCCTCCAGATTTCCGAGATAGACCTGATCCGAAAAATCTACCCCTTCCTGGGTCCCCTCGTCGCCAAAGCCTACCTGGAGATATTGAAGCAAACGCCCCTTCTGTGGGAAACCCTCTGGAACAATCCCTCGGTGGAGGAGGCCACCCAGGAGGTGAGGGACCTGTTCCACTCCATGGACGGACTCAAACTCCAGGGGATATTAAACGTCCTGCGCCCGGACGCGCTGGTCTGCACCCATGCCCTGCCCTGCGCCACGCTGGCCAAGGCCAAGCAAAGGGGCCGCCTGGGCATCCCCCTGATCGGCGTCCTCACTGATTTCTGGGCCCATTCCTACTGGCCCTGTGCAGGGGTGGACCTCTACCTGACCCCCACTGAGGAGGTGCGCTCGCAGTTTCTGGCTAGAAAAATTCCGGATTCAAATGTCCAGAGGACCGGCATTCCCCTGCGTTCCCCATTTTCCCAGAGGATCGCCAAGCCCCTCGCCCGAACAAAACTTGCGCTGGACCCCGAACGCCCTACGGTGCTCTTA
>JACQJP010000022.1 GCA_016204975.1 Elusimicrobiota bacterium
CTTGGAATATGGCATGCCTCCGGCGGGGGGGCTGGGGTTGGGGGTGGACCGTTTGACCATGATCCTGACCGGAACCGAGAGCATCCGCGACGTCATCCTCTTTCCCATCCTGAGGTCTGTGGGTACCTAGCCCGATGAGAGCCTTTGGCGAATAGCTCCATGTCCTATGAACTCTTCATCGCCTGGCGTTACCTGACCGGAAAACGCGCGGGCTTTTTTAGTTGGATCACCACCTTCATCGGCGTGGGGGGGGTGACCCTGGGAGTGGCGGCGATGATCGTCACCCTGGCGGTGATGAACGGATTTCACCGCGACATCCAAAACCGAATCCTAGGGACCCAGGCGCACCTCTTCGTAACCGCCAGCCTATCCTCCCAAGAGTCCCAAGGGGTCCGGAAAAAACTGGAGGCTTATCCGGAAGTAGAGGCCACCGCCCCCTTCGCCGCAGGCCAGGCGGTTCTGCTGCATCAGGGGCGTTCCCTGGGAGCCTGGTTGAAAGGGATCGTCCCCCAGGAGGAGTTCCGAATCAATCACCTCCGGCGCACGCTCCAGAAAGGCCGCTGGGAGGGAGGCTTGGTCCTAGGGCGGGAACTGGCCCAACAACTAAAGGCCGGCGTCGGAGACCGGATATATATGCTTTCTCCCCACAGCACCCCCAGCCCGCTGGGCCCCCTGCCGCGCTTTGTCCCCATGGAGGTGTCCGGAATCTATCACTCGGGCTACTATGAATACGACAGCTCCCTGGCCTTCCTCCCCTTAGAGAAGGCGCAGAGCTTCTTCTCCCTGGGAGACCGGATCTCGGGGGTGGGCGCCAAACTCCACGACTGGGAGGGCGCCGATGCCTTCGCCGGCAAGCTCCAACGGGATCTGGGAGGACTCTACGGGGTCCGCTCCTGGACGCAGATGAACCAGGCCCTGTTCGGGGCCTTGAAGCTGGAGAAGGCCATGATGTCCCTGCTTCTGGCGCTGATCGTTGTGGTGGCCGCCTTCAACATCGCCTCCAACCTGCTGCTTTTGAGTCTGGAGAAAACAAAGGAGATCGGGATACTCAAATCCCTGGGAGCCTCCTCCCAAAACATCCGCAGAATCTTCTTTTATAAAGCGGGCCTCACCGCCCTGGGGGGGGTCCTGGGAGGGCTCCTGCTGGGGCTGGCGCTTTGTGGGGTCATTGCGCGCTACGAGATATTGGAGCTCCCCGCGGAGATCTATTACCTCTCCAAGGTGCCCATCCACATCCGATGGCTGGATACCCTGGGGGTTCTCGTCGCCGCCTCCGGCATCACCCTGCTGGCCTCTCTTTATCCCGCTCACCGCGCCGGCAAGCTCAAAGCCGTAGAGGCCCTGCGGTATGGTTAAAGCTCCCGGCGTACCGGCCGTAGAAGCGAAAAATCTAACCAAGATCTACGGGCAGGGGGAAAGCCGGGTGGAGGTTTTTCAGGGCCTCAACTTTGAGATTCCGGAAAAAAGCATGATCGCTCTGATGGGGCCCAGCGGCTCCGGCAAATCCACGCTGCTGAACCTCTTGGGCCTGATGGACGCCCCCACCGGGGGAAGCCTGAAGCTTTTTGGAAAAGAAACCTCTTCCATGAGGGACTCGGAGCGTTCCTCCTACCGAGCTCAAGAAGTGGGATTTGTCTTTCAATTCAACGCCCTGCTTGCGGAATTCACGGTGCTGGAAAATTTGTGGCTCTCCCTGCGGATGTCCGCCCGGAAAGACTCCCTCCCCGCAGACGGATGTGACGAGCGCGAACGGGCCATGGAGTGGCTCAAGAGGTGGAACCTGATACAGAGGGCCCAGCACCTGCCCTCCCAAATCTCCGGGGGGGAACAGCAACGGGTGGCCATCCTGCGGGCCTTGATCCGGCGTCCAAAAATCCTGCTGGCGGACGAACCGACGGGCAACCTGGACAAAGGCAGCGCAGAAGTGGTATTAAAGACACTGAGGGACATCCAGCAGGAGTTGGGGGTATGTATCTTTCTGGCAACTCACAATGAATGGGTGGCGGAGCAGGCCCAAGAGATCTGGGAGATCTCGCCTGCCCGATTGAGCGTTCGCGAACGTGCGGGAAGGGGAGATTGAACCATGAAAATTTATATAGACGGCAAGCATTACGAAAAGGAAGAGGCCAGAATCTCCGTCTTTGACCACGGGCTCCTCTACGGAGACGGGGTGTTTGAGGGCATCCGCGCCTACAACGGCCGGGTCTTCCGCTTGGCGGAGCATGTGGAGCGCCTCTACGCCTCTGCCAAAGGAATCCTGCTGGACTGCCCCCTCACGCCCAAAGAGATGGAGGAGGCGATTTTGGAGACCTTGCGGCTCAACCGCCTGCGGGACGCCTACATCCGAGTGGTGCTGACCCGCGGCATGGGGGACCTGGGGCTGGACATGAGAAAGTGCAAAAAAGCCACTCTGGTCATCATTGCGGACACCATCGAGCTCTATCCTCCCTCCTTCTATGAAAAGGGCCTGGAGCTCATCACCGCACACATTAGGCGCACTCCCCATGAGTGCCTGAGCCCCAACATCAAATCCCTCAACTATTTGAATAACATCCTGGCCAAAAACACCGCCGTCCGGGCCGGGGCCCAGGAGGCCATTCTCTTAAACCTCGCGGGCTACGTGGCGGAGTGCGCCGGGGACAACATCTTCTTCCTCAAGGACCGCCGGGTATGGACCCCTCCCGTCTGGGCCGGAATCCTGGAGGGCATCACCCGCCGGACGGCGATTGACCTGGTGCGCGAGAAACTGAAACTGCCGGTCCAGGAGGATCCCTTCACCCTCTTTCAACTCTACGGCGCCGAGGAGGTTTTCGTCACCGGCACCGGAGCGGAAATCCTAGGGGCCGTTAAAATTGACGGGCGCATCATCGGAAACGGAAAACCCGGTCCCTTCACCCAGAGGCTGACCGCCCTCTATCGGGAACTCACCCGCGCGACCGGAACCCCCATCTACGACGAAAAGCCCGTCGCCAGCAACCGGTAGAACATGGTCTGCGAAGGATGCGGAAAAAATGAGGCCAGTGTTTTTTTCAAAGGCCTGGTCAACGGGAAGGCCTTCCAGTGGAACCTCTGCCCTGCTTGCGCGCAGGAAAAAGGAATGGAAATCTCGTGGCCCCTGCCCTCCGCAGGATTTTCCATCGCCCACATCATGCCCAGACTGGGAGAGGCCCCGCAGGAGGCCAAGTGCTCCGCCTGCGGGCTCAAGTATTCCAAGTTCCAGCAAACCACCCTCCTGGGCTGCAGCCAGTGTTACCAAAGCTTCGCCCCCCAACTGGCTCCCCTTATAAAAAGAATCCACGGCTCCCTCCAACACCAGGGGAAGCGCTCCCCTGTCCAACCCTCGCGAACCGCCCCCAAGGATAAGAAAAATTCCATCAAACAGCTCCGCCAGGAGCTGGAAAAAGCGGTTCGGGACGAAAACTTCGAGCTGGCCGCCCAACTGAGAGATCAAATCCGCGAGCTGGAAAATGCAGCTTAACAACATGCTCAAATTCAAAATGGGATGGATCCAGGTTCGGGGCCTCCACACGGACGTCGTGCTTTCCTCCCGGATACGCCTCGCCCGCAACTTTTCCCAGCGTCCCTTTCCCCACAACGGAGCCGTCAAGACGCTCAAGGCCACCCTGGAGGCGAGCTTTGAGGCGGCCAAAAAAACAGCGGGGCTGGCTGCAGCCGCCTACCTGAAACTGGAGGAGATGGAGGACCTGGACCGGCAGTTCCTGATCGAAAGGCACCTCATCTCCCCGGAAATGGCCAAAAACTATTCCTCCCGGGGGGGGGTGGTGGGGGACAAGGAGATGCTCAGCCTACGGATCAACGAGGAAGATCACCTGCGCCTGCAGGGGTTGGAGCCCGGACTCTCCTTGAGCTCCCTATGGAAAGCCCTCAATACCCTGGAGGAGGAACTCGCCCGGACCCTGCCGCTGGCGTTCGATGAAAAATGGGGCTACCTGACCGCCTGCCCTACCAACGCGGGAACGGGCCTGCGCGCCTCCTGCCTGGTGCATCTGCCGGCCCTCTCCGCGACCCGCCAGACCGCCAAGCTCTTGGAAGAACTTTCCCGGATCGGATTGGTCGTGCGCGGCTTTTATGGGGAAGGGACCCAGCCCTACGGCGACTTCTTCCAGATCTCCAACGCCATCTCCCTGGGTCCCAAGGAAGAGGATATCATCGACAACATTCAACGGGTCTTGAAAAGCCTGGTGGATCACGAAAAGGAAAGCAGGATGATCCTGGCCCGCCCCCCCCATAAGTCCAAATTGGAGGACCGCGTCTACCGCTCTTTGGGCATCCTTTCCCAGGCGCGCTCCATCTCCTTTGAAGAAACGATGCAGCACCTCTCGCGCCTGCGCCTGGGGGTTTCCCTGGGTTGGGAGATGCCGGTGGACCTGCACCAGATCAACGAGCTCTTGATCCTCTCCCAACCCGCCCATATCCAGATGATCGAAGGATCGGAGCTGGACGCCGGAGCCAGAGACCTCGTCCGTGCGACCCTCATCCGTAAAAAGCTTGAAAGGTGAGCAAAAAACGCGTTCTGGTGGTAGACGACGAGCCGGCCTTGACCATGCTTTTAAAAGACAATCTGGAGCTGGAAGGCTTTGAGGTCACCACCGCCTCCAACGGCAGGGAAGGGTTGGAAACCGCTCAAAGAGAAAAACCGGACCTCATCCTCCTGGACGTGGCCATGCCGGAGATGAACGGAATCGAGATGTGCCAAAAAATCAAAAACGACGGGGATCTCAAATCTATCCCGGTCATTTTTCTCTCCGCCTTCGGCCAGCAATCCGACATCGATGCGGGAATGCAGGCGGGGGCCTTCAAGTATTTCATCAAGCCCTGCGATATGGAGGACCTTTTAGCGGCGATCCAGCAGGCCTTAGGTCCGATCCCCTAGTCTTTTTTGCGCTGGGCGTCCAGCCGCTCCAGGATTGAGGCCTCCAACTCTTGCCATTCCTCCTGATCTTCCAGAAAACTCCGCGCCAGGTAGTATTGCGCTCCAAAGTGCCAGGGACCCACAAAATGGACCTCTCCTTCCGGATCCCGCGCCGCGATTTTCTCGATTCTTTTTCCCAGGCGACTCCAGTCCTCCCCTGTCTCGAAAGCCTGAAAGAGCGCCAGGGTGACCAGGTTGTGGAAGTGGTGCTTGCCCGTCTCCGCATCCGCAACAACCTGACAATCCGGGCAGAGCTTCAGGATCTCAGTGCCATCCCCAATCGTGCGGCAAGAACCCAGAAGCACCACCTTATGGGGAATCTCTCCCGCCTTGGGAATCCAGCCCAAACCCTCCTTGAAAAAGTCAACCTCCGGCATCTCATCCGGCTCGCCCCGGAACGCCACGAAATCGTAAGAGGACTTCAGAAGCTCTCTTTGCGCCTCCAGATAGCGTTTCTCCCGTATTTCTTCGGGGCCCGAACCATGCAAAGAGGAATAGTAAACATCCACCGATACGGAACCCCTCCAAAGCGCCGTGGCGCCTCGCGCCTTGGCGCTTCCTCCCGGAGCCGGCTGAAACCCCTGCTCCCGAAGAAACTTGAGAAACGACCGATGAGAAGGGGCATCGGTAAAAAGCGCCGCGGCCCGCAGCTTCTCCTTTTTAGGAAAAACCCTCACCGAGCCAGAGACAAAGTAGCGATCCAAGGGCGCCAGATCGTGGGTCGCCTTTAGGATGCGAGCCTGCTCCTGGAGAGGTAAAAGGTTCCGGTAATAATTGTATAAAGCACGAGCCAGCACCAACCGGTCCAGGAAGCCGCCCGTGTCCTCTCGTGGATTCTCCGCAGAGCTGAGGAGGGCTTCCAAAAAAACCTCCTTGGCCGCCGGAGGCCATCTTCGGAAGACATTGTCCAGAATGGCTCCGTAACGAACAGAGTCCATCTCGTCTGTGTATAAATCTTGAACGCGAAATTCCCGCACGATGGCCGAGGCAAATGAGGGATGCCTCGTTAGGTAAGAGGTCAGGAGGCCAAACTCATTCATGCGCCAGAGAAATCTCTCCCATGACTCAAAATTGGCGGGCTCCACAGATTCGAGCCAGGCAATCAAGGGGTCCTTCTCCGGAAAATCCGGTGAGGGCAAATCCTCCTCCAGGTTTTTAAAGAGGGCCCCCGACACATCCCGGGCGTGGTAGTTCCTCGTCAAAGCGATCGTCGCAAAGATCGCCCCGGGATCCCGAACCTTCGAGAGAAACTCCTGCTGCGCCCCCCGGTCCACCTCCCCCAACAGATGCACCATCTTCACCATCTTCTCCAGTTCCTCATGCAAAAAGTAGTGATCGCTCCCTTTACCCTCCTCCCGCACGAGCCTCCGACCGATGAGGGAAAAAATCCTGGGGGCATCCTGCGGGTTGAGCTCAAAAGTGAGGTCCCGGGTGCGGCGCAGAGAAAATAGGGACAGGAACCTATCCTTTTTAGAGGAGTTCGGGGCAGGAGTCACAGGCAACGCGAAAAGACTGCCTAAGGCCATCGCCACATTTTCCTTAACCGTCCCATCGACATCTTCCGAATCCAACACCTCTCCGAACAGGTCCACCCATCCGGATGGCCTTTGACGGTGCAGCGCCCAGATCAAGACCTTTTGGTAATCCCCATGCATAAAAGTATTGCCAGAGGACAAGGACAGGCGCAAAGCCTTCTCCAGGAGCGCAGTCGCTCGAGGACCTCCGATCCTTTCCACGCTTTTAACCACTTCCAACTTGCGTGCAGAACTCAGGAGTCTCCGATCCAAGAGAAGCCTTTCCAAAAACGGGAGGCTTCGGAACCCTCCCCCGAAATTTTCACTGAGGTAATAGATGTAATGGGAAGCCCCACTGGAATTCCCTTCCACCAGGGACTGTCCCAAGTAGGAGATGGATCGGCCGGGAGGGAACGCCTGGGGGCTGAAAAATCGCTCCCATGCCTCCTGCGCTCCCGCCGAATCTCCAGAGGCTTCCAGCTCCTCTGCTCGGCGCACGGTCTCCCCCAAGCGGGCGATGGACTCTTCATCCCACGACACTTGCGCGCTGGAAAAGAGCCGAGGATAAAGAAGGCGCTGACTCAAGTAGTCCCTCGTTTCGGAAGACAGGACATGCGCCCAAGAGGCCAGCCCATCGAGATGGTCGTAAACCTCTACCAGGATATATCGCAACTCCTCCTCGGTCGCCTCCTGGAGAGGCCAGATCACCTCTAAACCTTCCAGGTCCAACCGGACCAGACGCCCCTGATGCGGCGCGATCCCATAGGTTTCGAGAAGTTCCGACCGGCCACCCACCAACCTCAACAGCCAAACGCCAAGAGGGGAATCCAGGGAGGCGGGATCGGGGATAGAAATTCGAGGTCTCTCTAGGCGGGAATCTTCTACAAGAGGAATCAGTTCCTTCTCCCATTCCTCCCGGCCCCACCCCCTATCCGCCTGGGCAGGGAGGGAAAGAGAAAAGAAGCACAAAAGACCCACGCCCCAATACTTTTCCATAGGATTCTCCTAACTGGACTTTTGCAAAGCCATTGAGAAGGGGAATGGCCAGGGTTCCTTAGAAGACATCCGACGGGGGTGGCCGAGGATTTGCCCTGCAGACCCCGTAGCGGAAGGGGGACCCTCCGGGGGAAACCGACGGGACTGGTTTCCCGGGGTCCGGGGGCCAAGGGCAAACCTCGGCCAGGACCCCTGTCGGTATTAAAGAAAACCCTGGCCAAGACCCCAATTCCATTTTGCAAAAGTCCAGTACTAAGATTAGAATAGTGCCGAGCCTCATTTTTTGCCTGGGCCCTCCGGCCCCCTCAAAGCACGACATTGGACCCACCCCAGTCTAGGACTTTGGTCCTAGGCTTGAAATCGCCGTCAGATTCTGTAATAATAACCTCAGGCAAACCCACTCCGATTGGAGAGAGTCTATGTCCAACCGCTTCACGGAACGCGCCCAAAGGGTCATCCTGATCGCTCAGGAAGAGGCTAAACGCCTCAACCACGACTACGTGGGAACCGAGCACATCCTGCTGGGGCTGATCGCCCTGGGGGAGGGGGTGGCGGCCCAGGTCCTCTCCAACCTAGGAGTGGACTTGAGGCGGGTCCGATCCGAGATCGAAAAGATCGTGGGCACCGGGGACAACGTGATGCTTTTAGGTGAGATTCCTTTCACCCCCCGGGCCAAGAAGGTTTTGGAGTTTGCGGTGGAGGAGGCCCAGCACATGGGCCACTCCTATGTGGGCACCGAGCACCTGCTCTTGGGACTCATCCGGGAAGAGGAGGGCGTGGCGGCCCGCGTGCTGGAAAACCTGGGCCTGCGCTTGGACACCGTGAGGGAGGAGGTCTTAAACCTTTTGGGGGAAAGCCAGGGGCCCCATACCATCAACCCGACCCATGCCGCGCCCAGAGGAAAATCCAAGACCCCGACCCTGGATGAATTCGGCAGGGACCTGACCGCCCTGGCCCGCGAAAACAAACTGGACCCTTTGATCGGACGAGGCGATGAGATAGAAAGAGTGATCCAGATTCTTTCCAGGCGCACCAAGAACAACCCCATCCTGATCGGAGATCCCGGCGTGGGCAAGACCGCCATCGTGGAGGGGCTGGCCCAAAAGATCTCCGCAAACGAAATTCCGGAAATTCTCACCAACAAGAGGGTCATGACCCTGGACCTGGCGGCGGTGGTGGCGGGGACCAAATACCGAGGGGAGTTTGAGCAGAGGCTCAAAAACATCGTGGAGGAGATCCGCCGCTCCAAAAGCGCGGTCATCCTGTTCATCGACGAATTGCACACCGTCATCGGCGCTGGAGCCGCGGAGGGAGCCATCGACGCCTCCAACATGCTCAAACCTGCTCTGGCCCGAGGGGAACTTCAGTGCATCGGGGCCACCACCCTGGATGAATACCGCAAATACATCGAGCACGATGCGGCCCTGGAGAGGCGGTTTCAGCCGATCATGGTGGACCCGCCCTCCGTGGAGAACACCATCGAGATCCTCAAAGGCTTGAAGGATCGCTACGAGAGCCACCATAAGGTCAAATTTACAGACGAGGCCCTGATCGCCGCCGCCCAGTTGGCGGACCGCTACATCACAGACCGCTACCTTCCGGACAAGGCCATTGACCTGATGGATGAATCCGGAAGCCGGGCGCGCCTGCAAACCACCCAGACCCCTCCCAATCTCAAGGAAAAGGAGACTGAGATCGAGGAGATCGTCAAACAGAAAAACTCGTCCATCTCCTCCCAAGAGTATGAGAAGGCCGCCCGCATGCGGGACAAGGAAAAGGAGCTGCGCAAAAACCTGGAGGAATCCAAGAAGAAGTGGCGCGACAAAAGAGATTCCACCGTCCCCAGCATCACCGCGGAGGAGATCGCCACGGTCGTTTCCAAGTGGACCGGGGTTCCGGTCACCCGCCTGACGGAGACAGAGACCGAAAAGCTCATGCACATGGAGGATGAACTCCACAAGCGGCTCATCGGACAGTCGGAGGCGATCCGCGTCGTCTCCCAGGCCATCCGCAGAAGCCGCACCGGCCTCAAGGACCCCCGGCACCCCACCGGGAGCTTTATCTTTTTAGGCCCCACCGGGGTCGGCAAGACGGAGTTGGCGCGGACCCTGGCGGAGTTTCTATTCGGAAATGAAGAGGCCATGATCCGAATCGACATGTCCGAATATGGGGAGAAGTTTTCCGTCTCGCGCCTGATCGGCGCTCCGCCGGGATATGTGGGATATGAGGAGGGGGGACAGCTGACCGAGGCGGTCCGGCGCAAGCCCTACTCGGTCGTGCTCTTGGATGAAATCGAGAAGGCGCACCCGGATACCTTCAACATCCTGCTCCAGATCATGGACGACGGAATCCTGACGGACAATATGGGCCACAAAGTCAGTTTCAAAAACTCCGTCTTGATCATGACCTCCAACGTCGGGGCGCGGACCATCTCCCAGGGCAAGTCCCTGGGTTTTGTGGCCCATGAGGACGACGAGAAGGACTACCAGGCCATGAAGGAACGGGTCATGGAGGAGGTCAAACGAACCTTCAATCCGGAGTTCATCAACCGCGTGGACGAGATCGTGGTCTTCCACATGCTCACCCAAGAGCATATGGAAAAAATTCTAGAGCTCATGCTGCAACGAGTGGAGGCGAAGATCCAGGACCAGGGATTCAAGATCGAGCTGAGCCCGGAGGCTAGAAAACATCTGGTCTCCATCGGATTTGATCCCAATTTTGGAGCCCGCCCCCTTCAGCGAACCATCCAAAAGCACCTGGAAGATCCTATCGCAGAGCAGATCCTATCCAAAAAATTTACTCCGGGTTCCACCATCCATATTGACTTCGACGAAGAACATCGCAGCCTGACCTTCCACCACAAACCGGTCAGCAAGCTTCATACCTAGCCTCCACACACAGCGTGCAAATCGGCCCTGCCGCAGACCAAAAAGCCCGGCGCCACATCTTCGGGGCGCTGCTCCTGATTCTGCTGAAGTTGCCGCTCGCCGCAGAATCCCCTCCTTCCGTAACCGCCTCCACCCAGGCCCCCTCCACAGCCCCCTCGGAAACAGCGGTGCCCTCAGAACCCTGGAGCGTGGAGAAGGTGGAGTGGAAAGGGCTGATAAACGTCCGGGAAAGCGTGGTCCAAAAACATATCCGGGCCTCCCCCGGCGTCCTCTATGATTCCTCCGGCATCTCCTCGGACGTCCAAAGCCTCCTGAACCTGGGCTACTTTGAGCACGTGCAGGTGGATGTGCTGCCCCTGGCCCCTGCCTCCACGGGCCCCGTCCTGCCCCCCCCGGTCATCCTCTCCTACCAGGTGCGGGAGCGCCCCTGGATCGCAGAGATCCGCTGGAAGGGGAACCGCTCCCTCTCCACATCGAAACTTGCGGAAACCCTGCGCCTAAAATCCAACGATCCCCTGGAAGAATTCAAACTCAAAGAGGACCTCGAAAAAATCCGCCGCCTTTACCGGGAGAAGGGGTATGCCCATGCCACAATCGAGGTGGAGCGTGCGGCGCCTAAAGACAAGGAAAACCGCCTCTCCCTCACCTTCTCGATTCAGGAGGGGAAGAAAGTGACGGTGAAAAAGGTGGCTCTGCATGGGGTCTCCGCGTTTAGGGAAAAGCGTCTGATCAAGAAAATGGAAAACCGACCCGGCAAGGTTTTCCAGGACGAGCGACTATCCAAAGACCTTGAGAAGCTTGAGAAATACTACAAGGATCGAGGCTACCTCCTCTACGCCGCCAGCGCGCCGGTCGTGACCGCGCAGGAAGAGGAATCCAAGATCTTTCTGGACCTATTCATCCAGGAAGGGCCCAAGCTGAGGTTCGGATCCTTTTCCTTCTCCGGAAACTTCGTCTATGAATCGGAGGCGCTGCGGAAGGTGACCCGCATCCGCCCCGGCAAAATCTACAATCAGGAAAAGGTGGATGAAACCATCCAGGAAATCCAACAGCTCTATGCCGACCTGGGACACCTCCGGGCCCAAATCCTCCCCCAACCGCAGATCCAATCGGAAACGGGCGTCGTGGAAATGCATTTCAAGATCGAGGAGGGGCCGGTGATCCGTGTCGGGGCGGTGGATGTGGAGGGAAATACCTACACCAAAGACTATGTCCTGCTGCGGGAGATCGTGATCCGGGAGGGGGAGATCTTCAGCGCCAAAAAAATACGCAAAAGCCAGGAGCGCATCTTCAACCTGGGATTTTTAGACGACATCCGGGTGGACCTTCAAAACACCGAGGACCCCCAGACGGTGGACCTCCTCTTCGACGTCAAAGAGGGAAGGCCCGGAATCTTCTCGGCCGGCGCAGGATTTTCCTCCGTGGACGGCCTGGTGGGCACCCTGCAGGTGCAGCACATGAATCTTTTGGGACGGGCCCACCGGCTGAACTTTCTTTGGGAATTCGGAGGCCGCGTCCAGAACTTCGACATCGGCTGGACCAACCCCTGGCTCCTCAATAAACCCATCAGCTACGGATTCAGCGTCTTCAACACCCGGCGCCGCAGGCAGTTCTCCACCGAAAGCACCGGTTTTAAGGAGAAAAGGACCGGCGGCAGCGTCCAGCTAGGCCCCCGTTTTGCCGACGATAAATACCGCCTGAACCTCACCTATACCTACCAAACGGTAGAAATCTTCGACGTGCTGGATAAATTCAAAAGCTCCATTCGGGAGGGAACGGACACCTCCTCCATCCTCTCGACCGAGTTTACCCGGGACACCCGAGACAACTTCTTCGATCCCACCCACGGCAACAAAAACACCGCGAGCGTGCGCCTGGCGGGGGGGCCCCTGGGAGGAACCATCCGTTTCTACAACCCGGGATATTCGACCGGCTGGTTCTGGCATCTCCTCTCCGCCGGCGACTACCCGCTCGTATTCTCTTTAGGCTCCCGGGGAGGCTTCATCGAGGAGTTCGGCAGCTCCTCCGACGTTCCGGTATTCGAGAAGTTTTTCATCGGAGGACCCGACAGCATCCGCGGCTACGACATCCGGGGGGACATCGGCCCCGCGGAGGGGGGAAAGGTCTTCTCCATCTTCAACGCGGAGCTCAAGTTCCCCTTGGTCCGGGAGGCCAAGCGAACCATCCTGCAACTGGTGGGCTTCTTTGACGCCGGAAGCGCCTGGAGAAACTTCCAGGAACTGAGCTTCGAGATGGGCTCCCAAGAGAGGCAACTAAAAGCAGGGACCGGCATCGAGATCCGGTTCAAAACTCCCGTCTTCCCCATCCGCCTGGGCTGGGGGTACGGACTCCACCATAAACCAGGCAGGGACAAGACCGAGATTTACTTTACCATCGGCAATCTCTTTTAAATGATGGACAGGACTTTTGCAAAAAGGAGTCAGGGGGTCCTGTCCGGGGTTGCCTTCCGAAAAACTCTCGGCATCGCAGCCTCGCTCCGGCATTTTGCCAGGCCTCCGCTGACGCTCCGTGCGAATGGCCTGGCAAAACACGGTTTTCTCCAGGCAATCCCCGGCCAGTCCCCTTCTCAATATCCTTGCAAAAGTCCAGTTAGAGTCCAGTTAAATGTTGTCACCCCAATGGGGAAGTGTTATATTAGAATTGGACTTTTGCAAATGCATAGAATGGAATGGCCAGGGGTCCTTAGAAAACATCCGACGGGGGTGGCCGAGGATTTGCCCTGCAGACCCCGTAGCGGAAGGGGGGCCCTTGGGGGGGAACCGACGGGACTGGTTCCCCGGGGTCCGGGGGCTAAGGGCAAACCTCGGCCAGGACCCCTGTCGGTATTAAAGAAAACCCTGGCGGTTGCATCCTTCCTGGCGGCCTCCTCTTTCCAGCCTCCCATCCAAGCCCTGGAAATCTCTCTGGAGGAAAACCGTGGGGAGCGAGGCAGTGTCGGGTTTATCAACATGCAGCAGGCCTTCCAGGCCTCCCCCCGCACCCAAAGGGCCAAAGAGGAATTTGAAAGGGAGGTGAAGGTCTGGGAAGATAAGATTTACGAAAAGAAGGCGGCGATCTCTCTTTTAAAAACTGAAATCTCCCAGTTGGAGCTCCAAAAAAAGGGAGGGCTCCGGCATATTCTTCCGGGACTGACCCCATTTGAAAACATCCTGCCCTCCACCTCCACCTCTCAGGCCTCTTCCGTGGAAATCTCCACAACCGGTCCAGCCCCCTCCACAGAGCTCCGGGAACCGGCCGGGGGGCCAGAGACCCCCACCGTGCCGGCCCCCTCCACAGCCCCCTCGCAGAGCTCGGGGACGGATGGAGCGCCGGCTCCCCCCATCTCCCCGGACATCGAGTCCCTGCTTCGGGAAAGAGGGACGGAGCTGGAACGTCTGCAGGGGGAGCTGAAGGAACTGGAAAAGGCCGCGGAGCAGCACCTGCTCCAATGGGAGGAGATTAAAACCAAAATCCTCCTGGGGGAAATCTATACGGTGCTCAAGGAGGTGGCCTCCGAAGAGGGGGTGAGCGTGGTCGTCGAGAAAAATGCTATACTGTATGGCCAGCCTGCCGTGGACTTGACGCAGAAACTCCTGGACCGGCTGCAAAAATAGTGAGGCTGACCGTTCAACAAATCACAGAGCTTGTCTCTGGCAAGCTGGAAGGCGACCCCCAGCAGGTTCTGGAAGGGGCGGCATCGCTTGGGGAGGCCACCCCCAAAGACGTTTCCTTCCTGGCCCATCCTCGATATGCCGCGCAACTGCGTCAAACCCAAGCCGGCTGCGTCCTGCTCCCGGAAAACAACGCCCTGATTAAGAGCGGGTCCTTTACCCAGATCTACGTAAAAAATCCCCAATGGGCCTTCGCCCAGGTTCTGTCCCAACTGGAGCCCGAGAGGCGCTCCCACCCACGAGGAGTCCACGCCACCGCTCTGATCGCATCCTCCGCAAAAGTGGCCCCCTCCGCCTCCCTGGGAGCCTATTGCGTGATTGAAGAAGGCGCAGAGATCGGCGAGGAGGCCATCCTCTACCCTCAATGTTACGTCGGAAGAAACAGCAAAATCGGCCGCCGGTGCCTGCTCTATCCCCAGACAGTGGTCCGGGAGGAGGTGGAGGTGGGGGAAGACTGCATTCTCCATTCGGGGTGCGTTCTGGGGGCGGACGGCTACGGGTACGTCTTCATGCAACAGAAGCACAAAAAAATTCCTCAACTGGGCCGGGTGAAGGTGGAAGCGGAGGTGGAGATCGGAGCCAACGTCACCGTTGACCGCGCCACCATCGGAACCACGACCATCGGCAAGGGAACCAAGATAGACAACCTGGTGCAGATCGCCCACAACGTTCAGATCGGGGAACACTGCCTGATCATCGCCCAGGCCGGAATCGCCGGTTCGACCAAAATCGGCAACGGCGTCATCCTGGCCGGGCAGGCCGGAGTCATCGGGCATATCACCGTCGGAGACCAAGTCCGGATTGGAGCTCAATCCGGCGTCATCGGCGACGTGCCCGCAGGCGCCATCCTCTGGGGAACGCCGGCACAACCCCACCGGCAATCCCTAAAGCTGGAAGCCCTGCAGCGGAAACTCCCGAAACTCTTCGAGACGGTCCGGGAGTTGAAAAAAAAGCTCGGAACCAACGGCAAAAGGAAAAGGAGCCAAGATTAGAACTGGACTTTTGCAAATCTATGGATAAAGGGCTGGCCGGAGGATTGCCTGGAGAAAACCGTGTTTTGCCAGGCCATTCGCACGCAGCGCCAGCGGAGGCCTGGCAAAATGCCGGAGCGAGCCTCGCAAATGGCGAGCGTTTTTCGGAAGGCAACCCCCGGACAGGCCCCAATTCCATTTTGCAAAAGTCCAATTAGACTATGGAAAACTTTCAGACGACACTCCAGCGCGAGGTTTCCCTGCGGGGCATCGGCCTCCACACCGGATGCCAGAGCACGATCACCTTCCGTCCGGCGCCCCCGAACACCGGCATTCGATTTTTTCGCACGGACCTCCCCGCCTCCCTACCCATCCCGGCGCGGGTGCGCTTCGTCGTCGCAACCCAGCGGGGAACCACGCTGGGTTTGAACGGCCACCGCATCCATACCGTAGAACACGTGCTCTCCGCCTGCGCAGGCCTGAGCCTCGACAATGCCGACATCCTCCTGGACGGTCCGGAGCCTCCCGCCATGGACGGCTCGGCTTTGCCGTTTGTCCGGGCCCTTCTTCAAGGCGGTCTTCAAACCCAGAAAGACGGGGTCAAACGATTCCTACGCCTCCCCCATCCCATCCGCTACGAATCCGACGCCTCTTCTTTCATCGCCGAACCTTCCGAGGCGCCGGAAATACACGTGACCTATACGCATCCCCACGTCTTGGTGCAGCGTCAAAGTTTCGGCACACCCTTGAATCCCGACGCCTATCTGGGAGAGATCGCCGGAGCCCGCACGTTCTGTTTCCAGGAAGAACTTGAGTTCTTCAAGAAAAACGGCCTGGCGAAGGGGGGCTCTTTGGACAACGCCGTGGTGATTGGGCCCGACAAAATCCATACCCGGGAAAACCGTCTTCGCTACGCCGATGAGTTCGTTCGCCATAAATTCCTGGACCTCCTGGGAGACTTGGCCCTGCTGGGCCGGGAACTGAAAATCAAACTCCGGGCCGTGCGCAGCGGACACACCCACAACGTCGCCTTTGCCAAGCTCTTGGAGGAAGCCGCCCGGAAACTCAGAAAAAACCAGACTTGCTCATGACTGTAACCACCGCCATCCACCCCACCGCGGTCGTTCACCCCTGCGCGGAAATCGCCGACGGGGTAGAGATCGCCCCCTACGCCGTCATCGGGGAAGAGGTGCGGATCGGCAAAAACACCACCATCGGCCCCCACGCCATCGTAGAATTTACCACCCTGGGGGAAAACTGCCGTGTTTTTTCTCACGCCATCGTCGGAACGGCCCCGCAAGACTTAAAATACAAAGGCGAACCCACGCGCCTCGTCCTGGGAAACAACGTCACGGTCCGGGAATGCGTGACCCTGAACCGGGGAAGCGCAGCCACCGGAGAAACGCGCATCGCGGACAACTGCCTCTTTATGGCCTACAGCCACGTGGCCCACGACTGCCGCATCGGGCGCGGCGTCATTCTCGCCAACGCGACGGCGTTGGCCGGACATGTGGAGGTGGGCGACTATGCCGTTCTCAGCACGATGATCGGCGTGCATCAGTTCGTGCGCATCGGAAAACTGGCCATGCTCGGAGGGGGTGCCATGGTCAGCCTGGACATCCCTCCCTACTGTATCGCCCAGGGAGACCGCGCGCATTTGTTCGGGCTCAATCTCGTGGGCCTGCGGCGCGCCGGTCTTCCCAAAAGGGCTATCGAACAGATCAAACAGGTCTACCGCATGGTCTTTGAGTCCACCTCCAGGCTGGAGGAAATCGTCAAAAAACTTCAAGACCCGGCGGGAAATCTCCTCCCCGCGCCGGACGGCTCCCCTTGGCTTCCTGAAGCGGCGGAGATGATCCGGTTCTTAAGTCAATCCTCGCGCGGGCTGACCCGCCCCCGAAGGCAGCAAGAAGCATGAATCCCGCACCGACGGAAACCCTGGGCCTGATCGCCGGGTTCGGCCGATTTCCGCAGCTCTTGGCCGAGGAGGCTCGCCGAAAAGGCCGCCGGATCGTGGCCGTGGGTTTTGAAGGGGAAACCGAGCCGGACCTGGAACGCTTTGTAGACCGCCTCTACTGGTTCCGCTTGGGACAATTCCAAAAGACCCTGAACGCCCTGCATCAGGAAGGAGCCCGGCAAGTCGTGCTGGCCGGACGCGTTTCCCATAGTTCCCTCTACAAAAAAATCCGTCCCGATTGGCGGGCCGTCCGATTCCTGGCAACACTGCGGGACAAGAGGGCCGATACGATTCTGAAAGCCCTGATGGAGGAGTTCCGTCGAGAAGGCCTGGAGGTGCTTCCCTCATCGGCTTATCTGGCCGACTGCATCCCTTCCCCGGGACGACTCACCCGCCGAAGCCCCACCTCCGCAGAGCAGGAGGATATCCAATTCGGCCTCTCCATCGCCAAAGGGATCGCGGGCTTAGACATCGGGCAGACCGTGGTCGTCAAGGAAAAAGCGGTCATCGCGGTAGAGGCCATGGAAGGCACGGATGCCTGCATCCTTCGCGCCGCCCAGGTTCTCTGTGATCTTCGCAGCAATGGCCGAAAAAAGGGCCCCCTCACCGTCGTCAAAGTCGCCAAGTCTCGTCAGGATATGCGATTTGACCTGCCGACCGTGGGTCCGATAACGCTGGAGAGCATGAGCCGGGCCGGGGCCACCGCCCTGGCGCTGGAATCCAAGAAAACCATCCTCCTCGACCGGGCCCGTCTTATCCGGTGCGCGGATGAAACCGGAATCAGCATCGTGGCGTTATAGTGAGGGCGCGACCAGTGAAGGATTCCACTCCGGAAGGTGAGAGGAACGTGGAACGGAAGGTTCGAGTCGGAATCATCGGCGTGGGAAAAATGGGGCACCTCCACGCCCGGATTCTCCATAGGCTTGCCGGAGCGGAGCTCATCGGAGTCGCGGACACCAATCTTTGGCGAGCCCAAAGGGTGGCTTGGCGCTACAACTGCCTGGCCTACCGGGACTTTGAAAACCTGCTCCCCCAGGTAGATGCCGCAGTCCTCGCCACCCCCACCCCGACCCACTACCCTATCGGCAGGCGGTGTCTGGAGGCGGGCAAACACTGCCTCATTGAAAAACCCATTGCGGAAAAACTTCAGGAAGCAGAGGCCCTCCTGGAGCTTTCCGAGAAGGTTGCTCCACGTCCCATCTCCGACTCCTCCTCGGCACAGGATCCCCAGTCCTGTGCGGCGGGGCTGGTGCTGCAGATCGGCCACATCGAACGATTCAATGCCGCGGTTCTGGAAGCCGTTCGCCACATCCACCAGCCGCGCTTCATCACCGTGGAACGCATCGGCCCCTATGACCCCCGCACGAGCGGGATCAGCGTCGTTTTGGACATGATGATCCATGATTTAGACATCGTGCTGACCCTGGTCAATTCCCGCGTGGCAAGCCTGGAGGCGGTGGGAGCCAGCCTCGTAAGCCCTTACGAAGATATCGTCAACGCCCGCTTGCGCTTTGAATCCGGATGCATCGCCGACCTGACCGCCAGCCGGGTCTCCCTGGAAAAATCCAGGAAGATCCGGATCTTTCAGGAAAACGGCTATCTCTCCTTGGACTATCTTCATCCTGCGCTGAGAATTTACCGGCGGAAAAACCAGGTCGTCCAAACCCTCAAAGATATCGCCGTGGAATACCCCAAGCTGGAGAAAGCGGATGCCTTGACCAAGGAACTGGAACACTTTCTCCACTGCATCCGGACGCAGGAGAAGCCGTGGACCAGCGGAGAATGCGGCAGGCAGTCCCTGGAACTGGGGATCGCCATCATCGAAAAACTTCAGAAATACCCCCTGCACCATCCCCAGACCCCCGAAAGCCTTCTGGGGCGGCTCAAATCCATCCACCCTCTGCCGACGCACTCGCCATGAGCCGGAGGATTTTGATCCTCGCCGGCGACCCCTCGGGGGACCTCCATGGAGCTCGGCTGGCTCAGGAACTTAAAAACCGAGAACCCTCCCTTCAGATCACGGCCCTGGGGGGACCCCGTCTGCGACAGAGGGCGGACCGCTTCCTCTATGACCTGGCCTCGCTGGGCATCAGCGGTTTTGTGGAACCCCTCCTGAAGTTCCGGCTCTGGAGAAAACTGCTCCGAGACATCGAGGAGATCCTGCGCACCGAAAAACCTTCGGCGGTGGTGGCCATTGATTTTTACGGCTTCAACAGCCGGGCCCTCTCCCTGGCCAAAAGGTATGGCCTCTCCACCCTTTATTACATCAGTCCGCAGGTCTGGGCCACCCGCCCCGGAAGGATCCATCGGCTCTCGCAACTGGCGGAGGAGATGCTGGTGATCATCCCTTTTGAGGTGCCCATCTACCAAAAGGCGGGACTCCCCTGCCATTTTGTCGGGCACCCCCTCCTGGATTTGCTGCCGGAGCCGGATCCGTCGCTTTCGCCCCCCGCGACGCGCCCCCCCGCCCCGATGCGAATCGGCCTTCTCCCCGGAAGCCGTCCCGGAGAGATACGCATCCACCTCCCCATCCTGGTTCAAGCTTTTCGACGCCTGAAGGAGAACTATCCCCACGCAGAGGGGCTGCTCTTTGCGGCGGCCGGCCTGCCGGATTCGCTATTCCAAAGCGGGGTGGGTTCGGCCCCCCCGCTGCGCTGGGTACGGGAAGAGCACTACCAGCAAAGAAAAAGACTGCACCTAGCCCTGACCGCCTCCGGCACCGCCTCCCTGGAAAACGCCCTGCTGGGCATCCCCACCTTGGTGCTGTACCGCCTGCCCTGGCTGAGCTACCTGGTGGCCCGGTGCCTCATCCGGGTTCCCTACATCTCGATGATCAACCTTTTGGCACAACGAAAAATCGCTCCGGAGCTCATCCAGCGCAAGGCCACCGCAGAAAACCTCCTCCGGGCGGCCCGGCCCTACCTGGAAAACCCCGCCCACTGGCAAAAAACCAGGGAAGACCTCCTGGGGCTTCGCGAAAAACTAGGGGAAAGGGGGGCGGCTCAAAAAGCCGCAGAGATCATTCTCCGAAAAATTCACAAACAACCCGCCCCCATCCCTCTCATGGAGACCGCAGCTTGAGCCCCGAAAAAAGACTGCTCCGGTACCTCAAACCCCACCGCCGTCGGTTCCTGCAGGCTCTCGCCGCCATGGCCGCAGTGGCTTGCATCAACACCCTCAGCGTCTATCTTCTCAAACCCATCGTGGACAAAATCTTCTTCGAGAAGAACTGGCAGATGCTGCAGTGGGCCCTTTGGTTTCTCCCCTGCCTCTTTTTCTTGAGAGGAATTGCCGGCTATCTCCAGAACTACCTGATGTTCTACATCGGACACCGCATCACCTGGACCCTGCGGGAAGAGATCTTCAAACACCTCCACGAACTCTCCCTGGACTTCCACATCCGAAGCCGCTCCGGGGAGATATTGGCCCGCGCGACCAATGACTTAAGCGCCGTACAGTCCATGATCACCACCGTACCCCTGTATCTGGTCCGGGACGGCATCACCACCTTCTTCCTGACCCTCCTCCTCTTCTATCTGCATTTTAAATTCGCGCTCGTGGTCTTGACCAGCCTTCCCTTGGCTGCCTATCTTCTGATTCGCTTCGGAAAGAAGATGCGCCGTTCGAGCTCCCAAACCCAGGCTGCGATGGCGGAACTCTACCATCGCTTCCAAGAGAGCCTACAGGGGATGATCATCGTCAACGCCTTCAACCAAAAGGGCCGCGCCTTGACGCAGTTTCGCGCGGAAAACCAGACCTTCTTTGATTCGGTCATGCGCTATCTTAAAACCAGCGCCCTCTCGGCTCCCACCATGGAGTTTGTGGGAAGCCTGGTCCTGACGGCGATCTTATGGTATGGGGGATGGCAGGTGATCGAGGGCCGCCTGACCCCGGGGGCCTTCTTCGCCTTTCTGGGGGCCTTCCTCTCCGCCTACGCCCCCATCAAGCATCTGGCCAACGTCAACCCCAACGCCCAGTTGGGCCTCAGCTCCGCCTCAAGGATTTTTGAGCTCTTGGAGGAACGCCCCAGCATCCAGGACGCGCCCCAGGCGAAAAAATTGACCGGGTTTCATCAGGTCCTGCGCGTGGAAAACCTCTCCTTCCGCTACCCCAACCGAAGCACCTGGGCTTTGCGCCACATCTCCCTGGAGCTTCCCAAAGGGCGGTCCCTGGCGGTGGTCGGTCCCAGCGGAGCCGGTAAAACCACTCTGCTCTACCTCCTGCTGCGGTTCTACGATCCCGCCGAGGGCAGCCTTTCCCTTGACGGCACAGACCTTCGGGAGTTTACGGTCGCCTCCCTGCGGGATCAGATCGGCTTGGTCACGCAGGAAACCATACTGTTCAACACCAGTGTCTATGAAAATATCTCTCTGGGGGCTTTCCAAGCCACCGCGCGAGAGATCGAAAAGGCGGCGCGGGCGGCCAATGCGGAAGAATTTATCCGGCAGCTCCCCCAAGGCTACGAGACTCCCTTAGGGGAAAGGGGGGTGCGCCTATCCGGCGGGCAGCGTCAAAGGCTGGCCATTGCCAGGGCGGTGCTGAAAAACCCGCCGATTCTCATTTTAGATGAGGCGACCAGCAACCTGGACACCGCCTCGGAGCGGCATGTCCAGGAGGCCCTCCAAAATCTCATGCAGGACAGAACCGCGCTCCTCATCGCCCATCGTCTCTCCACCATTGTGTCCGCGGACCAGATCGTGGTCCTTCACTGCGGCCAGATCGCGGAGCGCGGCACCCATGCGCAGCTCATCTCGCAAGGCGGCCTCTACCAGAGGCTCTACGAGATGCAGCGCATGCAACCCCAGAAGACCTGGGTGGGGGATTCCTGAGGCCCGGTCCGTGAATGGCGTCGCAATCTATAGCCTGCTGGCATGTCTTTCCACCCTAGCCGGGGGATCTCTTCCCCTAAGGCATAAAACACTCAGCCGAAAAAGCATCTGGCGGTTTCTATCCCTAGGATCCGGGCTGTTGCTGTCCGTCTGCTTTATGGCCCTGGCCCCGGAGGCCTTTCCTCGCGATCCCCTGCGGGCAGGGTGGGGGGCCCTGGCAGCCTTCGCCCTCCTGTTTTCGCTGGAAAGCTATACCCTCATGCATTCCTGTCCGGAATACCTGGAGGAGTGCCCCATTCATATCGTCGGTTGGATGGCCCTGGTCGCCCTGGGGGGGCATTCCTTCCTGGATGGGTTTCACATCGCGGTAGCCTTCCAGGCCGCCGACCCCATCGGGCCCACCGCCAGCTTGGCGCTCTCCCTGCATAAATTTGCGGACGGACTGACCCTGGTGGCGCTTTTCTCCGGCGCAGGATTTTCCTTCAAGGGCAAGGTCGGCCTGCTGGCGGGTCTCGCCTCCCTGACGCCTCTGGGCGCCTGGATTTCCCAGAGCCAGATACAAAACTTCAGCCCAGCCGCCCTGGCGGGACTGATCGGATTTACCACCGGCTCCTTCCTTTATATCGCCGCCGCAGACATCCTGCCCCGCATCCACCGCTTGCGCGACAGCACCTGTCTGCTTCTTTTTGTCGCCGGGCTTTTTTCGGTGGCGCTTCTGCGATGGGCGATCTAGAGGAGCTCCTGCAGAAATTCGCGCAGTATGCCCCCCACGCAGACGCAGGTCTTCTCCAGAAGGCCTACCTCTTCTCCCAAAAGGCCCATGCCCACCAAAACCGCGCCTCCGGGGAGCACTACTTCTCCCACTGCCTGGCCGTCGGCGAAATCCTCGTAGATTTCAAATTGGACCTGCCCACCCTGGCGGCCGCCCTCCTGCATGACGTTCTGGAGGACACCGAGGTCACCGGTGAGACGATGGAAAAGGAGTTCGGTCCGGAAATCACCCAACTGGTCCAAGGGGTCACCAAGGTCGCCAGACTGCCCCCCGGCAGTTGGGGGGACCTTCAGGAAACCCCTGAGCCCCATCTAATTCCCCAGGCGGAAAACTGGAGAAAAATGCTTCTGGCCACCGCCAAAGACATCCGGGTCATTTTGATCAAACTGGCGGACCGCCTGCACAACATGCGCACCCTGTGCTATCTGGACCACGACAAACAACGGCGCATCGCCCAAGAAACCCTGTCCCTCTACGCCCCCCTGGCCCAACGGCTGGGGATGTTCCAACTCAAGTCGGAATTGGAGGATCTAGCCTTCGAAGTCCTGGAGCCCCAAAGGCACAAGGAACTCGTCTCCGCGGTTCAGGTCAGGCACGCCGACCGGCAAAAATCCCTGGAAAGCTTCCGCTGCGCCTTGGAAGCGGGACTGGCCCCTTCCGGCATCCCTTACCGGATGCTGGCCCGCCCGAAAAACTACTACTCCCTCTGGGGAAAGATGAAGCGGCAGAAAAAACCGTTCGAGGAAATCCAGGACACCCTGGGGGTACGCCTCATCACCGACACGATCGCCAACTGCTACGCTCTGCTAGGCCTGGTGCACACCCTGTTTAAACCCATGGCCGGAACCTTCACCGATTATCTAGCCATCCCCAAAGCCAACCTGTACCAAAGCCTGCACACCACGGTCCTTTCGCCCTCCGGAGATCCCGTGGAGATACAGCTGCGGACCGAACAGATGCACCGCACCGCAGAGTACGGAATCGCCGCCCACTGGCGGTACAAAACCCCAACCCTGGAGGAGAAGGACCTCCACCTGGAAGAAAAGCTGAATTGGCTCAGGCAATGGATTGAATGGCTGCAGGACCTCAAAAGCCCTCGGGAATTTTTGGAAAGCTTGCAGACCGACCTGGAACTCTACCAGGTTTTCGTCTTTACCCCCAAAGGGGAGGTAAAGCCCTTGCCCGCCGGAAGCACCCCGGTGGACTTCGCCTACGCGGTCCATACCGACATCGGCCACACCTGCTACGGCGCAAAAGTCAGCGGCAAAATGGTCAAGCTGGACACCCCTTTAAAAAGCGGAGAGATCTGTGAGATCCTGACCCGCAAGAGGGGAAAACCCAACAAGGACTGGTTGAATTTCGCAAGAACCGCGCGGGCGCGCTCCAAGATCCGCCGGTACTTCCGAGAACACCCGCACTAGTGACGGGGGCGGGGGGCCCGGCCTGTGGGACCCGACTACGGTCGGGGAGTGCCGGCTCGATACGGCCTTGGGGCCCGGCCGCTGCGGATACAGGAGGTGCACACCAGGGCTCGCTGTGGACGGCCAAAGAGGAAAACCCTCTGCCTCTGCAGGTTGGGGCGAAAAACGCGCCGAGAGGCCTTGTGGGAGTGGCTATAGGATTTTCCGGCGACTGGACCTTTTCCGCAAACCCGACAACGAAAAGCCATATCTTCTCCAAACGGGAAGAAACCATTCTAGCAATTTCCCATGGCGGCCACAATTGAAGAATCCCTGCTGAAAAAACCGGTCCAGTACCTTGCCGGGGTGGGCCCCAAAAGGGCGGCGGCCCTGCGACGCCTGGAAATCCGCACCTTGGGGGACCTCCTGCTGCACTTCCCACGCACCTGGGAGGATCGACGCCCGCCGCAGGCCCAGGCCGGACCCCAAAGGCGTGTTGAGCCGGCACTCCCCGACCGTAGTCGGGTCCCACAGGAGAATCTTTTCACCTTTCCCAAGACAACGCTGTGCGCCAAGGTTCTCCAGACCCGCATCCTGCCCCTGAAAAACCGTCTTCAGATACTCAGAGCCCTCCTGGAGTACGGCGAAACGGAAATCGAGTCTGTTTGGTTTAAGCGCCTCTCCCCGCGCTATGATGTCTTCCGCAGTTTGAGGCGCCAGCTCCAACCGGGCAAACTCCTCTGGCTGGTGGGCCGGATGGAAAGGGCCAGCCGCAACCGCTCCATCCTCCAAGTGGAGGAGCAGTACCCCGCCGAGGACCCTGAAGCCGTTCGAATTCATGTCAACCGCATCGTTCCGATCCATCCCTTAAGCCAGGGGATCTCCGCGGTTCGGATGCGCCGGTGGATCCGGACCGCCCTGGACGCCGCAAAAAACGACCTCCCCGAACCCCTTCCCCGGAGCCTGATTCAAAAGCACCGCTGGCTACCCTATGCAGAGGTTCTGGAGCAGTTTCACTTTCCGGACAGTTTCGCGGACTTGGAGAATGCGCGCAACCGGCTGGTCTACGAGGAACTATTGCTTCTGGAAATCGCCCTGGCCAAGAAAAGGGAGCAGATCAAGGAAAAACAAAAACAACACCGCTATGAGATCCGCAAGCATCTCTTGACTCCCTTCAAGGAAGGTCTGGGATTTGAGTTCACCCATTCCCAAAAAAGAGCTATCCGCGAAATCTTCGAAGACCTCCGGCGACCCACTCCCATGGGGCGCCTGCTCCAGGGAGACGTGGGATCCGGAAAAACGGCAGTGGCCGCGGCGGCGATCCTTTTGGCCGTGGAAAACGGCTACCAGGCCGCCCTCATGGCCCCCACCGAGATATTGGCCGAACAGCACGCGGCCACGCTCAAGCAAATCTTCCGCAACCTGCCGGTCCGGACGGTTCTTCTGACCTCAGGAATCCCCGGCGCGGAAAAACAAAAAAACCTGGAGCTTCTGAAATCGGAGCTCGCGCAAGTAGCGGTCGGAACCCATGCCATCCTGGAGAGCGGGGTGGAAATTCCCAAGCTGGCCTTCGCGGTCATTGATGAGCAGCACCGCTTTGGAGTCAGGCAGCGGGCCCTGCTGCGGCACAAAGGCCATCTTCCGGACATCCTGGTCATGACCGCCACGCCCATCCCCCGCACCCTGGCCCTGGCGCTCTACGGAGATCTGGAGGTCTCCACCTTGACCGAGCTGCCCCCCGGCAGACTTCCCATCCAGACCCAACACACCGGCGCCCAAAAGGCCTACCAATTCTTAAGGGCCCAGGTAAAGAGGGGCCGCCAGGGATTCATCGTCTATCCCCTGGTGGAAGAGTCGGACCGGCTGGAGCTCAAAGCGGCGGTAGAGGAGGCCAAAAAACTACAGAGAGATGTCTTTCCGGATTTAAAGGTGGAGCTCATCCATGGACAAATGCCGGCTCAGAAGAAAGAGGCCATCATGCGCAAGGTGACCTCCGGAGCCGCAGACCTTCTCATCGCCACCTCCATCATCGAGGTAGGCATCGACATCCCAAACGCCACAGTCATGATCATCCACCATGCCGACCGTTTCGGTTTGGCCACTCTCCACCAACTCCGGGGAAGGATCGGAAGAGGCCCGCATCCCTCCACCTGCTTTCTCATCACCGAGGGCTCCCTGACGGAGTCGGCCCAAAAACGCATTGAGGCCCTCTGTGCAAACCACGATGGCTTTAAAATCGGAGAGCTGGATTTAAATCTCCGGGGACCCGGGGAAATCCTGGGCACAGCCCAGCATGGAATGCCGGAGCTGAAACTGGCCGGTTTCCAAGATGCCCCCTGGATCCTGAAGGCCAGAGAGGACGCCCACCAACTTCTGCAGCGTGATCCCGCCCTGGCTGCACCGGAGCACAACACTATCCGCAAGACCCTGGCCCAGCGCTACCGCCATACCTGGAGCGCCATTGACCTTTCTTGACCAGTGGGGCGCAAGCCCGTGCATTTGGTAAGATATTTCCATGGCGGGAAAGATGGCGGTCTATCCCGGAAGCTTCGACCCGGTCACCTACGGACACATGGACATTCTACGCAGGGCCAGCCTCCTGTTTGACCGCGTCTTGGCCGCCGTCTCGGACAATCCCCAGAAAAACCATACCTTTCCCCTACCGGCTAGAATTGAGATGTTGGAGGAGAGTCTTCGGGAGCTGCGCCTCCCAAAAAACAAAATTCGGGTGGAGTCTTTTTCGGGCCTTCTGGTGGACTACCTTAAAGAGAAGAAAACGCCCATCCTGCTGCGAGGGTTGCGGGTCTTCTCCGATTTTGAATATGAATTTCAGATGGCCCTCATGAACCGCCACCTGGACCCCCAGGTGGAGACCGTCTTTCTGATGCCGGACGCCAGCCATATCCACCTCTCCTCCACCCTGGTCAAGGAGATCGTCTCCCTGGGAGGAGAGGTCCGGGATCTCGTTCCCCGCTGCGTCCTGCGCCACCTAAAAAGCGCCCCTGCACCGAATATTCCTTGACAAGGGGGAAAAGGGGGGGTAGATTTAGAAGGCCCTTATGGCCGATTCCTCTCCGCGCTCCGCCTCGCTGGGCATCTCCAAGAGGCTGGGGGAGATGCTGGTGGAGTCCGGGGTGATCACCCCGGAGCAACTGGCGGACACCCTGGAAATCCAGAAAAAGACGGGGGCCAAGCTGGGGGCCCTGTTGGTCGAGAAGGGCTATATCAGCGAGGAGATGCTTCTGGCCTTCCTGGCCCGCCAATGCGGCGTCTCCTACCTTGATCTCTCCGAAATCGGCGAAATCCCATCTGAAATTCTCCAGTGCGTGCCCCCCAGCTTGGCCCAGCACCAAACCCTCATCCCCATCCGGCTCCAAAACAACACCCTGACCATCGCCATGGCGGACCCCTTAAACGTCTTCGCCCTAGATGACCTAAAACTCATGACCGGCTACGAGATCAAAACGGTCATCGCCTCGGAAAGCGAAATCAGAAAGTCCATTGAGAAATACTATAACACCAGCCCCAAGGCCTCCTTGGATGAGATACTCAAGGAGACCGCCGCCTCGGAGACCGACACCCAAATCGACGTGATCAAGGAAGAGGCGCAGGGTGGGGCCGACATCATCGCCTTGGAGGCAGAGGGGGAGGACGCCCCCATCATCAAGATCACCAACCTCATCTTATCCAACGCGATCAAGGCCAAGGCCTCGGACATTCACGTCGAGCCCTACGAAAAAAGCCTCCGCATCCGCTATCGCATCGACGGGGTGCTGCATGCGCAACCCGCTCCCCCCAAGAAGTTCCAAAACGCCGTCATCTCCAGAATCAAGATCATGTCGCAGCTGGACATCGCCGAGAAACGCCTGCCCCAGGACGGCCGCATCAAGCTGCGCACCGCCCAAAAAGAAGTCGACATGAGGGTCTCGGTCCTGCCCTGCGCCTTTGGAGAAAAGGTGGTCATGCGCGTCTTAGACTCCTCGGGGCTGCGCCTGGACCTAAACTGCATAGGCTTCGAGCCGGAAACCCTGGCGGTCTATCAGAAACACATCCGGGCCCCGCACGGAATCATCTTAATCACCGGCCCCACCGGATCCGGAAAATCCACCACCCTCTATTCCACCCTGTTTACTTTAAACCAGCCGGACACCAACATCATGACCATCGAGGATCCGGTGGAATACGTGATCGAAGGAATCAACCAGGTTCAGGCCCGGCCCGACATCGGGCTGACCTTTGCGGCGGGACTCAGGTCTTTTCTCCGGCAGGATCCGGACATCGTCATGGTGGGGGAGATCCGCGACAAGGAAACGGCGGAGATCGCCATCAACGCCGCCTTGACCGGGCACCTGGTCTTCTCCACCCTGCACACCAATGACGCCCCTTCCACCATCACCCGCCTCAACAACATGGGGGTGGAACCTTTTCTAACCACCTCCACCGTCATCATGGCCGTGGCCCAAAGGCTGATTCGGGTCATCTGTAAAAACTGCGTGGAGCCCTATGAGGTGGAGACCGAACAGCTCTGGAAGCTGGGACTTTCCAAAGATCAGGTAAAATCCAAAAAGGTGCAGCTGGCCAGAGGGCGCGGGTGCGATCAATGCGCCCAGACCGGATACCGGGGACGCATGGGCATCCATGAGGTTCTGGAGATGACCGAGGAGATGCGCAAACTCATTATGGAGCGCGCCACAACCAGCGCTCTGAAGGAAGCCTCCCTCCGGCAGGGGATGCTGACCCTGCGCCAGGTGGCCCTGCGCAAGGTGGTGGCTCAGGTGACCACCGTGGAGGAGATGCTGCGCGTGACCGCCGAGGACTAAGAGCCTAACATGCTGAGCATGAACGATCTCTTGCTTTTGATGCATGAAAGGGGGGCCTCCGATCTGCACATCGCCGCGGGAGCCCCTCCCATCCTGCGCGTGGACGGGGAACTGGTCCCGACCCCCTACGACAAACTCAGCCCGGAGGACTGCCAGGCCCTCACCTACTCCCTGATGACGGAGGAGCAGAGGCAGCGGTTCGAAAGCACCAACGAGATGGACAGCGCCTTTGGTCTCAAGGGCGTCGGCAGAGTCCGCCTCAATGTCTACCGGCAAAGGGGGGCGGTGGGAGCCGCCCTGCGCGCCATCCCTACCCAGTTCAAGAGCTTTGAGGAACTGGGGCTTCCTCCCATCATTTATGAGACCATGAAGTTGCCCAAGGGCCTGGTCCTGGTCACCGGCCCCACCGGATCCGGAAAATCCACCACCCTGGCCAGCATCATCAACTACCTCAACGAACAACGCACTGAGCATATCATGACCATTGAAGATCCGGTGGAGTTTATCCACCACCATAAAAAGTGCCTGGTGAACCAGCGGGAGGTAGGCTCCGACACGGAAAGCTTTGCCCGGTCCCTCAGGCACGTGCTCCGCCAGGATCCGGACATCATCCTGGTGGGGGAGATGAGGGACTTGGAAACCATCTCCGCCGCCTTGACCATCGCAGAAACGGGCCATTTGGTGTTTGCCACCTTGCACACCACAGACGCGCCCCAAACCATCAACCGCATTATTGACGTCTTTCCGCCCCACCAACAGGAGCAGATTCGAACGCAGCTCTCCTTTGTACTGCAATGTGTCTACACCCAACAACTGGTCACCCGAGCCTCCGGCAGCGGAAGGGTGCTGGCGTTGGAAGTGATGATGGTCACGCCGGCCATCCGCAATCTCATCCGGGATCGCAAGCTCGAGCAAATCCAGCTTCTGATCCAGACGGGAGCCAAGTTCGGGATGCAGACCATGAACCAATCCCTGGCGGAGCTGTGCCACAAACGCATCATCACCCAACAAGAGGCCCTGCAACGCTCCCTCGATCCCGAGGACTTCAGACGCCTGCTAAAGACGAGCGTCGTTCATACCTAAGGCCTAACCATGGCGGCCTTCACCTATAAAGCCAAGCTCCCCAGCGGGGCCACGACCCAAGGGGTGATCGAGGCCCAGGAGCTGCGCCTGGCCTTGGAAAAATTGAAGCTCCAGAAGTTGGTGATCCTGGAGATTCAGCCGCAAACCCAGAATCTCGTAGAGACACTCAAAAAACTCAGCCCCTTCCGCCCCAAACCCACGACCCGCGATCTGGTGCTCTTCTCCAGGCAGCTCTCCACCCTGGTCTCCGCCGGGGTGCCTATCGTACAGGGTCTTTCCATCCTGGAGGCCCAGGCGGAAAATCCGGCCTTTCGCGAAGTCCTCTCAAAAGTCCGGGAAGACATTGAAAGCGGCCTCTCCATCTCCGACGCTCTCAAAAAACATCCCCGGGCCTTTCCGGAGTTGTACGTCTCGATGATCCGCGCCGGGGAGGTGGGAGGGATACTGGACGCCATTCTGGAAAGACTCAGCAGTTACCTCGAGGCGGCCGAGGCTCTCCGGGGAAAAATCAAAAGCGCCATGATGTATCCCGCGGTGGTCATCACCATCGCCGCCGCGGTGACGCTGTTTCTCATCGCCTTCGTGATCCCCACCTTCAAAGAGATCTTCTCCAGTTTCGGAGCAGGCCTGCCCTACCCCACCCGGGTCCTGATCAGCCTTTCGGACTTTGCCCGCAAAAACATCCTCTACATCCTCGCCTCTCCCTTCGTCGCAAGTTACTTCCTCAAACGCTACTACCGCACCCCGGACGGCCGCTACCGGATTGACGGCTATTTTCTCCGGATGCCCATCTTCGGAGTCCTCATCCGGAAAGCGGCGATCGCCAAGCTCACCCGAACCTTAGGCACGCTGGTCAAATCGGGCGTGCCCATCATGCAGGCCATGGACACCGTCGCCAAAACCTCCGGCAACGCGGTGGTGGAGCGCGCCATGTTCGCCGCCCGGGAATCCGTCCGAGAGGGAGAGCGGATCGCGGAGCCCCTGAAAAAATCGAAGATATTCCCCCCGATGGTCACCCAGATGATCGCGGTGGGGGAGGAGACCGGGAACCTGGACCAGATGCTGAGCAAGATCGCGGACTTCTATGACCAAGAGGTGGACACCGCCGTCAAGGGCTTGACCTCCATGATCGAACCCCTGGTGATCGTGGTCATGGGCATCATCATCGGGGGCATCGTGATCGCGATGTTTATGCCGATGTTTCAGTTGGGCGAGCTGGCAGGCAAACAGGGGTAACTAAACTCACATTGCGCGGTAGACAGAAGATGTATTATACTCAAGACAGCTCTTTGATTCTGAAAAGGAGGAAAAAAAAGTGAAAAAACTGCGAAAGCCTGGATCCGCAACGAGGGGTTTCACGCTCATCGAACTGATGATCGTGGTTGCCATTATCGGTATCTTAGCGGCGATAGCCATCCCCAAGTTCGCGGATCTGATCCGCAAGTCCAAAGAGGGAGCCACCAAGGGAAACCTGGGCTCTATCCGCAGCACGCTGGCCATCTACTACGGAGACAACGAGGGTTGGTATCCGGCCGGCACAGACGGGGCCGACCTCACGGTCCTGGTGCCCACCTACATCCAGGAGATGCCGGAATCCAAGCCGGATCCGTACCATTCGGATTCCACAAGCGTGGAAGGCCTCACCACCCCGGATGACGACGGGGGATGGGACTACAACAACAGCCAGACCAACACCAACTGGGGAGTGGTTTGGGTGAGCTGCAGCGTCGCCGCCCACACCGACACCAAGGGCAACCTCTGGACCAGCTACTAAGGGTATCAAAGCCGGTAGGGGAAACAATTCCTCAATAGTCTAAGAACCCCGCCCTTTGGGGCGGGGTTCTTTTATGGTTTTCCAAGACCTCTTAAGCTTCCTGTGGGGGCTGTGCCTGGGAAGCTTCGCCAACGTGCTGATCCACCGGGTGCCGCAAGGGCAGTCCTGGATCCGGCCGCGCTCCCATTGCCCTGTTTGCCACATCCCCATCGCCTTCTACGACAACATCCCCATCCTAAGTTTTCTCCGGCTGCAAGGGCTCTGCCGCCACTGCCGGGCTCCCATCGGGTGGCGCTACCCCACCGTGGAGCTTCTCTGCGCCCTGGCGACTCTTTGGCTCTGGACCCAGTGGACGCCTCGGTGGGGTTGGATACTCTTGAGCACCACAGCCATGCCCCTCCTTCTGTCCTTAACCGCCATTGACCTAAAAACCTTTCTCCTTCCCGACTCCCTCACCTGGACGCTGGGCGCCTTGGGACTGCTCGCCATCCCCTTCTCCCCGATCCTCTCCGGGCCCCTCCTGCCGATCCAAGCCCTCCAGGCCCTCTGGGGGGGCCTCGCGGGCTGGGCCCTCATGCGATTTTTGGCCTGGATCGGAGAGAGGCTTTTTCAGAAAGAGGCCCTCGGGGCGGGGGATGTCAAGCTCATGGCCGCCATCGGCCTGTGGGTCGGATGGAAGGGGGTCCTGGTCACCCTGATGCTGGCCTCCTGCCTGGGAGCCTTCTACGGTCTGATCCTGATTCTGGGGAAAAAAATCCATAAAAGGGATCCCATCCCCTTCGGCCCCTTCCTAGCCCTGGGCTTCTATTTTAATCTTCTTTTCTCCCCGGACAGGATACTCCGTCTCTTCCTAATAAATATTTTTTCTCCTTGACAAAGGGGGCGGGGGCTGTTAAGTTTTTATGGTCGGCGCCGAGCGATCCGGGGAAGCCTCCCATAGAGCACCCTCCGCAGAGCTCCGGGTACCGTCCGGAGCCCCAGAGGGGCTCAGCGTGCCGGGAGGCTGACTCCAGGGAGAGTTCGGTTTTTTTATGCCAGCCCTCAAGCTCCCGCCGCTCAGGATTCCACCGCTTAAGATCCCGGAGTTTGCGAAAAATCTGGGAGGCAAGCTCCGGGAACTCTCCAGCAGAATTCCAGTGCTGCAGAAAGAGCTCCTGGCGGTGGACTACGGAAGCTTCGCGCTCAAAATCGCCTGGATCCATCTGGAGGAGGGCTCCCTGCATCTGAAGGCCTGGGGACACATTCCGCTGGAGCACGGCGCGGAGCTCTCCGCAGAGGAAAAAACACAGGCCGACGCCTCCGCCCTCAAGAATTTTCTCGCGGAACGCAAAATTCCAATCCGTAAAGCGGTCAGCTCGATTTCCGGCAACACCGTGATCGTGCGTTACATCCGCTTTCCCAAGATGACGCGACAGGAGCTTTCCCAGACACTTTATCTGGAGGCGGAGCCCTACATCCCCTTCGACATCAAAGAGGTCCACCTGGGCTTCCACACCCTGGAGGATGTCATGGAAGAGGGGCAGGCGAAGATGGAAACGGTGCTGGTGGCGGCAAAACGGGAGGTGGTGGAGAGCAGGATCCACTTTTTAGAACAGGCAGGGTTGACCCCCCTGATTTTAGACGTGGACGCCTTCGCTTTGGAAAACCTGCAGGAAAGACTGGTCCCGCAGGCCGGGCCCCAAAGGCGTGTTGAGCCGGCACTCCCCGACCCTAGTCGGGTCCCGCAGGCCTCCCCCGAAACGACCCTCTACCTCAACCTGGGGCACCAGGTCACCAATCTTTCTATAGTGGAAAATCGCCTCACCCGGGTGGTCCGAGATATCTTTATTTCCGGAAACTCCCTTACCCGAGCCGTCTCTCGCCATCTGCAGTGCGATGCAGACAAGGCGGAGAGGCTAAAAAGGGAGGTGGGGCTCCTCCCCAGTGCGCAAGACAAAGAAAGAGCTCTCGCTTCCGGAGATGAGGAACCGCTTCAAACAGCCCAAGCCCTCAAATCGGCGGTCAAAGACTTAAGCGCCGAGGTCCACCGCTCGGTAGATTTCTACCTTTCCCAAGGCCCCGACCGGTCTATCGCCAAGGTGATGCTCACCGGGGGCTCCGCCAACCTCAAGGGGTTGGCAGAACAGCTCTCCCAGGAATTTTCCGTTCCGGTTCAGGTGCTGGACCCCTTTCAGGCGGTCGCCTCGATTAAGAGCGGGTCCTCGGCGTTCCCCGCCGAAATCCCGCCGGAAATTCGGCCGGCCATGGCGGTGGCCATCGGGCTGGCGATGCGAAAATCCGGGGACTGGGAATAAAAAGGAATGATAAGAATCAACCTCTTTCCAGAGGAACTTTGGAAAAGGGAGGCGCAAAAAAGGAAACAGTTTTTTGCCGCCCTGGGAGGATCGCTCGTCACGGCCCTGTTGTTGGGGGTGTCTCTGTTCCATTGGTGGGGAACCAAAAGCATGGAGAAGAAACTCAGGCTCGCCCAGGAAGAACTCAAAAAATACGAGAATATCCTGAGCAAGGTGGATGAGCTTCAGGCCAAGAAGGAAGCTCTGGAGAAACGCATGCAGGTGGTGGAAGGCTTGATGCAGGGGCGAGCGATGTTTCCGCAGTTTATGGAACATCTGGTGCGCACCCTCCCCTCCGGCATCTGGCTCACCGCCCTCACCACCCAGTCTCAAGAGCGTGAGCTCCGCTTAGACCTAAGCGCCTACTCCCTGACCCCGGATGACATCACCCGCTGGATACGCGCCCTGGAAAGCTCAGGACACTTTTCCGCGATCGACCTGGGGGGCGTCACGGCGCAGGGCGCCTCCGCCAATCCCACATTGCAGTTTAGCCTGCGCTGCACCTACAAAATGGTGGCGGGATAAGAAATGGCCATGAACCTCTCCGCTCTCAAAAACATTCAACTGACCAAGCAGCAGCAGCAGTTGCTGTTTGCGGTGCTCTTGTTCGGCGGATTTGGCATCTTCAGCTACCATCGGTACTTCTGGGCTCCCCTGACCGATCGCCGGGAGAAGACGGCTGTGGAGCTGACGGAGGCGGAAAGCAAGATCGCCCGAGCTAAAGCGAAGGCCGGAAAACTCAAGGAGTTGGAAATAAGCCTCGCCCAATTGGAAAAAGCGGTGGAGATCGTGGAAAAGAAACTGCCGAGGGAAAAAGACGTTGCCGGCGTTTTAGAAACGATTTACAAACTGGCGCTCGCCCACCGCATCCGACTTCAAAGCTTCCAACCGCAAAGCCCCGCGGATCGCAACTTCTTTTTTGAGCTGCCGTTCTCCCTGAGCTTCTCCGGCGCCTACCACGACCTCGGGAAATTCCTGGCCGCGCTGGGGAGCTCCGAAAGAATTCTTTCGGCCAAAAACCTCTCCCTGAACGCCTCCGGCGGAGATTCCTCTGCGGGGGGGACGATTGGGGGGGCGTTTATTCTAGTGGCTTACCAATACAAAGGATGACCCTCATCCTCCTGCTCCTCGCAGTGTCGTTGCCCACAACCCCGCGGGCCCAAGCCCAGGAGCCGGCAGTCTTCGCCTACCAGGGAGAGCGCCATCGAGACCCATTCCTTTCGCTGGCCCAAGGTGGAACCTATTCCCCAGCCCAAACCCCGCAACAACCTCCCAACATCCAACGCCTGCTCCTCACCGCCATCCTGGAGGACTCTAAGAAAACCCTGGCGGTTCTGGCCGATCCGGGGGGCTTTAGCTACGTCGTCGCAAACGGGCGCCTCCTGGCCCCGGATGGGACCCAAGTTCCGGAGATCACCGCCGTCATCCGCAAGGAAAGCGTCCTATTGACGACCAAAGACGGCGCCCAAGAGGTTTTTCTAAAAAAGAACGAATCCAAAGAGAGGTCTTAACATGAAAAAAACTCTTTCCCTCATCCTCGCCGCCTCCCTCGTCGGCGCGTCCCTACCCCAATTCCCGCAACCCCTCTATGGAGAGACAACCGCTCCAGGGGAGACCTCGGCCGGTTGGACGGCAAACCTGGAAAAAATCGAGAACACCGAAGAGGACACCCTAAAAATCACCACGAGCCAACCTATCCGCTACAACGCCTTTCCCATCTCCAACCCCCCGCGGCTGGTTCTGGAACTCATCCAGACCCGCTACACGTTGGAAAGCAAGGAGCTGGAGGGAAAGGGGAAATGGCTCAAGAAGGTGCGCTCCGGACAATACCAGAGCGACCCCGACCCCATCTCCAGGATCGTCCTGGACCTGAAAGAACCGGTCGGCTACGAGATCCTGGCGGAGGAAAACCTCCTGACCCTACACCTTCAGAAAGACGCCACCCAATCCAAGATCATGGCCCCGGATCCCTCCCCGCCTCCAAGAAGCTCAAGCGCCAAGGCCGCTGCCCCCAAGCCAGCGGAAAAGAAAAGAAACCTGCTCACCTCCCTCTCCAAAGAACCCGTGGACATACATTTTGAGTCCACCGACATCCGGGATGTGCTGCGGCTGCTCTCCATGCGATCCCAGATCAACCTCATCTACGGCACCGACATCAGCGGCACCCTGACCCTGCACCTCAACCAGGTTCCCTTCCAAGAGGCATTCCATACCGTATTGACCATGAAGGGACTGGTCACGCAGCAGGTGGGGGACAACATCCTGCGCATCATGACCCCGGCGATCCTGGCCCAGGAAAGGTCGCGCGCCGTCACCTTCACCAGGGTCACCACCATCAACTACGCAAAAGCGACCGACATCGCAGCCCACCTCAACTCCGTCCGGTCCGCGGAGGGGCGGGCAGGAACCATCAGCGTGGATTCCCGGACCAATTCTCTCGTCATCACCGACACCCCCGAGGGCTTGGAATCCGCCGACCGGCTGATCGCGGAACTGGACCGAAAACCCCAGCAGGTGATGATCGAATCAAAACTCGTGGACATCACCCTGACCAAGAATTGGGATTTTGGGCTTCAGTGGGAATACGCAGAAACCAGGCAGACCCCCAGCGGCAGCGTCAAGACCTCCATCGGACAGAGGGACCCCAGAATCTCCGCCGGGGGAAGCGGAGCCACCCTTCCCGTGGGAGTGGCCGCCGGAGCGCGGGGAGCAGGGGTGTCCCTGCCGCAAACCCTGCTGAGCCAGATCGGGGCCATCACCTTCGGCCGGGTCACCAACCACTCTTTTCTCACCGCCACTTTGAGCGCCGCGGCGGATAAGGGCAACCTGAAGATCCTCTCCAACCCGAAGATCATCACCTTGAACAACCAGCAGGCCAAGATCCAGGTGGGAGACCAGGTTCCCATCAAAACCACGACCGTCTCCCCGGGGGTAGGTACCACCGAAAGCGTCAGCTTCGTCAACGTGGGAATCATCCTGACGGTGACCCCGGTCATCAACGCGGACCGCCAGGTCACCTTGAATATCAAGCCGGAGGTCAGCTCCGCCACCGCAGATCCCTCCGGGGCGGGCCCGCGCATCGCCACCCGAACCGCAGAAACCACGGTCATGGTCAGCGACGGAGAAACCCTGGTCATCGGGGGGCTGATCGATGAAACCAAAGACAAACAGACCCTCAAGGTTCCTCTGTTGGGAGACATTCCCCTGCTGGGATGGCTCTTTAAGAGAACCTCCGACAAAAACCTCCGCAGGGAGCTCCTGGTCTTCGTCACCCCAAAAATAATAGACTAAAGGCCGCCCGCAACAAGAAATTCATGGTTTTAGCGGCTGCCATCGCTTTCCTGCTTTGCCTCTCCCCGCATCTCGAAGCCTCCCTCCCCCAAAAAATTCAACAGGGATGGCAAATCTTCCTGCTCGGAGCCTGCGCCCTGCAACTGCTGGCGGAGCTGGCCAGAGGACGGCTCCTGCTGCCTGCTTCCACACCCTTCCGGGCCTGGCTCCTGCTCTTTTTTTCTCTGTATCTTTCCGCTTCTTTGAGCCTTCTGCCATCCGCAGCCATGACCCCCGCAGGAAGTTGGGCCCTGGGCTTTTTACTTTTCCCTCTTCTGGCTCGACTCTCCGGCCCCCAAAGAATCTGGACGGACCGCGCCCTCCTGCTTTCCGGTTGGGGCCTGCTGGCCGTCGCATTTACCCTGAAACTTGCCGATCAACCCAACTGGCAGACCGCGACTCTGATCAATCCCAACATCCTGGCAGGCCTCACGGTGATGCTGATTCCGCTGTCGGTGGAAAGGAGAAGCTGGCTCCTGACGGCGATGCTTTCCCTGCTGCTCCTGAAAAGTCAATCCCTCGCCGCCTGGATTTGCCTTCCCACAGCCGCCCTGGCCGCCTTCTACCCTCAGGCCGGCAAGAGCCGGCGGATCCTGTGGACGCTTCTGGCGGGAGCAGTGGGCCTGTCCCTGCTCCTTTATTCCCACCCTTCCCTGGCGCACCGGCAGTTTTGGTGGCGGGCCGCTTGGGAGCTTTTTCAAGAATCTCCTCTGTGGGGAACCGGACCCGGCAGCTACCCCTACCTTTTTCCCGCGGTCCGCTCCCGCCTAGGAGGGATCGGCCTGTCTACCCCGTATGCCCACAACTACCCCCTGCAGGTGCTCTGCGAGCTGGGAATCCTATTCTCCCTGCTATGGTTTTCCTGGATTCTCCGGAGCCTCACGCGCCTGGCTCCGGCCAGACGATGGGCGGTCCTGGCCGCACTGCTCTTCGGCCTCTCGGACTCCTCCCTGCTCCTGCCCAGCCACCACTGGATCTTCTGCTATCTCCTCTCCGGAACTGAATCCCCTCCAAGCTCGTCCTCTCTTTCCTTGCGCACCCGAACCGCCGGCATCCTTCTGGTGCTGGCCTGTGCGCTGAGCCTGCCGGCTTTCTGGAAAAACCGGACATCACACCCATCGCAAGATTTCCGGTCTGCCTCCGAACACCTGGCCAGGCACCTGAAAATGAAAACGCCCTCAGACCTGCACTTGGCCCTGGCCTACCAAAAGCTGGCCACGGAAAAAAATCCCTACCGCGCCCAATCCTGGATCGAGTTGGCCTGGCTGTATGGCAGGGCCGCAAACCCCGAGAAAGCCCGGCAGGCTCTTAGGGCCGCCCAACAACTGGATTCCCAGCACCCTGCCCTTCGCACCCTCCGAAAAAAACAATGAAAAGCTCCTTGACTAAGATCGAGTCCCATGGTATTTTCCTCATCGCTCTGCTCTCGGCGATCCACCCCCGTCTGATGCTGCCGGGCTCTCTGGCGCTGCTTCCGGCTCTGGGATGGGGACTGATCCTGGCGCGACCGGGACTCCTTCGCCGGGACCTGCGCGGGGCCGTCTTCCTGGGCGCTTTGATTTTTCTTGCTGCTTTGCGCGCGCCTTCCTTTCCCCACAACTTCCCCTGGATTCTTCATTACACCACTCCCCTCCTGCTTTTCGCGCTGCTCGAGAGCCGGTGGGGACATCCTGAATACGCCCGATGGGAGAAATTCCAGATTCCCTGGACCTTCGTATTGCTCCTGTGGCCTTTTGAAAACCCCTATCCTCCCAACCACAATTACTACGGCGCCCTTCTCTCCGCCTTGACCGCCTATTTTCTGGGACGCCATCTTTGGAGCAAAACTATCTTCCCGAAGATCCTAGCCATACCTCTCCTCTATGGAGCCTGGAAAAACGGGCTCTGGGAACTCCATTGGAGGGACCCCTCGCGGGGCGCGGTCCTGGGGCTTGTCTGCGCAGTCCTGGTCCTGGTGGGGCTCCGATACGGAAGAAAGGGGATGGGGTGGGCGATCCTCCTGGCGGCGGCGGCAATTCTGCTGCTGCCTTCCTCGCTCCTTCAACGAGCTCTCAAAACGGAGGATCCCTTTTCACGGCACCGCCCCCTCCTGTGGCAGGCCTCCGTCCAAGTGGCTCTGGAGAAACCCTGGGGAGGGGTGGGGCTGGGAGAGTTTAAAAACGCCTACCTGCGCCATAACTTTGCCGTCCCCACCCAGATGGCTCGTTACGGACGCTACAGCACCCATGCCCACTCCGAGCCTCTCCAATCGGCCGCGGAGTTGGGCTGGCCCTGCGCCCTCCTGCTATGGGGAATCCTGCTGAAAAGGTGGTGGGGAATCCGAAGCCACCCGCCCTCCTTTGCCGCCGCGACCTCCCTGCTGGTTCAATCAGCGATCGATGGAATCTTCATGCACCCGGTGACGCTTTCCTTTTTGGCCCTCTGGATGGCCCGGAAAGCACAAGAAGATCAGCTCCCTCCAGCGGATTCCCCATCCACACCCACTCTTGCGCGCTGGATCGCCCTGGGGATGCTTTTGGGTATTTCTACCGGGTTCTCCGCCCTTTCCATGCAAGACCGGGTCCGGCAGGACCCCAATGACCCGTTCTTAAAAAGTCGCCTGGCCCAGGCCTATCTCCTGGAACGGCCGCCGGAGATCGGACCGGCCCTACTGGAAATCAAAAAGGCCAGGCAACTGGCCCCCACCCACGCCCCCTTTTGGATTCAAGAGGCGCAGATCTACCGGCACCTCCAGGAATGGGAGAGGACCGAGTCGCTGAGTCGGATGGCGCTGCGCCGGGAGCCCCATTTTGTCGGCGCCTGGCTCCTGCTGGCTGAAGCCAACTTGAAAAAGGGAAACAAGGAGGCGGCCCGCCGTTTTCTCAGGCGCGCTCACCGGGAGGCCCAGAGGTGGGATCAAGAAAGGCCCCACCGCACCAGCGGCCTGGAGGAGGCCCTCTCCTTCTTCGACCCAGGGCTCTATGAGCGGATTCAAGATGCACTCTAAAAAAAACCTTTGCATCCTGGCAATTTTTCTCACCGTCCTGATTCAATACTCCCCGGCGCTCCTCTCATCCCACACCTACTTTCAGGGAGACCTGACCTACCTGACCCATCCCTGGAGAACGCTCACCGCCGAAATGCTTCAGCGGGGGGAGCTTCCCCTGTGGAATCCCTACGCCTATTTTGGAATTCCCCTGGCGGCCAATCTGCAGTCCGGCGTTTACTATCCACCCTCCCTCCTCTTTGCCCTGTTTCCCTTCGCCTCCGCCCTCAAGCTCTACCACCTGCTGCACTACTTCCTGGGCGGATTCTTCGCCTTCCTCTGGATGCGCTCCTGGGGATTTCCCCGTTCAGGATCCCTGGCGGCCTCCTTTCCGTTTTATCTGGGGGGCTTTCTCTGGACCCGCCTGGAGTTTCCCAACCACCTGGGGGCGCTCATTTGGCTGCCCCTGCTGCTTCTGTTTTTCCGGAAAGGCGCGGGGGGCGGTCCGGGACTCACCCTCAGCCTCACCCTCAGCCTCTTGGCGGGGTATCCCCAAACTACCCTCGGAGCTCTGCCCTTCCTGTGGCTGCTTCAGCTTCTCTTCCGCAAAGCGAAACGGAGTTTGCGCGAAGAACTCCAACTCCTACCCTGCATCACATTGGGCATCCTGGCCGGCGCCGTGCTCTTGGCACCGGCCGGGGAGCTTTTTCTCCGGTCCCAGCGCCATCTCCAGGGGCTCCCCGGATCGGTCATTACTGCCCATTCCCTGGTTCCGGCGGATTTTTTGGGGCTTTTCTCCCCCTGGTTCCAGCAAGAGGTGCCTTACTGGAAGGCCCGGCTTTTCTGGGGGAAAACCCTTTACCTAGGCATCCTCCCGACCTTCTTGGCCGGCCTGGGCTTCCTCTATCTGCGTCGGATCCAAAAAATCGCGGCTCTCCTCTACCTCGCCCTCACTGCGCTGCTTCTGCTGGGAAATTCTACCCCTCTCTCCGACGCCCTCTGGAGGCACCTCCCGCCGCTCTCATGGATCCGCTACCCCGCCAACTGGGGCTATCTCTTGGCTCCCTGCGCGATGTTGCTGATCGGGTCCGCCGCGCGGCACCTGCCCCGAGCGGTCCGATGGATGCTCCTGGCAATCCCGCTGGAACTCCTCCTCTACGGATATGGCCATCAAAAAACCATCCCCTCGGACTACTTCCCTGAAAAAGGCTCCCTGGTCCGCTTCCTCCAATCCCGGCAGGGAAGCCACCGCATTTTCCATACCCCCCAAGCGGAGGCCGTCTCCACCGCCTACGGACCGACCGAGGAGCAGGCTTTTCGGAACTTCAAAAAACTCCTGCCCGGAATGACCGGGGCCCCCTACCATCTCTCCACGGCCGGCGGCATCGGAGAGCCCCTGATCCCGTACCTCTCGGAGAATACACAAGAGCTCCTAAAATCCAGAAGCTCGCTACGGGAACTCGCACCCCTCCTTCCCAAGACGGACATCTCGCTGGTGCTGGCCCCTTATCCGCCCTCCGCAGAGCTTCGGGCACCCGCCGGGGCCCCAGAGGGTCCCAGCGTGCTGGCGCCCTCCGCTACCCAAACCTCCAAGCTCTCCTATCTAGGCCGCCGGGGTGGCTGGCATCTCTACGCCCCTCCCACCCCCCCCGCCAGGGCCTACTGGTCCCGGGCAGAGTTTGAGGCGATCCAGCCGCTCCACTTTGTGCAGAAAACCGAGAGCCACCTCCTCTTCCAAGGCGCCGCCCCCGAGGAGGGCTGGGTAACGATCTCCCAAACCTTTTACCCGGGATGGAAAATCTACGTCAACGGCAAAGAAAGAGAAATTCAAAAAAGCGCTCTCGGATTTCCCCAGGTGCCTGTCGAGGTCGGGCCCATTCAGATCCAGATGCGCTACGAGCCCTTATCCTTTCTGGTGGGCCTAGCTATTACCGCCGCAACCTTGTTGGGAATCTTAATACCCGGACTTTTGCAAAAATATTGAGAGGAGGGATGGCCGGGGATTGCCTGGAGAAAAACCTGTTTGGCTTGGCCCTGGGCTACGAGCGAAGCGAGAGCCAAGCCAAACTCGGGAGCGAGCCTCGCAAATGGCGAGCGTTTTTCGAAAGGCAACCCCGGACAGACCCCCTAAAGTACCTCTTTGCAAAAGTCCGGTGCGAATATGCTTAGGTGCCGAGAGCTGGCGCTGATCGCGGGAATTTTCCTGCTTTGGATCCTATGGGATTTTCCATGGGTCCTCACCCAACCCCACAGAACCTTCTCCAACTACGGCGACCTCTATGCCTACCACCTTCCGCTGCGCCACGGCGTCTCGGCAAGTCTACAGGAAGGAAGGCTGCCCTTTTGGAATCCTTCCCTATTCCTGGGAACCCCCCTGTTGGCCAATCCCCAGTCCGCCGTCCTCTATCCCGGATCCCTTCTCTTCTATTTCCTGCCCACCCTGCAGGCCATGAACCTCACCCTGCTCGCCCATCTTTTCCTGGCGGCCCTGGGAACCTACGTCCTGGCCCGGCAGTGGAGGCTTTCTCCCCTGGGGGCTCTATGGCTGGCCGCCGCCTACGCTCTCAGCCCATTCGTCCTATTTCGCATTCCGCAAGGGGTTCCTACCCTTCTTTTTTCCCTCAGCTGGATTCCCTGGATCTGGACCTGTTATTTCACCCGACGCACGGTCCCATTGGGGTTTCTGCTGGCCTTGCAACTTCTCTCCGGACACCCGCAGTTTTTTCTCATTAACCTGATCGGACTGTTCCTCTTTTCCATCCTAAAGCCACCGCGCCTCCCGCGCGTGACCTCCCTGGCCCTGGCCGCCCTGCTCAGTTTTTTCCTGTGCCTTCCGCAGATCTATCTGACGTGGGAATTTCTTCTTCAGTCGGTGCGCACCCATTGGCCCGTCTCGCTCTATGCCTCCGCCTACTCCGTCTCCCCGGCGCAGTGGTGGGTCCTGCTGTGGCCCGATGCCTTCGGAAACCCCCAAGCCGGCAGCTTTCACCTTCCCACCCCCTCCGAATTTTTCGAATCCTATAGCCTCTACCTGGGACTTCTCCCTCTGGGCTTCGCTCTCTGGGGACTCTTTCAAAACCGATCTCTTAGAAGCCCCCTCTTGGCCCTGATCGCTGCCGGAGTTTTCTTCGCCTCCGGAAGCCACAACCCGCTGCACCCCCTGCTGCTCAAACTCCCCATCTTGGGGATGCTGAGAACGCCTGCCAGGTTCGAGCTTCTGCTCATCTGGGGCCTGTTGCTGGCCGCCGGATACGGCTGGAAAAAATGGGAGTCCAGTAAAAAAGTGAAAAGGGCATGGAAGCTGCTGTTTCTTGGCCTAACCCTAGCGGATCTCCTGGGCTGGGGAAGGGCCTACCTCTCTTCCCAGGATGCCTCGCCGTATCTCAAACCCCATCCCGCCATGGTCCGCCTCTCCGGCGCCCGCATCGCCACCCACCCGGACTTGAACGCCAACAAAAGCCTGCTGTACCGCCTGGCGAACGCCTCGGGCTATGAGGCCTTCTACCTGGCCCGCTACGCCTATTGGACCTCCCGCAGCCAAGGACGCCCCGCCGCCGATGCCAGCCGCGTCTACCTCACCAACTACCCCACTGCGGGGATGGACCTGCTGGGCATCCAGTACTACCTGACGCCACACCTACTGCCCCGCCAAAAACCCTGGCGGCGCTTTCCGGGGCTCGCCTTATATAAAAACGAGCGGGCCCGGCCACCCGTTTATCTCCTTCAGGACGACTCCGGCATAGCAGAAGTTTCTTGGAGCAACCCCGAACCGGAAAGGTGGATCGCCTCCATCCCCAACTCCTCGCTGCCCGCCAGATTGATTCTTTCGGTGCCCCTCTACCCCGGCTGGAGAGCCTATGGGGAGGGAGCTCCCCGCGAACCTTCCCTTTATCGGGGGCTTCTGCAAAGCTATAATCTCGCTGCCCCAAGGGATCCCGGTTCCATGCGAACCCAGAGCCGAATTGCCATCCGCTACTGGCCGCCCTACTGGGAACTCTGCCTGGCACCCCTGCTCGCGGTCCTGGCCTGCGGGACCCGACTACGGTCGGGGAGTGCCGGCTCCACACGCCTTCGGGGTCTGGCCTGGGCCTGGAGCCTTTTCTGGAGAATGAAAACACCGCAACCATGAGGACAAAAAAAACCGCCAGGCTGCTGCTGAGCCTTTTTTTGAGCGCCCTGCTGTTGGGCTGGGTCCTCAGAGGAGTCCAGTGGCAGGAATTTCTTCAAACCCTATCCAAAGCCCGCTGGCATTGGATTTTTCCCTTAGGGCTGCTCGTCTATTTTGAGGCCTACCTCCGTGCGATCCGATGGGCTCTCATTTTGAGCTCCCAAAAGACCGCCTCCGCAAAAATCACCTTTCCCGCCCTCGCCATCGGCCTGGCCTGCAATAACCTGCTCCCCTTCCGCGCCGGGGAGTTCCTCCGAGCCTATCTGGTCAGCAAAAAGCTGCAGCTTCCCAAACTCACCTGCTTGGCCACGGTCATCACCGAAAGGCTCTTCGATCTGACCATTTTGGCCACCCTCTTTCTGGTCACCCTCCCCCAGCACCCGACCCTCCCCTGGGTGGAAAGGGTCCACTCCCATGTCTGGGTCGTCCTGGTGGTCTCGCTGCTTCTGCTTTTATTCGGAGCCCTCTTCCTGAAGAGGCTCATGGCCTTTCCGAAAATCGCCGCAACCCTTCAGGCACATCCCCAGGTCCAAGCCTCTTTGTCCCGCATCGAGCGGGGCCTGGCCTCGGCACAACCTCTCCGGCGCTTCGCCTCCATTCTGGCCCTGAGCCTCACCATCTGGAGCATCGATTTCTTTTTGTTTACCCTCATGGCGCAGGTCCTGCCGGGGCTCCAGGGGACTCCCCCCATCACCTTCGCCTTCGTCCTGGCGGCGGCGGCCTTCTCCACCGCCATCCCGGCGGCCCCGGGCTACATCGGCACCTTTGAGTTCGCCGTCACGGAGGCTCTCAAACTCCATCAAATCCCCCACACCCTGGCCTTTAGTTACGCCGTGATTCTGCACCTGGCGGGGTACCTCTTTACCGTCTCTCTGGGTATCTTCTTTTTTTTCCGTCTAGGCACGGGAATGGAGAAGCTCACCGCCCAGGCGCAGGAAGGTTGACCCCATGTGCGGAATCGCCGGCCTTTGCAGCGCTCCCAGACCTCTGTCCTCCCAGTCCTCACAGATCCTCCAGGCCATGACCGATGCGCTCCTGCACCGAGGACCGGATCAGGAGGGGTTTTATCGGAAAGACTCCGTCGCCCTGGGGGTCCGCAGACTCCGGATCATAGATCTCAAGACCGGAGACCAGCCCATCTCCAACGAGGACGAAACGGTCTGGGTGGTCTTGAATGGAGAAATCTACAACTACCAGGAGCTCCGGGAGCTTCTGGAAGGCCTGGGGCATCGTTTCAAGACCCAAAGCGATACGGAAACCATCGTCCATCTTTATGAAGAGTACGGTGAGGGATGCGTCCGATATCTGCGCGGGATGTTCGCCTTCGCCCTATGGGACGAGAGGAAAAAACAGCTCCTGCTGGCGCGGGACCGCCTGGGCAAAAAACCGCTGTTCTATTTTGAAATGGGGGGGGAGCTGGCCTTCGCCTCCGAGATGCAGGGGCTCCTGCCCCACCCGCGCCTGCCCAGGCAAATCAATCTGGCGGCCATCGATCTCTACCTCTCCCTGCAGTACATCCCCAGCCCTCAGAGCATCTTGGAAGGGGTCCAAAAGCTGCCGCCGGCCCACACCCTGCTGTTTCAAGATGGCGTGTGCCGCCTCCAAAGATACTGGGAGCTGCCGGTGGGAAAGACCCTCGCCTTAAACTTTTCCGAAACGAAGGCGCTTCTTCTGGAAAAGCTGAAGGAGGCAGTCCGGCTGCGCATGATCTCGGAAGTCCCCTTGGGCGCCTTTCTTTCCGGAGGAATAGATTCCAGCTGCGTGGTGGCCTTGATGAGCGAGCTCTCCCCGCGCCCCGTTAAGACCTTCTCCATCGGCTTTACGGAAAGAGATTTTTCCGAACTGGCTTACGCCCGCCACGCAGCCCGGCACTTCGGATGCGACCACCATGAACTCATCGTCCGAGCCGAGATGAGCGATGTGCTTTCGAAGCTCGCCCGGCACTATGGAGAACCCTACGCCGACTCCAGCGCCCTTCCCAGCTACTATGTCGCCCGGGAGACAAGGAAAAGCGTCACCGTGGCCTTAAACGGCGACGGGGGGGACGAGACCTTTGCGGGATACCTGCGTTACCGGGCCATGCTCCTTTTGAACCAGCTCCCCTTGAGTTCCTTGCCGGGCTTCTCCTTTTTCCAGGCCCTCTCCCGGCGCCTTCCGGAAAGGCGCGCCCCCCTGGGGCTTCTATGGCGCCTGAAGAGGTTCAGCCAAATCGCCTCGGAACCTCCCCAGGCCCGATACCTGTCCACCCTCCGTTACTTCTCAGACCGCGAGAAAGACGAGATCTATTCCCCCTGGATGAAGGAAAAAATTCGAGGACCCGATCTTAGCCCAGGAGCCCTTTCCCGCGCAGAGGGTTACCTAAACGCCCTGTTCCAGGAATGCTCGGGGGAAGAGAAACTCCGGCAGATGCTGTATGTGGACTTAAAGTCCTATCTTCCGGAGTGCCTCATGGCCAAGATGGACATCGCCAGCATGGCCAACTCCCTCGAGACCCGCTCCCCCTTCCTAGACCACCGGTTCGTGGAGTTCGCCTACCAGATCCCCGACCCCTGGAAACTGAACCGGCCCTGGAGCTCAAAATGGATCCTACGCCAGGCCTTTAAAGACCGCCTGCCGAAAAAAATCTATTCCCGAGGAAAACAGGGCTTCTCCATTCCCGTGGGCCAGTGGCTGCGCACCTCTCTCAAAGAGAGGCTCGTCGAAACGGTCCTTTCCCCCCAGGCTCTGGCACGCCCCTACTTTGATCCCTCCGCCCTCCGGCAGATGGTCCGCCTCCACCTGGAGGGAAAAAGGGAGTTCGGATACCAACTCTGGGCCCTTCTGATGCTGGAGCTCTGGCACCAGGAGATTCTGGAAAAGAGATCGTGAGAGATGGACTTTTGCAAATTTATGGAGAAGGGGATGGCTGGGGATTTGCCCTGCAGACCCCGTAGTGGAGTGGACTTCGCTGCAGTTTTGGCGATCCGTTCGGACACCAGCCGAAGGCTGCGTGGGACCCTCTGGGGGAAACCGACGGGACTGGTTTCCCGGGGTCCGGGGGCTAAGGGCAAACCCCAGACAGGACCCCAATTCCATTTTGCAAAAGTCCACTTAGAATGCCCAAAAATATTCTCATAATTAAACTGGGGGCGATGGGGGACGTGCTCCGCTCCACCTCCCTGCTGAAACCCCTCAAGAAGAAATACCCACGCCGCTGCATCCACTGGCTGAGCGACCCCGCCTCCCGTGCGATCCTCAAAAAAAACCCGGAAATAGCCTTTCTGCACCTGCGCAGCGCCTCCACCCAAAAAAATCTCCGGAGGTTCCCCTTCGAACTGGTTCTCAACATGGATGAGGAACCGGCCGCCTGCGCGTTGTTTCACACCCTTCGCTTTGAGCGCTGGATCGGGGCCACTCTCGACGAGAACGGCCAAAGGCACTACACCCCGGAGAGCGCCCCCTACTTCCAAATGGGAATCCTTGGCCGAGACCCCGACGCAAGCCTGGCGACCGCCAACCGCCTCAAACGCGCCAACACCCAAAGCTATCAAAGGCTGTGGGGGGGGATTCTCCAGCTGGATCTGTCCCGATACCCGCAAGACTACGCTTCCTTCCTTCCCATCCCAGCCCGCGCCCTCTCCTTCGCCCGAGGCTGGGCCCGGGAGCATGGCCTCACCAGGAGGGGTGCCCCCACGGTCGGAGTCAACCTGGGCTGCGGCAGGCGATGGATCTCCCGCCAGCCCTCCCTCACACGCTGTGAAGAGATCATCCGCGCCATCCTCAAAGAAACGGAGTTTCGGGTGCTTCTTTTGGGAGGTCCGGAAGAAAAAGAGCGAAATGGGAAGATTGCCAAAAACCTGCGGTCCCATCCGCGCTTCACCAGAACCCCAACCGACCTCTCCCTGGAACAGTTCTTTGCCGTCTGCCGACTCTGCGACAGCCTCCTCACCACCGACACCCTGGCCATGCATGTCGCAGTCGCCCTGCGCAAAGGCGTGGTCACCCTCTTCGGCCCCACCGCCCACCAAGAAACGGAGCTCTACGGCCGCGGGGTGCATCTCGGGTCCCCCGAACCGTGTGCCTGCACCTACCTCCCCAAATGCACCCAGCCTCGGCACTGCATGGATCAGATCCCTACCTCAGCCATCCTCCAAGCCCTGCGCCGCTATACATGAGTTCCCAACCAAAAGTCTTTCACCTCATCACCAGCACCCACCTGGGAGGAACGGAACGGTTTCTCTGGACCATTCTGAAACGCCTGCGCGGCGAGTTTGAGTTCGAGGTAGGCTACCTCAAGGAGCACGGGGAGATCGGCCGCCAGATCCAGGACCTGGGGATCCCCCTGCGCTGGGTGGGGGGAAATCCATTGCGCTTGTACCGATGGCTCAAGGATGGCCGCCCCCGGATCCTCCATACCTACATGTACCGGGGCAACCTCCTGGGTAGGCTCCTGGGAAAGGGCCTGGCCCGGGTTCCGGCGCTTCTGGCCAGCCAAAGGGCCATGGATTACTGGGCAAGATTTCCTCACTGGCGCTTGAGCGCTGCCCTGAGCCGCCGCTGGGACGACCTCCTGCTGGTCAATTCCGAAAACCTGCGAGGCCTTCTCTTGAAAAAAAACTTCCCGGCCTCCAAGCTCCGGGTGGTTCGAGGCTGCGCGGAGTTCCACCCCGCCCGCGCGACGTCCCCCCGAGAGACTCTGCGCAAAGCCTTCGGCCTCCCCGACCCCGCCTACGTCCTAGGCTCCCTCATGCGCCTGGATCCTCAAAAATACTCCGACCGGCTCCTGCTCCTGGCCGAGCGCGCGCTCTCAAAATTTCCGGACCTCTATCTTTTGATCGCCGGAGACGGCCCCGATCGGAAAAAAATCGAATCGGGACTTCCCCGCTTAGGCTCCCATGCCAACAGAATCCGCCTGGTGGGATGGCAAAACCCTGCTACGGATTTTCTCCGCCTTTTAGACGCCTTCTTTCTGCTGTCTCGAGATGAGGGCCTTCCCAACGCGATCATGGAGGCCATGCAAAGCGAGGTGGTCTGTATCGCCAGCGCGGTGGGGGGAACCCCCGAAATCATCCAACACGGCGAAACAGGCTACCTCGTTGCGGATGGAGACATCGAGGCCCTGTTGGAAACAGTGACCCATCTTAGGAAAAATCCCTCCGAGGTTCGTTGCGTGGTCTCCCAAGCGAAAAAATTGATCGAAACCAAATTCTCAACTGATATAATGGTTCAAAAAGTCAGGGAGCTCTACCTCCAGCTCCTGCAAAAATCATGAACCTTCCCGAAACCCCGGAGATCTCGCTGCTGGTGCCGATCTTCAATGAAAGGCGCAGCCTCCCCCGGATTCTCCCCAAGCTCTGCGCCCTGGAAATCCAAAAAGAAATCATCCTGGTGGACGACGGCTCCACCGATGGCAGCCGGCAGTGGCTCGAGGAGTTCCTCCGCCAAAACTCCCATCCGGGTCTCAAGCTCCTGAAGCACCCCAAAAACCGAGGCAAGGGAGCCGCCCTACAGACCGCCGCCGGCACCTTACGGGGAAGATTCTGCGTCATTCAGGACGCGGATTTAGAATATGACCCGCGCTACCTCCCGGAACTCCTGGGTCCCCTGAAGCGCCGTGAGGCCGAGGCGGTCTACGGCTCCCGCATCCTTAGCCCGGACTCCAAGATATTCAGCCCCCTGTATCTGAAGGGCAATCAACTCCTGACCGGACTCATCAACTGCCTCTGCGGGTCCAGCCTGACGGACGCCTACACCGGATACAAGGCCTTTACCCGTCAGACCCTCCTGGAGCTGGATCTACAATCCAGGGGATTTGAGGTGGAGGCGGAGATCTCCGTCAAACTGGCCCTGCGCGGAAAAAGGATCGTGGAGATTCCCATCGCCTTCCAGGCCCGGAGCCGCCAAGAGGGGAAGAAGATCTGCTGGACCGATGCGGTCCGTGGCCTCTACACCATTTTGGGAACATGGCTTGGGGAAAAGCGAAGGTCTTAATCGTCCTGCCCGCCTACAACGCGGCCAAGACCCTGGAAGCGACGGTGCGGGAAATCCCCAAAGAGCTTTGCCGGGATATCCTGCTGGTGGATGACGGCTCGCAAGATCAGACCTTCGCCCTGGCCCAAAGCCTGGGCCTGCGAGCCATCCGCCACGGCGCAAACCGAGGCTACGGCGCCAACCAGAAAACCTGCTACCTGGAAGCCCTCAAAACCGACGCCCAGGTCATTTTGATGATCCACCCGGACTACCAATACGACCCGGGACTGACCCCATACCTCGTCGGTTTGATCCGCGACGGCATCTGCGACGTGGTGTTGGGCAACCGCATCCGGACACGGCGGGAGGCTCTGGCGGGGGGGATGCCGGTTTATAAATATTTGGCCAACCGCGCCCTCTCCCTCCTGGAAAACCTCTGGATGGGACAGAACCTGGGGGAATGGCACACCGGCCTGCGGGCCTACTCCCGCAAGGTCTTAGAAACCGTGCGGTGGGAGGACAACTCGGATGATTTCGTGTTCGATCAGCAGATGCTGTTTCAAATCTCCCTGGCTGGCTTCCGCATCGGGGACATCCCCACCCCCGCCCGATACTTTTCCGAAGCCTCCTCCATTCACTTTCGGCCCAGCCTCCTCTACGGGCTCCAGACCCTGGGGTGGCTCCTCCTGGCCGTCCTCTACCGGTGGAGAATCTACCGCCACCCCCGCCTGGCGCCCAAAAAGCCTCTGCAGCAAAAATGCTAACATCTCCCTCTACTTCCCATCATGCCGCTTTATCTCTACACGATCCTCTGCAGCTTCCTGCTGGCTCTGCTTTCCACGCCTCTTTTCCGCATGCTGGCCCTGCGCCTGAACATCCAGGACGCCCCCGCCGCACCCGTCAAAACCCACGCCCAAACCGTTCCCCAGCTCGGAGGGGCGGCCATCTGGCTGGGTTTTATCGGCACCCTGACCGCAATACGGCTGTTTACCCAGTTTCCGACCGGAACCCTCTACAACCTGCGGGGCCTCTACCTCGGCAGCACCCTGATCTTCCTGTTGGGGCTGATGGACGACTGGAAAAAACCGAAGGGGCTGCACTTCAAAACAAAATTTCTGATCCAAATTCTCGCCGCCCTCCTGCTCACCCTCTACGGGGTGCGGATTCACTTCATCCAGCCGGACCTGGTGGCTATCCTGCTGACCCTGCTGTGGGTGGTGGGAATCACCAACGCCCTCAACCTCATCGACGTTATGGACGGACTTTGCCCGCTGCAGGCCGCCGTCGCCTCCCTGGGATTTCTCTGGATCACCCTTCCCTCGGAAAACATCTACGTCAACTTCGCCGCGGCCGCCCTATCGGGAGCCTGTCTGGGCTTTCTGCCTTACAACCTTTCCCAGCGCCGGAAAATCTTCCTGGGGGATGCCGGCAGCCTCTTTTTGGGATTCGCCCTGGCCTCCCTTTCCTTGGGAAGCTCCTACTCCCACTGGAACCCCCTGGGGGTCTACGCTCCCTTCCTGATCCTAGGCATTCCCCTCTATGACACCTTCCTGGTCATGATCCTGCGCCTGACGCGCAAGAAATCCCCTTTTCTCGCCAGCAAGGATCACTTCGCCTTAAGGCTCATGGCGCTGGGTTTTTCCAAGACGGAGATATTGGCCCTCACCTCTGCCGCGGGGCTGCTGCTTTCCCTCTGCGCCTTTCTCATCACCCAGGTCTCCACCACCTGGGCTCTCTGGGTCTATGCCGTAGCCGGCATTGAGCTTCTATTGATCAGCTGGAAAATCGCTAAAATTCCGATGGGATGACCACCCACGTTGACGTCTTAGTCCTGGGGGCTGGCCTGGCCGGGCTTTCCTGCGCCTACCATCTGCAAAAAGAAACCTCCAAAAAAATCAGGGTCCTGGTCGCGGAAAAAAAGAGCTCCGTGGGAGGCCTGGCAGGGTCGGTCCGGCAGGAGGGATTTACCTTCGATTACACCGGGCACCTGCTGCACCTGCACACCCCCTACGGAAAACGTCTTATTCTGGACCTTCTAAAAGGAAACACCCTCCAGCACCAAAGGCGGTCCTGGATCTATTCGCAAAAAACCCTCACCCGCTATCCCTTTCAGGCCAACACCTTCGGGCTGCCCACCGCGACCGTCCGGGAGTGCGTCACGGGGTTTCTCCGAAGCCTCCGGCGCGCAGAGCTCCAAAAATCCGACAAAAATCCTTCCTTCCAGGACTGGGCCCTGGCCACATTTGGAGAGGGGATCTGCAGACACTTCATGTTTCCCTACAACCGCAAGCTCTGGCGGGCCCCCTTGAGCGAAATGACTCCGGAGTGGGTGGCCCCATTCGTTCCCCGCTCCCAATTAGAGGAAGTGCTCTACGGAGCCCTCGCCCCCCAAAAAAAATTTTTCGGTTACAACGCCACTTTCCGCTACCCCAAAAAGGGCGGGACCCAGGCCTTGGCCGGCGCCCTGGCCGAACGCATCTCCCACATCGTCACAAACGCTCCGGCCACCCATGTGGATTTAAAACGAAAGAGGGTCGAGATAGAGGGAGTGGGGGAGGTAGCCTATGAGATATTGGTAACTACCCTGCCCCTGCCCCACTTCCTGGACTTAGCCGGCGCTCTGCCGGAAGGCCTCCGCCTGGCCCGCCGAGGATTGCGCTATGCCGGCGTCTTGTGCCTCAACCTAGGGGTCAACCGCCCTCGAATCTCCCAGGCCCACTGGATATACTTCCCCGAAAAAAGCTTTCCCTTCTATCGCGTCGGATTCTATTCCAACTTCTCCCCGCATGCCGCCCCCCCAGGCACCAGTTCCCTCTACATTGAGTTTGCCCGACCCGGATTCACGGACCCCCTGACTCCGTTCGGGTCCTTTCCCCTCCGTGAGATGGAGAAGACTGCCTGGCAGAATCTTTCGCGCTGCGGGCTGCTGAAGGGCCGGGACCGCCCGGTCGTGAGCCGCTGGCTCCCCATCCCCTGCGCCTATGTGATCTATGACCGGCACCGTCGCCAGGCCTTGCCCTTCATCCAGAAATTCCTGCTCAAAAACCATGTCCATTCCATCGGGCGCTACGGCGCCTGGAAGTACTCCTTCATGGAGGAAGCCATCCTGGACGGGAAAAAAACCGCCGAGGCCATCCTCGCAGGATGATCAAGATCCTCCACCTCATCACCCAACTGGAGTTGGGCGGGGCTCAGCAAAACACCCTTTATACCGTCCGCCACCTCGACCCCAAACTCTTCCGACCACATCTTGCCTACGGCCCCGGAGGAATACTGGACCCCGAGACGCAAAGCCTGCCGGTCGCCCAATCCACAGTGCCCCACCTGGGCCGCCCCATCCGCCCCCTCCAAGACCTCCTGGCCCTGCTGGAAATCTATCGAATCCTGCGCAAGGAGCGCCCGCAGATTCTTCACACCCACTCCTCCAAGGCCGGCATCCTGGGACGCTGGGCGGCTCATCTGGCCGGGGTCCCCTGCCGCATCCATACCTACCATGGCTTCGGGTTTAACCCCCGGCAGCAGGGAATCCTCCGCCGTTTGCTGATTTTTCTGGAAAGGCGTACCGCCCGCATCACCCAGGCCCTGATCTTTGTCAGCCGGGAAAATCGCGAAGAGGCGCAGCGCCTTCGAATCGCAACCTCCGCCCAACATCACCTCATCCGAAGCGGAATCGATCTCGCCCGCTTCCCGGCCGGGCTTGAAAAACCGGATCAAAAGAGGGCGGAGCTGGGAGCGGCATCCTCATCCGTTCTCATCACCTCGGTCGGAAACTTCAAGCCCCAGAAAAACCCGCAAGACTTTTTGGAGCTGGCCCGCAGGATACTGCCCCGGCATCCTGCCGCCCGTTTCCTTTTTATAGGAAACGGACCAGGCAGGCCCAGGCTGGAGCGGTTCCTGGCCCAGAAGGGTCTCACGGAGAAGGTCCGGCTTTTGGGCTGGAGGCGGGATGTTCCGGAGATCCTGGCGGTCACGGACCTCTTTGTCCTCACCTCCCTCTGGGAGGGGCTCCCCAGAAGCCTGGTAGAGGCCATGGCCTCGGGAGTGGCCTGCGCCGCCTATGCAGTGGGGGGAATCGGGGAGCTGATTGAGGAGGGAACCAACGGCTATACCGCTTGCCCCCAGGACCTGAACTCCCTCACCCAAAAGGTTTCTAAATTGATTGCCGATCCGGAGCTTCGCAAAACCCTGGGGGGGAACGCCAAAAAATCCATCTCCCAGGAGTTCGACATCCGCCACATGGTCCGCCGGCAAGAGGAACTCTACCAAAAACTCCTCCAGACCCCTTCGCCCACATCCTGCATACCCTAAACCGCGCGAACCTGCGCGATTTTCCGCTTTCTCCGGGCTTTCAAAAATGTTATGTAGTAAGAATGGCCCACCGAATCACACTCATCCCGGGGGACGGAACCGGACCGGAGCTCGCGGAAGTCGTGCGCGACGTCGTGGAAGCCACCGAGGTTCCCATCGAATGGGAAATGGCGGAAGCCGGAGAGGCAGCCCTCAAAAAACACGGCACCCTGCTTCCCCAAAAGACCCTAGATTCCATCCGCAAAAACCGGGTGGCTCTGAAGGGGCCGATCACCACCCCCATCGGCACGGGGTTTCGCTCCGTGAACGTCGCTTTAAGGAGAGAGCTGGACCTTTACGCCTGCGTGCGACCCTGCAAGCTCTACGCCCAGGCCCCCACGCCTGCCAGGCGGGTGGACCTGGTGGTGGTGAGGGAAAACACGGAGGACCTCTATGCAGGAGTGGAATTTGCGCCCGGCAGCCCCGAAGCCAAAAAAATCGAGGAGATGGCCGATGGAAAAATCGCAAAGAACGCCGCCATCTCGATCAAACCCATCTCCGAGAAAGCCACGGAGAGACTCGTGCGCTTCGCCTTCGAGTACGCCATGCAACACAAAAGGCGCAAGGTGACCGTCGTCACCAAAGCCAACATCATGAAGTGCACCGACGGCCTTTTTTTGGAGGTGGCCCGGCAGGTGGCGAAAAAATTCGAGGGACGCGTAGAGTATGAGGAACGCCTGATTGACAACATGTGCATGCAGCTGGTGTTAAAACCCCAGTTCTACGATGTGCTGGCGCTACCCAACCTCTATGGGGACATCCTCTCCGACCTCTGCGCGGGCTTGATCGGCGGACTGGGGGTGGCGCCGGGAGCCAACTTCGGCACGGAGACGGCCCTCTTCGAAGCGGTCCACGGTTCGGCCCCGAAATATGTGGGCTTAAACAAGGTCAACCCCACCGCCCTCATCCTCTCCGCCATGCTGATGCTGCGGCACCTGGGGCAGGTGCAGGCCTCTCAAAGGTTGGAGCAGGCGGTGGCTCAGGTCTTAAGCGAAAGGCGTCACCTCACCTATGATCTGGGAGGATGCGCCACCACCCGCGAGATGGGGGAAGCCATCATCCAAAAACTCAAGGCCCTTGCAACCCATGAGATCTCCTCTTAAAATATCCATCCGGGAAATCCAAAAGCACGACGGGATGGAGCTGGAAACCCGCCTGGAGCCCCGAGAGATTTCCTGGGAAGACGACGCGGGAGCCAGGCTGACCGAACCCTTCGCCCTGCAGATGGAGTTCTCCGTGGGCACCGACAACATCCTGGCCCAGGGAGAAGTGGAAGGAAGCTGGGAGCTGGAGTGCAGCCGCTGTCTGGAGAAATTTCAAGCCCATTTCAAGCTTCCGGTCGAAGGGATATTCGCCTTCACCCAACAAACCATTGACATGGCGGAGGAGATCCGGCAGGGAATTGTTCTTCTGATTCCCCCCAAGCCGCTGTGCCGAGCCGGCTGCCAAGGGCTCTGTTCCAACTGTGGGGCCAACAAAAATCGCGCGCCCTGTCCTTGCCGGCCGCAGCCTCCCTCCCGCTTCCAAAAATTGTCCCGCCCAAAAAAATTAAGAGACCTTCCCTGTTCATAGGAGATTGCACTATGGCCAACCCTAAAAGAAGACACACCCGCTCCAGACGCGACATGCGCCGAGCCAGCAACTGGAGGCTTGAGATTCCCGCTCTGACGCACTGTCCCCAGTGCCACGCCGCAAAACGGACGCACCACATCTGCCCTTCCTGCGGCTTCTACGATGGGCAGCTTCTCCGCCCGGTCAAAGAAAAGAAAAAGGGCAAGGAGTCCCCGGAGGCGGAAGGGTGAGGATCGCCTTGGACGGCCTGGGGGGGGACTTCGGCCCCGCGCCGGTCGTAGAGGCCTGCTGCCAGGCCTTAAAGGATCTCGATTGCGAACTCCAATTGGTAGGCCCAGAAGAACGCCTCCTGCCGCTTTTGGAAAAACGGGGCCTTCTGCGGCACCCGCGCCTGAAGCTCGTGCCCGCCTCCCAGGAGATACAGATGGCAGAAGAGCCCGCCCGGGCCTGCCGGGAGAAGCCCGATTCCTCCCTCCTGGTGGCCGCCAGACAACTGGCCCAAAAAAAGGCGGACGCCATGATTTCGGCCGGAAACTCCGGGGCCGCGATGGTGGCCTCCCTGTGGAGCCTGAAACGCATCCCCGGGGTCCTGCGCCCGGCCATCGCCGTCCCCTTTCCCACCCTGCGGGGAGCCTCCATCCTGCTGGATGCCGGAGCCAACTCCGACTGCAAGCCTTGGCACCTGCTGCAGTTCGCCCAGATGGGGATCCAATACTGCCGGACAGTGTTGAAAATTGAAAATCCCTCCGTAGGCATTCTCTCCATTGGAGAGGAGGAATCCAAAGGCAACGAGCTCGTGCGGGAAACCCTGCCTCTCTTGAAAACCAGCCTCCTGCATTTTAGAGGACCCGTGGAAGGCTCCGACCTCCCTCGCGGATCTACCGACGTCGTCGTCTGCGACGGATTTGTGGGCAACGTGGCGCTCAAGCTCTGCGAAGGGGTGGCCTCCTCCATCTTCGATACCCTCCGCCGGGAGATCGCCCAAAGCGTCAGGGCCAAATGGGGGGCCCTTCTTTTAAAAAACGTCTTCCGAAAGCTCAAAAAACGCCTCAGCTACGAAGAGTATGGGGGGGCACCGCTCCTGGGGGTCCGGGGAACCGTGATCATCTGCCACGGAAAATCCAATGCGGTAGCGCTCTTCCATGCCATCCGCGTAGCCCAAGAAATCGCCGGGGCAAAAATGGAACAGCAGATCGAAGCGGCCCTCTCCCGAACAGACCACCTCCTGCCCTCCGGCCGCAACTCCTCCCTGGGGGCCCCATGAAGCTAAGGGTCCGTGAAGAAATTACTGGCACATTTGGAGGCCCAGATTTGAGACGGATGCAAGGCGAGACGACGAAGCGTACCCGAAGGTACGTTGAGGAGGAGCAACGCAGCAGCCGGCCGAAGATGGGCCTCCCCGAAGGGCCAAGGCACTTTGGGGCTGCGACTGCGTTGTTCGTCGCTCACATAGCCTCCAGCTATGCCACGCTCCTCACGCCTTGTCTCGCTCCCAAATTGACTTGGCAA